>CAXSEC010000115.1:0-3239 GCA_964236325.1 uncultured Acidobacteriaceae bacterium | reverse complement strand
CTGGTCATTCAAGTTCACGTGCGTCACCGCGACGGTATCGGCATTGAGCGTCTCCGGATCCACCGCGAAGTTGTGGTTCTGCGACGTAATCTCGACCTTGTCTGTCTCCAGATTCTTGATCGGATGATTGCCGCCATGGTGCCCAAACTTCAGCTTGTAGGTCTTGCCGCCCAGCGCCAACCCGAACAGCTGATGCCCCAGACAGATGCCAAACATCGGCGTCTTTCCCTGCAGCTTCTGGATGGTCTCGACCGCATACTCGAGCGGCTCCGGATCCCCCGGTCCGTTCGAGAAGAACACTCCGTCCGGCTTCATCTCGAGCACTTCCTCAGCCGACGTCTTTGCCGGAACCACCGTCACTCGGCAGTTCTCGCGCGTCAGCATCCGCAGGATGTTTTCCTTGATGCCGAAGTCATACGCCACCACGTGCATCGCCTCGGTCCCGTGCGTGCCTGCGCCCAGCAGAGAGTCGCCCGTCTGATTACGCGGCTCACTCGAGTCCCACACGTAGCTCGACTTCGTGCTCACAGCACTCGCCAGATCCGCCCCGGCCATGCTCTTGATCGCCTTTGCCCGATCCACCAGATCGTCAGCCTTCAGCGACTCACCCGAGGCAATCACACCCCGCATTACGCCGTTTGCCCGCAGATGCCGCACCACGGCACGCGTGTCGACCTCCGCAATCACCGGAACGCCATAGCGCTCCAGATACTCGTCCGCGACCTGGGTCGACCGCCAGCTTGAACTCACCGGCGAAAACTCGCGCGCTACCAGGCCCTCAATATAAGGCCGCTTGGCCTCTGCGTCGGATGGTGTCGTCCCGTAGTTGCCTATGTGCGGATTCGTCAGAACGACAATCTGCCCCGCATAGGATGGGTCGGTAAAGATCTCTTGATAGCCGGTCAGAGAGGTATTGAAGACCACCTCACCCAGAGCTTCTGTCTGGGCGCCAAAGCTCTTCCCGCGAAAGGTACGCCCGTCTTCGAGCGCAAGCATTGCCTGCATTGCCTCTCCTTTGAGGAGTGGATTTTACCGATTCTATCAGGGAGTGCAGCTCTTCTCAGAAGGTGCACTTGGCAAGCGTCCGCCATCGGCAGCGCACGAGATCGATCACCGCCTACCGCGCAGCAATGTGCTCGCCAAACCGCAGCAGCGTCCCGTCCGGGTCACTCACCGCGAACTCCCGCATCCGCCATGGCTCATCCTCAGGAGCCTCAAGTGTCGTCACACCGGCGGCAACAGCCTCGTCATAGAAGACATCCACATCGCTGACATAGAAGTACACACCCATCGGATTGAACGTCCACTCCAAAGTCTCCATGCGATTGAGATGGAAGGTGATGTCGTCCCGCGACATGAAGACGTACGAGCCGCCATCGTCATACGGTCTGCCAACAAATCCCAGCCGTTCGTAAAACGCCACCGAGACCGCCATGTCCCGCACGGGAATGATCGCCGCCACCGAGATCATGACGGCCCGGTTCTGACCGTCCAGAACATCCATCCCAGGATCCTAGCCCGCTGCCAAGTGACCGGTCAACGAAGTACAATCAGCCCATCGGTGAGGATGGGATGGCGAAGACCGTATCTGCGGAAGACCGAAACGGTGTGCTCGAGTCGGTGGACTCGCCTGGCTCGCTCTCCAACCAGCAATTGATCCACTTCTATCGCCTGATGCTTCTGTCCCGAAAGACGGATGACCGAGAGATCATCCTCAAGCGTCAGCAGAAGATCTTCTTCCAGATCTCGTGCGCCGGCCATGAAGCTCTTCTTGTCGCTGCAGGTCTCGCGCTCAAGCCGGGCTATGACTGGTTCTTCCCCTACTATCGCGACCGCGCCCTTTGCCTCGCCCTGGGCAGCACCGTCGAGCATCAGCTGCTGCAGGCGGTCGGCGCCAAAGACGAGCCAGCCTCCGGTGGTCGCCAGATGCCGTCACACTGGACCTCAAAGCCGCTCAACATCGTCAGTCCCAGCTCCTCCACCGCCACGCAGTGCCTGCATGCAGTAGGTTGCGCAGAGGCCGGACGCTACTTCACCCGGCACCCCGATGCCGCCCGAAAACATCCCGGCGACTACCGCGAGTTCAAGGACGTCACCTTCCACGAGGATGAAGTCGTCTACGTCTCCATCGGTGAAGGCTCCACCTCGCAGGGCGAGTTCTGGGAGGCCCTCAACACCGCGTCCAACGCCAGGCTCCCCGTCCTCTTCGTCGTCGAAGACAACCAGTACGCCATCTCCACACCGGTCGAAGCCAACACGCCCGGCGGCAACATCTCGCGGCTCGTCGCCAACTTCCCCAACTTCCACTTCGCCGAGGTAGATGGCACCGACGCCCTCGCCAGCTACCAGGCCATGGTCGAAGCTGTGCAGTACTGCCGCGATCGCCGCGGCCCCGCCCTCGTCCACGGCCACGTAATCCGTCCCTACTCGCACTCCCTCTCTGACGATGAACGCGCCTACCGCTCCGAGGCCGAGATCGAAGCCGATCTGCTCCGTGACCCGATCGCGCGTCTTCGCCTGCAGCTTCTCCACGACGGCATCCTCAACGAGGCGGACCTTGCCTACCTTGAACGCGATGTGGAGACAGAGGTGCAGCTTGCCGCCGATCGCGCCCTCGCCGCCGCACCCGCCGAAGTCGCCTCCATCCTCACCCACGTCTATTCCGAGGACCTGCGCCCCACCGACGCAATCTTCGCCACTGAGCCCCAACTTGCTCCAGGCGAGGCCGGCACGGCGGCTGAACGCACCATGGCCGATCTCATCAACGCCTGCCTCAAAGACGAAATGCGCCGCGACCAGCGCATCGTCGTCTTCGGCGAAGATGTCGCCGACGCCACGCGTGACGAGGCCCTTCGCGCCGGTACCCTCAAAGGCAAAGGCGGCGTCTTCAAGCTCACCGCCGGCCTCCAGACCGAGTTCGGCTCCGATCGCGTCTGGAACTCGCCGCTCGCCGAGGCCAATATCGTCGGCCGCGCCATCGGCATGGCCGTCCGCGGCCTCAAACCCGTCGTCGAGATCCAGTTCTTCGACTACATCTGGCCCGCCATGCACCAGATGCGCAACGAGCTCTCCGTCATGCGCTGGCGTTCGAACGGCCAGTTCACCTGCCCGCTCGTCATGCGCGTTCCCATAGGCGGCTATCTCACCGGCGGCTCCCTCTACCGCTCGCAGTCCGGCGAATCCATCTTCACCCACACCCCCGGCGCGCGCGTCGTCACGCCCTCGAACGCCCCCGACGC
>CAXSEC010000114.1:0-11636 GCA_964236325.1 uncultured Acidobacteriaceae bacterium | reverse complement strand
TGGGAAGACGACGTCATCTTCGGCGAGACCGTCACCCGCATGCTCTCGCAGGCCCACAAAAAAGACCTCCACTACCTCCGCCATCCCTACCTCGACGTCGGCCCCGACCTCCAAACCCGCCGCGCCGCCGAGCAGTTCCTCATCGGCCGCGGCTACCGCATCGCCCCCGTCACCATCGACCCGCGCGACTGGTACTTCGCCGACCTCTACGACAACGCACACACCCGCCACGACGCTGCCCTCATGCCGAAGCTCGCGCAAGCCTGGCTCACCTACACCGACCAGGTCCTCACCCACGATGAAGCCCTCTCCCGCACCCTGCTCGGCTACGAGCCCAAACAGATCCTCCTCCTCCACGCCACCTGGCTCGAGGCCGATCACCTCCCCGACCTCATCAGTCTCCTCCGCAAACACGGCTACACCTTCATCTCCCTCGCCGACGCCCTGGCCGACCCGGCCTACGCCCAGCCCGACACCTACGTCTCCGACGTCGGCGCCACCTGGCTTGACCACTGGGCCGTCACCCGCGGTCGCATCGACCTCACCCAAACCAAACCCCAGGTCCCAGCCTGGGTCGCCGACCTCCACGCCAAACTGGACGACGCCGACCCCCTCTAAGCAGTCGCTCCTCTAACTGAACCACCCACCCACAGACCTGTCATCCCGACCGGAGCCGCAGGCGCAGCGGAGGGACCCGCATCCCTACCCACGGCCGAATCCTGCGCCACTTCCCCCGCCTTTTTGTTGTCATCCCGAGCGATCTGCTTTTCCACCAAGACAAAAAGTGCGCCACGCCCTCACCCTTTTTGTTGCCTTCCCGCAGGGATCTGCTTCTCTATCCAAGCTCTCTCAACCTCCACGAAAACCCGCTCAACCTCCACCAAACCACGCTCAACCTCAGCGAAAACTGCACAATAAACCCGCTAAACTGACCAAATGCCCCCACCCCTCGACCATCGCCAGACCCTCCTCAACCTGCTCGCCACCCTCTCCTTCCGTCTCGGCGACTTCACCCTCGCCAGCGGCCAGAAGTCCGACTACTACATTGACTGCCGCATCACCACCCTCCACGCCGAGGGCGGCCGCCTCTCCGGCATCCTTCTCTACGACCTCATCAAGCAACACATTCCAGAAGCTTTAGCCGTTGGCGGCCTCACCATGGGAGCCGATCCCCTGGTCTCAAACATTGCCTCCGCCAGCGCCTGGGCCGCCGCCGACTTCGCCGAGATCCTCGACCTCGCCCAGCAACTCGACCTCGACGAAGCCGATCCCCTCCGCGAGTCCCCGGACGCTAAACCCCATCTCATCAACGGTTTCCTCGTCCGCAAAGCCGAAAAGACCCACGGCACCGGCCGCCGCATCGAAGGCTTCCTCGAGCCCGGCGCCCCCGTCGTCATCGTCGACGACGTCTGCACCACCGGCGGCTCCACCATCACCGCCATTGAAGCAGCCCGCGAGGCCGGCATGGTCGTCGCCGGCGTGCTCTGCCTGGTCGACCGCGAACAGGGCGGTCGCGCCGCCATCGAGCAGGCCGCAAACGGAGCCCCCTTCTTCAGCCTCTTCACTGCCACAGATATCCGCAATTCCCACATTAGTCTTCACTAAAATGTTGAAAACGAACGCCTTTCGCCTCATCCACTCCCACAGACGAGGGATACCCGCGATCCGATGCGCCTCCTACTCTGCTCACTGAGAGCCCGTTCTACAGAGGCTCCTGAACCACTGCTGCTCTGCTTCTCTGGTCTCCTTACTTGCGTACGCTTTTGCGTTCTATCCTGCCCGCGGACCCGCTCCCGGATTCTCTTCCTTGATCCTCTCTCAAAGCGCGCGGCGTGAGCCAGGCTCCCGCCGCCGCCCTGTTTGAACCAGCCCCCATCCTCTCCGCTAAACTGAAGAGGACATGATCCCTACGCTCGAATGGCTTCCCTCCGGCATTAACTTTCTCGACCAGACCAAGCTCCCCCTCGAAGAAACGTACGTCCTCGCCACTGATTACAAACAGGTTGCGACCGTCATCCGGGACATGATCGTTCGCGGAGCCATGGCGATCGGCGTCTCCGGCGCCATGGGTGTCGCCATCGGCATCGATCGCTCGACAGCGACCAACCTCTCTGATCTCACGGCCGAAGTTGGCGTCATCTGCAATACCCTCGCCAGCACTCGTCCAACCGCCGTGAATCTCTTCTGGGGTATCGGCAAAATCCGCGATCTTTACAATCAGCTGGCCGCGCAAAATACCCTGATCCCTGAGATCAAGCAGCAAGTGGTGGCGCTGGCCCGGCAGATGTACGACGAAGACATCGCCGCCTGTAAACAGCTGGGTGCCTTCGGGGCCGAGTTGCTGCCACAGAAAGGCACCGTCCTCACCCACTGCAATGCCGGCGCCCTCGCGGCCTGCGGCTATGGCTCGGCCTTGGGTGTCATCCGGGCAGCGGTGGAGCAGGGTCATGAGATCAACGTCTTCGCCGATGAAACACGGCCCTACCTGCAGGGAGCGCGCCTCACTGCTTGGGAGCTGATGAAGGACAACATCCCGACCACCGTGCTCTGCGACAATATGTCGGCTCACCTCATGAGCAAGGGCCGCATTCAAGCCGTCATTGTTGGCGCGGACCGCATCGCCGCCAATGGAGACACGGCTAACAAGATCGGCACCTATGGGGTAGCAATTCTGGCCCGTGAACACAACATCCCTTTCTACGTTGCGGCTCCCTGGGCCACGCTCGACCTGGCCACCGCTCATGGCGACCAGATCCCGATTGAGCAGCGCGACCCCCGTGAGGTTACTCACTCCAATGGACGGCAGATGACCCCGGACGGCGTCTCCATCGAAAATCCAGCGTTTGACGTGACTCCCGCCAAGTACATCACCGGCATCATCACCGAGCGTGGTGTTCTGCGAGCTCCATTCGCCGCATCGATTGCGGCAATGGCCAAGCAGGCGACTCCCGCATCTGCTGCCCTGGTTTCCTCGACCTAGAACGTCAACATGTCTCGCGGAAGCCGAACCGCCATCCGGCTCCGCTCTCTCGTCATCTGAAGCCGCTTCCCAACTTCATCAAAATCAACCCGTCGCCACCTTGATGCACCGCACCCTGTCCGCCAACCCAGGTGCCGGCCCCCGGGCTCAGGCCTATTCTGGTGAAGGTGATCGTAGACGTCTTCAACCCGCGCCGTCCGTCGCTCCTTCGCGGATGCCTTATCGTCGCGCTAAGCTTTGCTCTTTCGCTGATCCTGGCGGACTTTCCCGCCAACCGCGCCAACCCTCTTCTCGTCCTGCCCTTTCTTCTCGCTGGCCTTGGCACGGTAGACACCGCCCGCAACATGCGCCGGCGATGGAGCTGGTATCACGGCGGAGTCGTCCTCTGCCTGTACGCGGACCTCATGATCCTCAGCATGATCGGCTTCTTCTGGCTCTATCCCTACGCCGCCTGGCTCTCCGGCACGCACTAGGGCATCTTCCCTGAAGGTGTACCGGAGGTCGCTACCGTGCGTGCCATCTTCTCTCAAGGAACCGCCTCTACGGCATAGAGCAGCGCCCTGGCATCAGGAAAACGCACTAAGGTAATCCGTATGATTGTTCTAGCCGACCAGCGATCTCGGAATGGTAGACTTCCCCCACCTTAATAAAATCTGATTTCCCAGGGGTTTACATGATTAAAGGGTTTCGCGACTTCATCCTGCGCGGCAACGTTATGGATCTCGCCGTCGCTGTCATCATCGGTGCCGCATTTACCGGCATCGTGACCGCACTCACCGAAAAGATCATCAATCCTTTGCTTGGCGCCTTTATTGGCAAACCAAACTTTGGCTACCTCGTCGGTCACGTCAACGGAGCCGAGGTCCGCTACGGCGACTTCCTGACCGCTGTCGTCAACTTTCTCATCCTGGCCGCCGTCGTCTACTTCTTCCTCGTGGTCCCCACACAATACCTGGTCAAGAAGTTCCATCCCATCCTCGCGCCCGCAGCAACGAAGCCCTGCCCGCAATGCCTGAGCGACATTCCTCTGGCCGCGACCCGCTGCAAGTTCTGCGCAGAACCGGTTGCCGCCTAGTCGCCTGATCCATCCGCTTACCAGTACCGCAACCAGACGCGAGGCGATCACGCCGCCTTCGACTCCCCATCGCGTCTCCGTTCGGCTACCTCCGCAACTTCCCCCCACCCTCAGAGGTCTTCTGCTTTGTCGACGTCCCGCCTCGCCGCTGCCGCCTGCCTTCTCGCCATCACCGCACCCCGTGCGTCCTTTGCCCAGTCTCCTTCGCCCGCAGCCACGCCCGCCGGCATCTTTGGCTTTCGCTCCCCAGCCGCGCAGCTCAAGTGGGATGCCGCCTTCCTGAAGGTTCCCGATGCCCAACTCGCCGGGCAGCACCTCAAAATCCTCACCGCCGAACCCCACTGGGCCAGCTCACCAGAGGACTACAAGACCGCAGAGTACGTCGCCGCCAAGTTCAAGGCGGCCGGCCTTGAGACCACCATCACGCCCTACAAGGTCCTGCTGACCAAGCCCGTCAGCATCAAGATCGAAGCCTTCGACGCCCAGCATCACCAGCTCATGTCCGGCCCCACGCGAGAGTATGTCCCGGACACCGATCACGGCGGCGACCCCTTCGAAAGCGACGCCCGCATCCTGCCAGCCTTCAACGGCTCCAGCCCCTCGGGCGACGTGACCGCTGAGGTGGTCTATGCCAACTACGGCACACGCGAAGACTTCGACCAGCTCGATAAGCTCGGCGTCTCCGTCAAGGGCAAGATCGTGCTCGTCCGCTACGGCGGCAACTTCCGCGGCGTCAAGGTCTACATCGCCCAGCAGCGCGGCGCCGTCGGCGTGCTCATCTACTCCGACCCGGCCGACGACGGCTACACTCGCGGCGACATGTACCCCGCCGGCGCCATGCGGCCCGAATCAGCCGTGCAGCGCGGCTCCACCCAGTTCCTGCCCATCTATCCTGGCGATCCCGAAACTCCAGGCGTCGCCTCGACCCCCGACCTGCCGGACTCTAAACGCCTCACCGAGGCGCAGACCCGGCAGCCCGGCGGCGATCAGCCCGCAATCCCCGCCAATCCGCTCTCCTATAAGGATGCCGCCCCCATCCTGCGTGCGCTCTCCGGCACCGCGGTCCCGCACGAGTGGCAGGGTGGCCTGCCCTTCACCTATCACCTCGGCGGCGGGAAAACTACGGCGGAGACGATGGCTGACGCCCACTTTCACGAAGGCGCACATCCCCTCCCCACCTATACCCCCGTTACCGCCCACATGGCTCTGGTAGAGGACACCCGGCTTCGCACCATCTGGGACGTGACCGGCTCCATCGCAGGCTCCGATCCCGCCGAGAAAGACAACTGGGTCGTCGCCGGAAACCATCGCGACGCCTGGGTCTTCGGCGCCGTCGATCCAAACTCCGGAACCGCCGCCATGCTCGAAACAGCGCACGGCCTGGGCGATCTCCTCAAGCAGGGCTGGAAGCCAAAACGCCGCATCGTGCTCGCCTCCTGGGACGCCGAAGAAGAAGGCCTGATCGGCTCCACCGAGTGGGCCGAAGATCACGCCGCTCAACTCAACCACGCCGTCGCCTACTTCAACACCGATGTCGCTGTCTCCGGCCCGGACTTCAACGCGTCCGCTGTTCCCTCGCTCAAGCAGTTCGTTCGCGATGTCACCGAGGGTGTGCCCAGCCCCAAGGGCGGCACCGTCTACGAGCAATGGCAGAAGTCGCAGACCGACACACCTCGCCACCGCCGCTCCGAAAACCCCTTTAACGCCGCCTCCAACTCGACCCACGCGACCCCTGCCGTCCATGTCGGCGATCTCGGCTCCGGGTCCGACTACACGCCCTTCATCCAGCACCTCGGCGTTCCCTCGACCGACATTGGCTCAGACGGGCCCTACGGCGTCTACCACTCAGCCTTCGACAACTATGCGTGGTTCGTCAAGAACGCCGATCCGACCTTCGTATACGAACAGCAGCAGGCGCGCGTCTTCGGCCTCGAAATCCTGCACATGGCTGACGCCGACGTTCTTCCCTACGACGACGCCAGCTATGGCACAGAGATCCTCTCCTACATCGACGGCGCCCGGCACGATGCGGAGACTCGCGGCCTGAAGCTCGACTTCTCCGCCGTCCAGTCCGCCGCGCAGCGCTTCTCCGCCGCCGGGTCAGCCATAGAGACGCGCCAGCAGAACGCCCTCACCGCCGCCGGCAACGACGCTCCGCTCAACCAGGCCCTGCGCGCCGCGGAGACCGCCCTGCTCAACCCCGCGGGTCTTCCTCGCCGCTCCTGGTACAAACACACCATCTACGCCCCCGGCGAATTTACCGGGTACGCCGCCGTCGTCATTCCCGGCGTCACCGAAGGCATTGAAGCTGCGGACGCAACTCGCACTGAGGCCCAATTACAGGCCCTTACGGCAGCCCTCAACAACGCCTCAGCCATCCTGGAAGCCGCAGCCAAATAACCCTTTGTCAGCAGGACTCGCTCGCTCCGCAAGCACTACATTCCGTAGCTCTTCGAACGCCGCTTTCGGTAACGACTATAGTTACAAAACGCAAACCGAAGAGCCTTCTGGAGTCTACCGAGCAAGCTCCTGCCTACCTTCAATGCTGAACGCAGCTATCTGCGTCTTGCCATCCCCCGGCTGCGATCCTCCAAGCGAGAGACGGTACTGCCCAGCCGCCATCGCCCGCATTCCCGTCGCGTCCACCTGCGAAAGCTGCCGCGGATCCAGCGTAAAGCTGACATGCTTCGTCTCGCCCGCCGCCAGATGAAGCCGTTTGAACCCCTCCAGCGCCAACGTCGGACCCACCTTTGAGTGCGGCGGCATCAGGTACAGCTCGGCCACCTCATCACCCTCTCGCAATCCCTCGTTCCTGACGTCAGCCTCGACCGTCAGCGACTCGCCCGCACGCAGCTTCGAGGTTGAGAGCTTCATACCCGAGTAGCCGAAGTGCGTATAGCTCATCCCAAAGCCAAACCCGTACATGGGCTTGCCCTTGAAGTAGCGATACGTCCGATTCGCCATCGAGTAGTCGTCAAACGCAGGTAGCTGATCGACTCCCGCATAGAACGTCACCGGCAGACGCCCGCCCGGATTGTTCCTGCCGCTTAGTGTCTCTGCGATAGCCCGGCCACCTTCTTCTCCCGGATACCAGGCCTCAAGCAGCGCCTTCACCTGTCCCTGCGCTGTATTCACTGCCAGGGCGCTGCCATTGATCAGCACAGCCACTACCGGTTTGCCCGTGGCCGCCAGCGCATCCAGCAGCTGCTGCTGCGCCGTGGGCAGCTTGATGTCGGTACGATCCCCTCCCGCAAAGCCATCGACCTTGATCGGCATCTCCTCGCCCTCGAGTTCAGACGACAATCCAAGAAAGGCCACCACCACATCCGCCTGCTTCGCCGCATCCACCGCCGCCTGCTGCAGCATCCCCGCAGCCGGTATCCAGACCAGCGTGATCCCGGCCCCGGAGAGCCTCGCCCGGTGCGCATACTCAACCCGGAACAGATGCCGCCCGGTGTCGTTGAGCGAGATCGTAAAGGGCTTGCCCGCACGCCCTCCCGACTCGCTGTCTTCGTTCGTAAACGACACAATCTTCTTGCCGTCCACGAAGACGCTGTACGCCTCCATATCCTGGCATGGATCACAGTCACCCAGCTTCACCAGGAACGTGTAGTCGCCGGCAGCAGGAGCCGAAATCGTGCCGTTCCAGCGCACCGCAAAGTGCTCTGCAGGGATGACCTCCATCGGCTTGGCGGCATTCCAGTTGAAGTCAATCTGCTTGTCAACGCGCGTTGCAACTGGAGCTCCGGTAAAGGTCTCATTGGCAAAGTACTCGCCCGTCAGCCCCTCGACGGAGGAGTTCGCGGAGGGATGAAACAACGTGCGTGGCGCTGGCAGCGAGCCCCCTTCCACATAGGGCGATCCCTGCGCATACAGCACCGTCGCTCCCTTGAACTCCGCCGCAATCGCATCCACCGGCAACACCGGATCCTTCGGTATCGCGTTGTAATTGCCTTCAAGCCCCTTCAGCGAAGCCGCGTTCGGGCCAACCACGGCAATCGTCTTCATCGCCTGCAGCGGCAGCATATCGCCATCGTTCTTCAGCAGCACCATCGCCTTGCGCGCCGCCTCCAAAGCAATCTGCCGATGCGCCGCAGAATCAACTTCGCTGAACGGAACCGCCGCATAGGGCATCTTCGCCGCCGGATCAAACAGCCCCAGCTTCATCCGCGCCGTAAACAGGCGCTTAAGCGGCACGTCAAGCTCGCTCTCCTCAATCAGACCTGCATGCACAGCGTCCTCGAGCGAAAGATACGTGTGCCCGCAGTTTGTGTCTGTTCCCGCACGAATCGCCGCCACCGACGCCTGCTCCGCGTCCAGCGAAAAGCGATGGGCCGACACCCAGAAAAAGTCATCAATCGCACCGCAGTCCGAGGTCACAAATCCCTTGAAGCCCCAGTCCTTGCGCAAAATCTCATCGAGCAGCTCTTTGTTCGCGCACGCCGGTTGCTTGTCGACAGCGTTGTACGCGCACATCAACGAGTCCGCTTTGCCCTCGGTGATGGTCGCCCGAAATGCCGGTAGGTACGTGTCCCACAGATCATGCGGCGAAGGGTCGACGTTGAAGCGATGCCGATCCGACTCCGGCCCGCTATGCACGGCAAAATGCTTCGGCGTGGCAATCGTACGATAGTAGTTCGGATCATCGCCCTGCAGTCCCTTCACAAACGCAACGCCCAGCCGGCTGGTCAGATACGGGTCTTCGCCATACGTCTCCTGCCCGCGGCCCCATCGCGGATCGCGGAAGATGTTGATGTTCGGCGACCAGATCGTCAGACCGTAATAGATGGATCGATTGTCGTGGCGAATCGCGTCGTTGTACTTGGCGCGAGCTTCAATTGAAGTCGTGGCTCCCATCTTGCCGACCAGCGCGTCGTCCCACGTGGCTGCCATGCCGATCGCCTGCGGAAACATGGTCGCGTAGCCGGATCGCGCCACCCCGTGCAGACCCTCGTTCCACCAGTCGTACGCCGGAACGCCGAGCCGCGGGATCCCTGGCGCCGTATTGATCAGCTGGGAGACCTTCTCGTCCAGCGTCATGCGCGAAACCAGATCATCCACCCGGGCCTCCGTCGCAAGCGCCGCATTCTGGTAGGGCAGCGACGCCGACGACGCCGTCTGGGCAGGCAAATAGCTTGCAGCAAGGAAGACAACGGCAAGTCCGATCGACCGCATAGGGGGTGATGCCTCCTGTTGCGCCGGATTTCGAGCGTGTTGGCGGCAAAAACATCCGGCCTACGAACAAACTTTGGCTTCAGTCTAAGTGCCTCGTTTGTTAACGACTAAGGTACATCGCCTGCACTGCGTCTGGTGCGACAACGCCTTCGAACCGGCTTCATAGCCCTCACTTCTGCACAAAAAGACGTTGCGGAACAATCTGCTTTAGGCGAACATAAGGCGAATGTCCCGCGCCGCTCAACTCCGCTCCACTCTCGAAACTTCACTCGAACAGCGCATTCCTTCTGCCTTTTCGCCGCAGGCCAGGGTTGAGCTCCCGACCATCTCGAGTGGCATCGCCGAGCTCGATGCACTGCTTCAGGGCGGTCTTCCCGTGGGTGCCATCACCGAGCTCGTCGGCAGCGCGTCCAGCGGTCGGCTCACCTGCGCCAACTCCTTCGTCGCCCAGGTCATGCGGGCGGGTCACGTCTGTGCCTGGGTCGACGTCTCCGACAGCTTCGACCCGGAGTCGGCTGCCGGCAACGGCATTGATCTAGCGCGCCTGCTGTGGGTTCGCTGCGGCGGTCCGCTCGGCGACGCGCCTCAGCCCTCCCGCTCCTTAACTCCAGTCGCCAGCTCGCACTCGAACGCCACACAGCCACTTGGCGGAGGCTCCCATCCGCGCGGCGAGGTCCGCGGTCTCTCGCAGGCTGTCGATACTCTGCTCTCCCATCCCGCGCCAACGCGGCGGCAACAGATTGAAACCCCAGGCGCCCCCAACCGCAGACTCGAGAGAGTCGAGCAGGTAGCGTTCGATCGGCTGCCGGCTCGCCGCGGCTCAAACCTGTTGCACGATCGTCACCAGGCTGCCCGGCCCTCTGTCCCGGCAGCAGGTAAGCCCCTGCCCTCTGACAAGCCCTTCGCCAGGCCACAGAAGCCCTGGTCCCGGCTGGATCAGGCACTCCGCGCAACCGATCTGCTGATGCATGGTGGCGGCTTTGGCGCTCTTGTGCTCGATCTCGGCAGCGTCGATCCACAGTTCGCCACGCGCATCCCGCTTGCCACCTGGTTTCGCTTCCGGGCAGCTGCCGAGCGCACACGAACCGCATTTCTGCTGCTCTCCCAGCACCCCTGTGCACACAGCAGCGCAGAGGTTGTTCTTCGTACCAGCCTTGCGCTTCCCCAGGCCGGCACGGTACTTACGACCGTGCCGTTCCGCGTCGAACGCGTGCGGCAACGCTTTACGCCGGCACCAGGTCTGGTATCAAACAACGTCCTCAGCATGCGCAAGCCGCCCGCCCGCGCCACCTCCGCCACCTGGTCCGCTGCCACCTCCTGGGCAGGAGGGCGCAATAGCGTTTCTCCTGGTGTACCGCAGGATGAGAACGCTCGTGCCATCTTCTCTCCAGAAAAATGGCCTCCACTGCAGTTGAACAGCAGCACAGGATCAGGAGAAATGCTCTAGTTATGGCACGTTTTGTCTGCGTCCTGATCCCAAACTTTGCCGCGCAGACACTCGTCCGTCTTCGCCCGGAGCTGCGCGATCAGGCCGTCGCCGTGCTCGAAGGCGATCGTCCTTTGGAACACGTCTGCAGCCTCAATCAGGCCGCTCTTCATCTCGGCGTTGAGGCTGGCATCTCGCGTGCGGAAGCCGAAGTCTTTCCCGTACAGCTGCTGCATCGCTCCTCAAAAGAAGAACTGTCCGCAAAGTCTGCCCTGCTCTCCTGCCTCGCCATCTTCTGTCCAGCCATCGAAGAGTTTCCCAGCCCGGCCGAGTGCCTGTACATGCTTGACCTCGACGGCACCAACCGCCTGCATGGCTCGGTCGCCGCCGCCATGCGCCGCATTCGCACCCACATCCTTGACCTCGGCTTCATGCCTCGGCTCACGTCCAGCGCGAACCTCCACGCCGCGCTCTGCCTGGCGCGCTCCGGCCATACCGCGCTCGCCCATACCCCTGCCGGCACTGAGGCTGCCGTTCTTTCTCCGCTGCCGCTGCGTGTGCTCGACCTCAACGAAGACCACGCCACCACGCTCAAGCAATGGGGCATCAAAACGCTCGGTGACCTGGCCAGGCTGCCCGAAGTAGAGCTCATCTCCCGCCTGGGTCAGCAGGGGCAACGGCTCCACCAGCTTGCCTGCGGCAAGGCGCCGCACCACTTCCAATCCCTCCAGACCACCTTCGCCCTCGAAGAGTTCGTTGAGTTCGACAGCCCCGTCGAGACTCAGGAGTCTCTGCTCTTCGTTCTCAATTCCATGCTCACGCAGCTGGTCTCGCGTGCCACGGCCCACGCGCTGGCGCTCGCCTCGATCACGGTCCTCTGCACCCTTGAGGCCGCCCCGCCGCATCGCCGCACGCTTCAACCCGCGCTTCCCTCGATCGATCGTGCCGTCTTTCTAAAGCTGCTGCAGCTTGATCTTGAA
>CAXSEC010000113.1:0-11703 GCA_964236325.1 uncultured Acidobacteriaceae bacterium | reverse complement strand
TCCTGCTTTGCCCTCAAATCCTCCGCGAGTACTCCCGATCCAGCAGCAGCGCCAGCGTCGCCGCCGGATCCGGCTGCCGCATCAGCGCCTCCCCTACCAGAAACGCCCCGTACCCCGCCGCCCGCAGCGCCTCAATATCCTCCGCCGACCGAATCCCGCTCTCCGCCACCCGCAGCACATCCGCCGGCAGCGACTCCGCCATAAACAGCAGCGACTCCGTCCTCACCGTAAAGCTCTTCAGATCCCGGCTGTTCACCCCGATCATCCGCGCCCCCAGCTGCACCGCCCGGTCAATCTCCTCATGGTTATGCGCCTCCACCAGCACATCCAACTCCAGATCCTCGGCAAACGTATGCAGCAGCTCCAGCCGCTCGTCCTCAAGCGCCGCCACAATCAGCAGCACCGCATCCGCCCCCGCCGCCCGCGCCTCCAGAATCTGGAACGGATCCACAATAAAGTCCTTCCGCAGGCACGGAATCCCCACCCGCGCCGACACCGTCTCCAGATCCCGCAGCGATCCCTGAAAAAACTCGCCATCCGTCAGCACACTCAGGCACGCCGCCCCCGCCGCCTCGAGCGCCGGCCCCAGCACCGCTGGCCGAAAGTCCGCCCGGATCAGCCCCCGCGACGGCGAAGCCTTCTTCAGCTCGGCAATCACCGCCGGCCCCGTCGCCCCCACCCGCTCCAGCGCCAACCGAAACCCCCGCGGCCGATGCGCCGCCGCCGCCCGCTCCAGCACCGGCAGGTCCGCCGCCGCCTTCCGCTCCGTCACCTCCAGCAGCGTGTGCGCCAGAATCCTGTCTAACTGTGTCCCCATCAGGTCCTCGGAAAGTCCCTCGTAGACCCACTATTCTACCGGCATCCCATCCACCCGCCTCATTCCCCTCCTTCCCGGGATCACCGCCCCGATCCCTGCAAATCTCTGGCAGAAGTCCGTTGCATGAGTCATGCTCCATCTGGTGCTATCTTCATCAACTATCTCCGCTACCGCCCTCAAGCACGATGACTGGAAGATCCTGCGCCGCCGCGGCATCCCTCTCCTCCTCGCCGCCGGTGTCGCCTTGGCGGCCCGCACAGCCAGCGAGTGTCACACCGTCCTCTGGTTCGTCGGCGTCCACTCCACCTGGCCGCCTACCCTCTGGTGGGGAGCCCTTGTCTGGCTGTGGTGGGTCTCGGTCGTCATGGGGCTCTGGTACCTGGCATTCCGGCATGTCCCTGTCTTTCGCCTCTCCTGGCTCAGCTCGGCGGCCCACGCCCTCGCAGCGGCCAGTCTCGCCTACCTCCACCTCTCCCTGCTCGGAACCTTCGTTGCCGAAAGCTCCGCCCTCTGGCCAGTCTGGAGTCAGGCGCATCTCGCCCGCGGCTGCATCACCGGCGAATCGTTCTCGCAGGATCTGCTGATCTACGGCGTTCTTCTGCTGCTGTCCTCCTCCGTCTATCAGCATCTGCTCTCGCGCCGAGCGCACATGGAAAAACTCGCGCTCGAGCGTGAACTGACCAACGCCCATCTCCAGGCCTTGCAGCGTCAGGTCCAACCGCACTTCCTCTTCAACGCCCACAACACCGTTCTCTCGCTCATCGATCTCGGCCGCAACGCCGAGGCCGCCGAGGCGCTCAGCCATCTCAACGCCATCCTGCGATCCGCCCTGCGCCACGACGCACCCAACAAAATCCCCTTCGCCGAAGAGCTCAAAACCGTCCAAAGCTACCTCGCCCTGCAACAGATCCGCTTCCCCGACCGGCTGCAGGTTCACTTCGACGTCAACGCGAATGCCCTCGAAACCCTCGTTCCCAACTTCCTCCTGCAACCCATCGTCGAAAACGCCATCCATCACGGCATCGCGCCCATGCTGGATGGCGGTCTGATCGAAACCAGCGTCCGTCGCGAAGGCGAAATGCTCTGCCTTCAGGTCCGCGACAACGGATCCGGCAAAATGAATGCGCAGCAGCCCGGCCACGGCATCGGTCTTCGCAACCTGCGCAATCGCCTGGAACATCTCTACCCCGGCCACCACCACCTCGATGCCGGCCCCGGCAGCGTCGGCGGATACGTGGTCAACATCCAGATCCCGTTCGAGCCCCTTCCCCGATGACCCTCCGCACCCTCATCGTCGATGATGAACCGCTTGCCCGCGAGCGTCTAAAGCTCCTCCTCAGCGCGGATCCGGACATCAACCTCATCCACGAAGCGCGCAACGGTCCCGAAGCCATCTCGCTCCTGCGCGAAACACCCATCGATCTGCTCTTCCTCGACGTTCAAATGCCCGGAACGACCGGTCTCGAGGTAGCCGTTGAAGTCGGTGTGCAGCATCTGCCGCCAACCATCTTCGTCACCGCCTACCAGGAGCATGCCATCGACGCCTTCCAACTCGCCGCCGTCGACTACCTCACCAAGCCGGTCGGTCGCGCGCGCCTCAACATCGCCCTTGACCGCGTCCGCACCCAACGCGCCGCCTCGCAGGCCTTGCTAATGCAATCGCAACTCAGCACCTTACTGAGCACCTTGCACACGCCTCCACCCGCCAAAGAGGCTCACCTGCAGCGATTCCGCGTCCGCGAAGGCGACAAAGACCTCATCATCCCCGCCGCCCAAGTAGAGTGGATCGAAGCCGCCGACTACTACGCCAGCCTGCACCTAAGAAAACGAACCTACCTCGTCCGTGAAAGTATCGCGGACCTCACCACACGGCTCGATCCCCGCATCTTCGTTCGCGTGCACCGCTCGGCCCTGGTCAACCTGAACTTCGTGCAGGCACTCTTCCGCGAAGGCGCCGACGAAGGCACTCTCCTCCTAAGCACCGGACAGCAGGTAAGAACCAGCAAGGCAGGCCGCGATCGCCTGGAAGCCGGTGGCGGCTTCTAAAAACCTGTGGCACAACTCCAAAGATGCCGCCATCCCGGCCGGAGCGAGATACTTTCATCGTCTCGTGAGGCGGGCCCCCCGCCCTCAGTTGTCATCCTGAGCGTAGCGAACGGATCCCCGCACCTCGCCTTTGCCGTTGCTTGCCCTATCCCTGCCATTGCTCGTTCTTTCTTGTCATCCCGTAGGAATCTGCTTCTCTACCAGGAACGCCCGCCTAACTCCACCAACCCCTTTATGCTTCTCCCTACTTCTTGGGCGCACTCGCCGGAGGCACAATCCCGTTCATGCGCAGATAAACGACCATCTGCCCATAGTGATCAAAGGCGTGCGCCAGGGCAAAGGCAGCAACCGTCTCCTTCG
Organism: uncultured Acidobacteriaceae bacterium; assembly: GCA_964236325.1. Taxonomy (GTDB): domain Bacteria; phylum Acidobacteriota; class Terriglobia; order Terriglobales; family Acidobacteriaceae; genus Edaphobacter. The sequence continues at coordinate 8,480 of CAXSEC010000113.1, read as the reverse complement.
TCTTCAAGCCCTGAAAATCCATCGCATCCTCTTCGGTCGCAGCCGTCAGCGTCACCAGTGCCTTATGACCGAACGCAAAAGAAGCCGCCAGAGCCGCTAGTATCTCGTCCTTGGTCTTGAGCGCCATAATCCCGTCGACATCATAGGCTGGCGTAAGTCCGCTGATCGCCTGGTAGGTAATAAAGTTCGCCTGCGCAACGTGCTTGACCTCGCTCGAAAAGCTCCTTACGCCTTGAAAGTTAGCTCCCGGGATTGCGAGGCTCGCCGGCGCAAAATCGTACTTGTCCGCGGGCATCGCCCTCGCCGCCGGAAGAAACGTCCCTTCAAATCCTGTTAGCGCAATGTCGTTAGCCTCCGCAATGGACATAGGTTTCTCGGCTGCGGCCGCAACAGGGCTGGGAGCCCCGGTCTGCGCCCGAACACAGCTTCCACCTGACAACACAAGAACCACGATCAACCCGATAGTTCGCATCCTCATTCTCCTTTTCAGCCAAACGAAGGCCTTCTGCTAAGGGCATGGCTTCAGCCATGCCACAAGTGCTCCGCACAGAATGCGGCTTCAGCCGCAGAGGGTAGCTTGGTCGTCCTCTCAGGGCTCAATCCATTTCTTCTCGTTAGAAGATAACTTGACTCATCCGTACTTCCATCGTTCGAGGAACTCTTGGACTGCCTCCGCGCTGGTATGTTCAAACTCCTTCTCGCGCTCAACATAAACTAGATCTCCCCTGGCATCGAGTACCGCCAGCGCAGGGACTCCTCGACGAATCGGCAGCTGGTACTTGTCCGCAGTCTCAACCTTATGATCCATGTGCCCGATATCGACGTGAACAACCACATAGTGTTGTGTCAGGATTTCGGCGCTCTTCGGCTCTCGATAGTAAATATCGAGCAACTGGCAGTCGCGGCACCAGTTACCCCCAAAATCAAGCAGAACTCGTTTATGTTCACGGCGCGCCACGCGCTGGGCCGCAGCTATATCCGCCGCGGGATCAGCCGACTCCGAGTACAGGTGCTTATTCACCTGCGCCTCCGCCGTTCGTGTCGAGAAGCAGCCGAACGACACAGACAGCATCGCGAAAAACATCAAAATCTGAACCTGAATCATCATGGGCATACCTTTCAAGTCAGGACACCAGTCGTACAGGCTCTCTGCCCGCGCGACTTACCTCTTGAAAGTGCCATCTTGCCTTGCAAGTGAGAAGCCCTTTGCAGGCAGACCCGTCGTCCATGCTGCCGACGGCAGCCTCCTCCCGTAAACCAACCCCCTGGCAGTAGCACCGGGCGGTGCCGTTCTTTACCGGAGCCTTGGGGCAACTACCTTCGCCGCCCTTGCCAAGGGGGCAGCCTCAGCCATCCCGTAAATGCATTCACCCTCGAAGACACCCTCAGCCGCTTAGGCCGCTTGGTCATTCTCCCAGCACTAAGTCAAACTCCCCTTACACCCTCAAGACCCCACAGCAACCGCATCCCCACTCACCCGCCGCAGCCCGCTTCCCCGCCTCATCAGCCACGTCCGCGCCGGCGTCTCCAGCCGCGCCTGCAGCAACACCGCCAGCCCCACCAGCACCATCAGATACACCGGAAACACCACCGGAGCCACATCCCGCCCCGCCAGCTCCAGATGCAGCTTGTCCGCGATCAGGCGCGTAATGTGCCATACCGGCGCCTGCATGATGTAGATAATAAAGCTCGTCGTCCCCAGCCGCGCCAGCGTCGGGTTACCAAACACCTTCAGCACCCACGCCGATTCATGCGCCGCCGTCAGAATCACAAACGCCATCAGCGGAGCCGCGCCGCCACCAATCAGGAAGTCGCGAACCGACTCGCCCGACCAGCCCGCCAGAACCACCAGGCAAAGCACCCCAAGCCCGCATGCCACGCTCGATGTCCCCATCCGCGATCTGCCCGGGCCTGCCGGATCCAGCCTCATTGCGCGCCGATACACCCGGTACGTCACAATCCCGATCAGAAACGTCGGCAGCGATAGCAGCGGATTCGCATTAAACCAGTCCAGCCAAACCTGCTTCGAAATCAGCCCCGTCACATGGCAGAGATCGAGCGTCAGCATCACACCCCACGCCATCGCCGTCAGCAGCAACACCCGCCTGCGCCGCATCGTCAGCAGCGGCAAGGCCAGAAACGGAAACAAAAAGTAGAAAAACATCTCCACCGACAGCGACCACGACGGCCCGTTCCACGACTGGCTCAGCGGCGTCCACGACTGCAGCGCCACCACCGACAACACACCGCTCGAGGCAAACGTCGCCCCCTGGTGCACATGTCCCATGTACTTCGCATACGCCATCGGCAGAAACAGCAGCCACGCCAGCAGGTAGATCGGATACAGCCGCGCCACCCGGCCCCACCAGAACTGCTTTCGCGCCCCCGTCGTCAGCGGCACCCGATGCCCATACGCATGCGACAGCACAAATCCCGAAAGAATGAAAAAGAACGGCACCGCCAGCGGCCCGCAGTACACCAGGTTGCGAAGAAACAGCGGCATCCTGCTGAATCCATCCACGTGCGGGGCGTAGTGATAACCCACCACCGCAACCGCGGCAATCATCCTCAATCCATCGAGGGAGGGAATCTTCTTAATCTCGTTCAAGCAGTCTCTTTGGCCCGGAGGGAGTAGAAGTGCGGCAAGAAGAACTCAGGTGTACCGTTACCTTCGATTCTACCCACTCCCGCTACCGCCGCCAAGCCTTGGGGACATCCCCGCCACCTCCCTCAACCGCACCCGCATCCATTCTCTGCTCCCAACGCGTCGTCCCTGAACTCGTTCTTACCGCCCTCCTACCCCGCTCCTTCAGGAAGTCGCCTGCAGCGCCGGCGCCATCTCTCCCCGCATCGGCATCCCGGCCGACGCCTCCGGAGCCGCAGCCCGCCGCGGCGTCAGATACACCGCCATCCAGAACAAAATCCCCTCATACGAGATCAGCGGATTCTCGGACCCCGCCACCAGCCACGCAATCAGCCCTATCGACGCCAGCAGCGAGTCACTCGCCTCCCCCGTAAACAGCTGCTTCAGCAGATGCCACGTCCCCATCAGAATCGCCATTCCATATAGCAGCGTCCCTAGATACCCCAGCTCCACCGGAATCATCGCAAACGCCGTATCGTACGGCCCCGCATGCGCCCGCATCGCGATCGCCGACCGATTGAACCCGCTGCTGTCGAACCACCCCACCCCGTTGCCAAACGGATGGTCCGCCGCCGCCTCGAGCGCATAATGAATCCCCAGCTGCCGAATAATCGCGCTGTCATCCGTCTTCAACGATCCAAAGCTGCTCAGCCGGTCCGCAATCGCTGATCCCCCCGCACTCACAAACGGAATCGCCACCACCGCCAGCACAAAAAAGATCACCGGCAGCGCCGCCAGCGTCTTCAACCGCTCCACCGTCGGCAGCCGCCAGATCACCACCGGCAGCAGCATCGCCGTCGCAAACCACAGCGTCCGCACCATCGTCAGCGCCAGCGCCGTCAACAGCACCAGCATAATCGGATACTTCAAGTTCGTCCGGATCCGCGTCGCGCACAGCATCCCCACCCCACACAGACTCGCGCACCCCCCCGGGCTCGCCAGCGTCGAAAACACCCGCAGCCCATACGGCGCCGGAACCCCAAAGCTCGCCCCACTCCCCGTCGCCAGCAGGTTCTCGAGCCACAGCGTGTCCCACGGCGGCGCCACAATATACTGCACCACCCCATACCCCGCCGCAATCGTCGCCACCCACAGCGTCGTCCGCAGCAAACTCTGCTTCATTCCTTCCTTATCCTCCTGCCCCAGGCAGTAGTAGCCAAACAGCAGCGGCACACACCACCGCACCACCGCCTTCGCCGTCGATGGCTGATGCATCGTCAGCACACTCACCCCAATCCCATACGCCACCGCCATCGTCGCCATCAGCAGCGCCACCGATCCCGGCTGCCGATAGCGAAACTTCGGCATCCCAAACACCACCAGCAACGCCACCAGATACGGAGACAGCGTAATCGGACTCGACTCATGAAACGACGACCCCCAGTCCGCCAGCCGCCGCACAAACGGCGCAAACGTATACATCATCACCACCATGCTCACGTAGCTCGTCGCCGACTGCCGCAGAAAGTAGTACCCCACCGCCATCGCCAGCGGCGCAAACCCGTAGTTCACCACCACCCCCAGGTGCGCCCCCGACCCCAGCACCACAAACACCGGCAGCACACACGCCGCCATCAGCCTCCGCCGCGCCTCCACCTTCACCGGATCCTGTAGCTTCAAGCCGCACCCGCGCCGCCAGAGCGTCACACCCTGCGTGTCAGCCAGACTACTACGCCCCCCGCCCACCCCCACATCCCCCAAACGTCACCCAACACCAACCCAATCCCTCACCGTCCCCGCATCACCCTACATCCTCGCCAAGCCAGACTCCAACGAAATCCCCCGTCCTCCACACCCGCATAAAACCCCCGGCGCGCCAGACACCAACACAATCCCTCGTTGCGTTGGCTCAGGTAAGGACGACCAGTTGAGGTTGCAGTAGCTGCAGGCTGGAGCTTGCTGGTGGATACAGCCTAGGAGCGGGCGACTGGGGTGGCGTTGCGAACGTGGGGGCTGCGGTCGTGGACGCGCGGGGAGCGGTCGTGAATGGTGCGTGGGGTGTCGCGGATGGTAAGGGCGCGGGGCTGGGCCAGGGTGAGCGCGGGCGTGAGGGCAAAGAGGGCGGCCAGGGTGAGAGTGCGGGCCGTGAGTTTCAGGGGCGGGGTCATCGTCAGGGTCATACGGGGAGTTTGCTCCGGTTCGTGTAGATGGGACGCTGTGCGGGGGCGAGCGGATTCAGGAATTTGTGGTGCGGGATGTGCGGGCGAGCGGATTTGCACTTCCCCGTTGGTAGTATGCGAGCGACCCGATGGAGTGATGGAGAAAAGGGCGGGTGGGGTTCCTGCGGGGTATTGCCGGAAGAGAGGCGGGCCTGGGCGTTGGGGCTTGAAGGCGTGCATGAGCGGGGTGGTGGGGCCGAGCCGTCGCGTTTCGGCGGACGGCCTGGAGAGACGGGCCCGCGAGACACGACGCGGGAGAGACCAAGGAAAGGAGGAAAAAGGTCGCCCCTCGGCGGCGGTAGTCGACCTGGAACGACCCGGGACGGTAGCGAACTGGGACGAGTCGGGACGGGGGGCGATTGAGAGGTCTTACACCAGAGAGAGCGTTTGCCGTGGGAGAAGGGGGCCAGAGACTATTCGGGGAGGTTGAGCTGGAGGAAGCGGGCGAGGAAGAGGTAGACGTCGACGGTCTGGTCGATGCGTTTGGCGAGGGGCATGCCTGCGCCGTGGCCGGCGCGGACTTCGACGCGGATGAGGGTGGGGGAAGGCGCTTTGGTCAGGGTGATGGCTTCAGGGGTGGAAGAGCGAAATACAGGGGTCTCTCCACTGCGCTGCGCTTCGGTCGAGATGACGGCTGCTGATGGGGAGGCTGGGGCTGCTATGGCGAGAGAAGCGGGTCCCTCTACTGCGGTCGGGGTGATGGGTTGGGGGGTGGAAGAGCGAAATACAGGGGTCTCTCCACTGCGCTGCGCTTCGGTCGAGATGACGGCTGCTAGTGGGGAGGCTGGGGCTGCTATGGCGAGAGACGCGGGTCCCTCCGCTTCGGTCGAGGTGATGGCTGCGGGGGTGGAAGAGCGGAATTTGGGGTTCTCTCCGCTGCGGCGCTCTGCGCCTTCGGTCGAGATGACGGCTGTCTTGAGAGAGAGGGCGTGTTGCATGGCGGCGGTGAATTTGAAGGAGTGGGCGGGGAAGACGCGGTCGTCGTGGTCGGCGGTGAGGACGAGGGTGGGTGGGTAGGGGATGTGGGGGCGGGTGTTGTGGAGGGGCGAGTAGCGGAGGAGGGCGCGGAACTCGGGCTCGCTCTCGGAGGGGGAGCCGTAGTCGGGCTTCCAGGCGTAGCCGATGGTGAACTGGTCGAAGCGGAGCATGTCAAAGACGCCGACGTGGGCGATGGCGGCGGCGAAGAGGTCGGGGCGCTGGAGCTCGACGGCGGCGACGAGGAGGCCGCCGTTCGAGCCGCCTTCGATGGCTAGTTTGTGGGGGCTGGTGTAGTGGTTTGTGATGAGGTATTCGGCGGCGGCGATGAAGTCGTCGAAGACGTTCTGTTTTTTGAGGCGGGTGCCGGCTTCGTGCCAGGCTTCGCCGTACTCGCCGCCGCCGCGCAGGTTGGGCTGGGCGAAGATGCCGCCGAGCTCCATCCAGAGCAGGTGGGAGGGCGAAAAGGTGGGGAGCAGGGAGATGTTGAAGCCGCCATAGGCGTAGAGGAGGGTGGGGTTGGTGCCGTCGAGGGCGAGGCCGCGGCGGTGGGTGAGGAACATGGGGACGCGGGTGCCGTCTTTCGAGGTGAAGAAGACCTGGCTGGTGGTGAAGTCGGTGGGGTTGAAGGTGAGGCGGGGGCTGCGGAAGGGGGTTAGGGAGGGGGGCAGACGACTTACGTCCCACCCCTCGCCGTGGGACTGCGATAGATGGGGCAACGCGGGTGTTCTAGAGGATCTCGCGTCGCTTCGCTCCATCGTGAAGGGCGAAATGCGGGGGTTCCTCGGCTGCGCCTCGGAATGACAACCAAAAATTGCGTTGGCGGGATCAGTGACGGTGAGATTGTCGTCGGTGTGGGCGGAAGAGAATACAGGGGTCTCTCCACTCGCGATGCTCGGTCGAGATGACGGTGGTTGTAGGGATGGGCAGGTGGAGAGGTCGAGGCGGAGGATGGTGGGTGGGGTGGTGAAGTTGGTGAAGGTGACGAAGGATTCGAGGTCAGAGCGGCGGCCGGAGAAGGCGGAGACGGTGCCGATGGCGGGGAGCTCGAGCGGGCCGAGGGGTGTGCCGGTGGGGGTGAAGAGGTGGACCTGGGACTGGGCGTCGGCGAGGTAGGTGGCGATTAGGGTGTTGGCGACGAGGGAGACGGAGTCGAGGTTGTTGGGGGTTTCGGGGAGGATGGTCTGCCAGGTATCGCGCGCCGGGTTGGCCAGGTTGATGGAGAGGACGCGGCCGTTGGGGGCGTCGCTGGTGGTGTGGAGCCAGAGGGTGTCGCCGTCGGTGTCGATGGGCGCGTAGCGGGCGTCGGCGGGGGGGGCGATGGGGATGAGGGGGCCGGTGGGGCGAAGGTGGGCGTCGAGTGCGATGGCGTGGAGCTGGTTGGTGTGGCCTTTGGAGGCGGTAAGGAGGAGGTAGCGGCCGTCGTAGGTGACGTGGCCGCCGAGCAGGAGTTCGCCGTCGTCGGGGCGCTGGTAGAGGATGGGGTCCGCGGATTGTGGGGTGCCGAGGGTGTGGAGGAAGACTTTGTGGAAGTGCTGGGTGGCTTTGAGGTCGTCGGGGGTTTTGGGTTGGGTGCTGGCGCTGGCGGTGTCGGCGGGAGTGTCTGGTTTGGCAGGAGCGTCTGTTTCGGCAGGAGCGTCTGGGCTTTGGAGAGAAGGGATCTCTCCACTGCGCTGCGCTTCGGTCGAGATGACGGCGGTTGTGCGCTGCGCTTCGGTCGAGATGACGGCGGTTGTGGGCTGCGCTTCGGTCGAGATGACGGCGGTTGTGGACGCCGCTTCGGGCGGAGTGACGGCAGCTGGGGTGGGGGCTCCGGTCGGGATGACGGCGGTTGTAGAGGCAGCTTCAGTTGAGATGACGGCTTCGGGGGCGGGGAGGCCGTAGCCGGAGTAGAGGAAGCCGGAGGTGTCGGGGAGCCAGGAGGCGGAGGAGAACTTGGAGCGGGTGATGCGGTCGGGGAGGTCGTGACTGGTGGTGGTTTGGGCTGGGGCGTCTGGGCTTGCGGCGTTGGGACTGGAGTTTTCCGGGCCGGTGCCGATCTCTCTTATGTGCCAGGTGATCCAGTCGGAGCCGGCTTCAGAGAGGGCGTAGGCGAGGTGGGTGCCATTGGGCGAGAGGGAGATGCCGGCGAGGGCGACGGTGCCGTCGGGCGAGAGGGTGTTGGGGTCGAGCAGGAGATGGGGCTCGCCCGCGGGACCGTCCTGCCAAAGGAGGACGGCCTGGTTCTGGAGGCCGGTGTTGTGGGCGTAGACGAAGCGCTGGTTGCGGACGATGGGGGCGGAGACGCGCTCGAAGTTGGTGAGGGCGAGGAGACGGTCGTGGAGGGCGGCGCGGCCGGGGACGGCGTCGAGGATGGAGCGGGTGAGGGTGTTCTGGGCGGTGACCCAGGCTTCGACCTCGGGGCTGTCGACGTCTTCCATCCAGCGATAGGGGTCGGGGATGGCGGTGTTGAAGTAGGTGTCGACGTGGTCGGAGCGGCGGGCGGGCGGGTACATGGGTGGTTGGATGGTGCGTGGGGCGGGAGAGGGGCGTCGCCGCAGACGTAAAGAGCGCGGTTGAGCGGTGTTCTGGCGGACGTGGAGGTTCCGGGTAGAAAAGCAGGTTCCTCCACTACGCTGCGCTTTGGTCGGAAGGACAATCAGAGGAGGAAGCAAGCTCCTCTGATTTGGTCGGGAAGACGACACGCGTCGCTGCGCTCCGTC
>CAXSEC010000112.1:0-11733 GCA_964236325.1 uncultured Acidobacteriaceae bacterium | reverse complement strand
CCCTACCCGTACTAACCCCGCTGGTCGCCAGCAGGGCGTGTGACACCTGACGGTCACACGCCCTTTCTGCGTGTTCTCAACAGATTGCCTTAGGCGCTAAATGCTCGGCCACCATCCAGGAGCGGTATCCGAGCTGATTTATAATCGCATTTGCCCTGCACAGGTCCGGACGCCCGTCCCCGCCTCGCAAACCTACGGGCACGCGCTCAACCCACGATGGATCAGCGCGCAGAGTAAAGGTCGTCCGTCCAGTTATGATTCGTCTCCTGCAGCAGAACACAAGTGCCGTCAAGTTCATCTTCGCGTTCATCATCATCGCCGCTATCGGCACCATGGTCATCACACTGGTCCCGGGCATCTTTGACACCGCAGGCAGCACCGCCAACAGCGACGTCTTCGCCACCGTGCACGATCCCGGCTGGACGGGTCGTCTCGAAAGTGGATCGACCATCAAGCAGACCGAGGTCGCCCAGCTCGCGCAGCGGCAGCTTCAGCAGCAGAACCTCCCCGACATGCTCATGCCCTACATGGAGCAGCGCGCCGGCCAGATCCTCGTTCAGCGCGAGATCCTCAAGCACGAAGCCGATCGTCTCCACCTCCAGGTCTCGGACGAGGACCTCCGCCGCGAGCTGCGCACCGGCGCCTTCGCCCAGTACCTCTTCCCCAACGGCGCCTACATCGGCGACGATGCCTACATCAACTTCGTTCAGAGCGCCTTCCGCACCACCCGCGCCAGCTTCGAGTCGCAGGTCAAAAGTGACATGGAACTGAATCGGTTACAGTCCATGCTCACCGGCGGCGTCAACGTCTCGGACACCGCCGTCCGCGAGGCCGCGCTCAAGCAGAACGTCAAGGTCAAGTTCGACTACGTCGTCGTCTCCCCCGAAGACGTTCGCAAGCAGATCAACCCTACCGACGCCCAGCTCCACACCTTCTTCGACCAGAACAAGGCGCGCTACGCCGTCGCCATCCCTGAGTCGCGCAAGATCCAGTACGTCGCCTTCGACGCCTCCAACCTGCCCGGTGGCAAGCCCCAGGTCGCGGACGCCGACATCCTGGCCTACTACACCGCGCACCAGGCTCAGTACACCGTCAAGGAGCAGGTCAAAGTTCGCCACATCCTGATCGCCGTTCCCGCCGGAGCCGACGCTAAAACCGACTCCGCTGCCAAAGCCAGGGCCCAGGATCTGCTCCAACAGATCAAGGCCGGGGGCAACTTCGCCGATCTCGCCAGCAAAAACTCCGACGATCCCGGCAGCAAGACCCAGGGCGGGGAACTCGGCTTCCTCGATCGCGGCCGCACCGTGCCCGAGTTCGACAAGACCGCCTTCTCGCTCGCGCCCGGACAGACTTCGGACGTCATCAAGACCCAGTTCGGCTACCACATCCTCCAGGTCGAAGCGAAGAACACTGCGCACGTTAAACCCCTGGCTGAAGTTCGCGGCGAGATCGTCCCCGTCCTCGAACAGCAGCGCGCCACCACAGCCGAACAGAGCTTCGCCAGCCAGCTCGTCGCCGACGCCGGCAAAAATGGCATCGACAAGGCCGCCGCGAGCAAGGGTCTGCACGCGCAAACCACCGACTTCATCGCAAAGGACGGCGTGATCGCCGGTGTCGCCGATGGCACCAGTCTGCTCGCCAAAGCCTTCACCACCGCCAAGGGCGCCGTGCCTGAATCAGTCGCCACTGGCGATGGCTTCGCCGTCTTCCAGGTCGAGGACGTCAAAGCCGCTCACGCGCCAGACTTCGACAGCTACAAGCAGCACATCGCCGACGACTACAAAGAGCAGCAGGTGCCGCAGCTCATGAACGAGGCGCTCAATAAGCTCGACACCCGCGCCAAGGCCCTCAACGATCTCAAGAAGGCCGCCGCGGAACAGAACCTGCCCTATAAAACCAGTGACCTCGTCGGACACGATGCTCAGGTCCCTGAGCTCGGCTCCCTCGCCGGTCCCGCTTCGGTGGCCTTCACCCTGCCGCAGGGCCAGATCTCCGGCCCCATCAACACTGGTCGCACCGGCGGCGTGCTCGTCGTCACCGATCGCCAGGAACCCGACCCGCAGGAGATCGCCAAGACCTTCAATCAGACTCGCGATCAGCTCCTGAATGCGCAACGCGAAGAGATCTTCCGCGTCTACCTCGGCAACGTCACGGACCAATACCAAAAGAGCAACGCCATCCACATGACCAAACAGTCCGCCGCCGGTGGCGCCTCGCCCTTCGGTCAGTAGCCCTGCGCCGCACATCCCTCATTCAACCCTGATCACTAACCATCAACAACCCTGCCCGGCTCCGGCGTTTGTCATCCGAAGTCGGGCATCGCTTTGTCGGGCGACGACCACTCGAGTCGGGCATCATAGTCACTAAGCGCGGAAGAGGTCCGGGCGATCCTATGAACTCTGATCCATCTCCCTTGGAGCGACGCTCCGGAATCCTGCTGCACGTCACTTCGCTGCCGTCCTACGGCGGTGTCGGCGACTTCGGCCCCGCGGCCTACGCCTTCGCTGACTTCCTGCACACTGCCAAACAGCGTCTTTGGCAGGTTCTTCCGCTCAGCCCCACCGGCTACGGCAGCTCACCCTACTCCGCGCTCTCCGCCTTCGCCGGCAACCCCCTGCTCATCAGCATTGAGCACCTTGCCCGGGACGGATGGATTGCGTGGGACCGCATCCAGGGTCTGCCCGGCCATGAAGGTCCCGCGGACTTCGGCGAAGCCACCCGCCTCAAACTGCCCCTCATCGAAGAGGCTGCCGCCAACTTCATCGATCGCGCCACGCCCAGCCAAAGCCTTGCCTTTCAGAAGTTCTGCAAAGACAACATCTCCTGGCTGCCCGACTACGCCATGTTCACCATCCTTCGTCGCCGCTTCAGCTACGCCAGCTGGAACGAGTGGCCGGCAGAGCTTGCCCATCGCCAGCCGGAGGCCCTCACCAGCCTCCGCACCAGCGCCAGTCGTGAGCTCGCCATCGAGCAGGCCGTTCAATTCTTCTTTGACCAGCAGTGGTCCGCGCTTCGGTCGTACTGCGCGTCGAAGGATATCCGCACCCTCGGCGACGTCGCTATCTTCGTCAACTACGACAGCGCCGACGTCTGGACACACCCCGAAATCTTCGAACTCGACGAGCTCAAGAAGCCCCTCCGCGTCTCCGGCGTTCCTCCCGACTACTTCTCCGCCACCGGCCAGCGCTGGGGCAATCCCCTCTACAAGTGGGGCCTGCTGCAGGAACGCGGCTTCGACTGGTGGATCGCCCGTGTCAGCCGCGCGCTCGCCCTCTACGACAGCGTTCGCCTCGATCACTTCCGCGGCTTTGAAGCCTACTGGTCGATCGCCGCCGACGAAGAGACCGCCATCAACGGTCAGTGGGTCAAGGCGCCCGGCTTCGAGTTCTTCGAAACGCTCCAGGCCGGCTTCGGCCATCTCCCCTTCATCGCCGAAGACCTCGGCCTCATCACCCCGGAGGTCAGCCAGCTGCGCGAGCACTTCGGCATGCCCGGCATGCGCATTCTGCAGTTCGGCTTCGCCGATCGTGGCGGCCACATGTACCTGCCCCACATGTTCGTGCCCAACACCGTCGCCTACACCGGCACCCACGATAACAACACCACCCTCGGCTGGTGGCAGAACGACGCCACATCCACCGAGCGCGCCAACGTCCAGACCTACCTGCAGGACATCACCCACGACGGCGACGTCGTCTGGGCCATGATCAAAGCCGCCGCCCGCTCCGTCGCCAACCTCTGCATCTTCCCCTTGCAGGACATCCTCCACCTGGGCAGCGAGGCCCGCATGAACACCCCCTCCGCCGGTCTCGGCAACTGGACCTGGCGCTTCCGCCTGAACGCCCTGCACCCTGACTTCGCCACCAGACTCGCGAACCTCATGGCGATGACCGACCGCGACGGCGTTCTCCCGGAGACCACACCCCCCGACGCCTCTGCCGCCCTCGCAGACAAGATAGACTGAAGTAGAGAAATTCCACTCGAGGAGATCGAATGCCACTGTCTGGCGAAGCCATCCGCACCATGAACTACGTTGACGATATCGCCGTTACGCTGCGCCGTATCCTCTCCGTGCTCCCCATGCTCACGCCCGAAGAGCGCGCCCGCGTCTCCGAGCACATCAAGGTCTCCGACCCCAGCTTTGAGTCCGTCGTCGCCGCCGTCTCTACCGGCAAATGACCTCGTCGGGTGAAGCTGTCCGCCGGCTGGAGCACATCGCCATCATCGGCGCCGGGCTCGCCGGCCGCAGCTTCTCCCGCCACCTTCTCGCCCACGGCTTCACCGTCACCCTTGAAGACGTCCTTCCCTCAAATCTCCGAGCCGTTACCGACGAACTCGAGAACACGCCGCTCGAAACTCGCCTCGACGCCCTCCACCTCGTCTCCACCGTAGAGGACGCCGTTCGCTCTGCCGATCTCGCCATCGACTTTGTCCCCGATGAGCTCGAGTCCAAGCTCGAAATCCTCTCCATGATCGATCGCATGGCGCCGCCCCGCACCCTCCTCCTCTCCCCCACCGACGTCCTGAGCATCTCGGACCTCGCCTCCTGCACCTACCGCGCCGATCGTTGCTTCGGCCTCTCCGGTCTCTCGCGCCACACCGCCTTCTCCCCCTCCACCGTGCTCTCGCTCCTCCATCCCGCCACCGCGGACGTAACCGCCCTGCTCAGCCTGCGAACCTTCCTCACCGCCATCGACCTGCCCTTCCGCACCCTCCTTGATCCCCACCCGTCTCTGCTCACCGGCCGTTGAAGCACTTCCTCACGGTCAACGCACTTCGACAAAGAAAGCCGTCATCTCGACCGAAGCGCAACGAAGTGGAGAGACCCCTGTATTTGCCTCGGCGCTGAAACACGCTGAAGCAGGGAACCTGACCCACCCTTTCCACGTACTTCCCGCGTAGCATCCGAGTCCAACCCCTATGCGGAACGCGCTCGAAATTCTCAAGCAGGTCTTCGAGTCCATCACAGCCAACAAGCTGCGCTCGTTCCTCACCATGTTCGGCATCGCCTGGGGCGTCGCATCTCTCCTGCTTCTCATCGGCCTCGGCGAGGGCTTCCGCTCCGGCCAGCGCCGCTCCCTCGCCACCCTCGGCACAGACATCATCATCCTCGACGCTGGCACCATCCCCGCCCTCCCCGGTCAGCACACCGGCGGCCGCCCCTACCACATCACCCTCTCCGACTGCGCCGCCCTCCTCGCCCTCGCCCCCCACGTTCGCGATGTCACCGGCTTCGTCATCCGCGGCGACCTCAAAGAGACCAGCGAGTTCAGCAGCTTCGCCGGCTCCGTCTGGGGCGTGCAGTCCAACGTCCAGAAGATCCGCACCATCCCCCTCGCGCAGGGTCGCTACCTCGACGAAAACGACATCGCACAGCATCGCCACGTCGTCCTCCTCGCCTCCAAGGCCAACGACCTCCTCTTCATGGGCCACCCCTCGCTCAGCCAGTTCATCACCATCAACGGCCTGCGCTTTCAGGTCGTCGGCGTCGCCGCCAAGAGCGGTCGCGGCAACAACAATAACGAGAATCAGAAGCTCTACATTCCGGTCTCCACCATGATCGACAGCTTCGCCCTCGCCGGCGCCAACCAGCCGCTAGACTCCCTTAGCGGCATCGACTACCAACCCACCAACGAGAACACCAACGAGACCGCCAAGGCCGAAGTCCACCAGATCATCGCCGATCGCCACGGCTTCAAACCCACCGACCTCGACGCCTTCGACGAGTGGGACACCATCAAGGCCAATCGCGTCGTCGGCACCATCTTCACTGCCATGGACGTCTTCCTCGGCGGCGTCGGTGTCGTCACCCTAGCCCTCGGCGCCGTCGGCATCATTAACATCATGCTCGTCACCGTCACCGAGCGCACCAAAGAGATCGGTCTGCGCAAAGCCCTCGGCGCCACCCACCGCAGCATACTCTTCCAATTCTTCCTCGAAGGCCTCATGCTCACCGGCATCAGCGGCGTCATCGGCATCGCCGCCGCCGCCGCGCTCATGCTGGTCCTCGGGCAGCTCATGGGCAACAACGACATGGGCTTCGATCCGCCGCGCCTCGTTCCCTGGTCCGCCGCCATGGCCCTCGGAACCCTCTGCCTATGCGGCATCCTCGCCGGCATCTATCCCGCCCGCAAAGCCGCCATGCTCGAACCCGTCGAAGCCCTCAGAAAAGAGTAGCCCATGTCCTCCAGCATGCTCCGCGACGTCTTCGGCCAGGCCATCGAAGCCATGCGCCACAACCTCCGCCGCACCTTGATCACCGTGCTCGGCATGGCCTGGGGCATCGCCACCGTCGTCCTTCTGCTCGCTTACGGTGCCGGCTTCGGCCGCGCGTTTGAGACCATCTTCGCCCAGTTCGGCACCAACATGATCGGCGTCTTCCCCGGCACCACCTCGGAGCAGGCCGGCGGCGCCAAGGCCGGCGTCAAGGTCCGCCTCCACGTCGACGACGTCGAACGCATCCAGGAAAGTCTGCAGGGTGTCACCGCTGCCACACCCGTCATGCACAAAAACGTCTCCGTCCAAAACGACCTGCACAGCTACACCTGGGAGGCCGACGGTGTCCGCCCCGAACTCATGGGCATCATGAACATGGACATCGCCGAAGGCCGCTGGCTCTCCGCCAACGATCTCCAGCAGCGCGCCCACGTCATCGTCATCGGCTCAGAGGCCAAACACAAGCTCTTCTCCGGCGCCTTCGCCCTCGGCCAGACCATCCGTGTCAGCGGCATCAGCTTTCAGGTCGTCGGCGTCCTTAAAGCCAAAATGCAGGAGAGCGACGACAACAACAACCGCATCGTCTACCTCCCCTTCAGCACCTTTTCGGACATCAAGGACACCCGCGACATCGATGGCCTCTGGTTCAGCTACCGCGGCGACCACACCGCCATTCAGCAGGCCACGCGCGTCCTTCTCGGCACCGCCCATGCCTTTCGCCCGTCCGATCGCAACGCCATCTTCGTCGCCGACATCATGCAGCAGCTCTCGCAGTTTCGCCTCATCTCGCTTGCCCTCGAAGCTCTTCTGCTCTTCATCGGCGCCCTCACCCTCGGCATCGCCGGCATCGGCCTCATGAACATCATGCTGGTCAGCGTACAGCAGCGCACCCGCGAGATAGGCGTCGAAAAAGCCCTCGGCGCCCGCCGCTCTCACATCCTCCTCCAGTTCCTCTCAGAGGCCATGGTGATCACCCTGGTCGGCGGCCTCAGCGGCGTCGCTCTCGCCTACCTCATCGCCAAATCCGTCGGCAGCATCACCCTCTACAGCGCCCTCGCCTCAAACGCCGAAGCCGCCGACATCCACCTGCTCATCTCCCCCACCATCGTCATCGTCGCCACCACCATCCTCGTCATCGTCGGCACCATCAGCGGCATGATCCCCGCCATCCAGGCCTCCAAACTCGACCCCATCGAAGCCCTCCGCTACGACTGATCTCTCGTCCGCTCTGCTTGCTGCAGCGCGGCAACATCAGCCAGGTCCTGCGGTCGCCCTGCTGCCAACTTCGACGCAATAAGATCCCTGCTCGAGAGAAAGAACGCTGTCTGTCCTGTCTCGGCATCAACTACCGCCTCAACCCGTCGCTCCCATGCATCGTCAAAGCTAATCCCGTCAATGCGCGAAAGAACATCCACCATGATCGGATCGCGTCCCATCCGGAAGAACTTGCTTGGATCGCTGAAATCTTCGGCCCTAAGATCCCCAAGGGGTGCACCAAACTCCCTCAAAGCGCTATAAAGAGCGCCCGCATTATCCCTATCCGGGCTCACAAACAGGTCGATGTCTTTGGTGGCGCGAGGCTGCGCGTGGAAGGACACAGCATATCCGCCAACAATCAGATACCTAACGCGCAGGCCGCTGAATAACCGTAATAGTTCTTTGAAGTCGTCGAACATCCAGAGTTGGCTCCTTCATCTTGTAGGTTGCCAAAGTAAGCTCCGTCACCGCAAGCATCCGCTCCGCTGCACTTTTCGCCTGCCAATCCTCATACTCGGCCGCCTTCATCGCCTGCAGACTCGTGAACGCTCGAACGGTCTTATCCATGAGTTACCTATGCCCTCCGTAAGTGCTCCGGATAACACGTACCTCTTAGTTATCCGTCTTTGGCCGCTCATACGGCTTCTGCATCAGCGCCCGCGCCTCATTCACCGCACCCTGCGTGTTGTCATTGGTCTGCACCGCCAGCCGATACTCATTAACCGCCCGGTCCCGCTGCCCCGTCACATCAAAGATCCGCCCTAGCTCCACGTGGCTCCAGACCTCCGTCCACTTCGGCTCCCCATCGCCCCGCTGCGCATCGCGAAAGCTGTTCGCCGCAGACTGGTAGTTCCGCTGCATAAAGAACACCTCGCCGATCCGGTACGCCGCCAGCGACGAGCTCTTATTGGCATCAAGCGCCTTCTGGTACTCGCCAAGCGCCGCCACCAGGTCGCCCTGTGCCACCTGCTGCTGCCCGCGCAGCACCGCCACCTTCACCGCCAGGTCCGGCGTGCTCTTCAGCAGCCATCCCTCCGGATCCACCGTAATCTTCCGCGGCCGGCCAAACGTCTCCACGCTGAACGGTGACTCCTGCCCGGACACATCCACCCGCCGCACCTCGGTCTTGCCGTCCGTCTCAATCCGCAGCTCCACCGGCATCCGGAACAGGTCCAGATCCTGATCAATCGACCCGCTCGTCCTGAACCCCTTATTGTTTCCCAGCCGATACACCGTGTACTTGTTCGCGAACGCCGGCGCCCCCGTGCCATCCACCCACTGCGCAAAGAAGGGCGTCAACTGCAGCTGCGTCTGCGCCTCACTCACCGTCTCCACGTCACTGCTCCGCACGCCCTTGTCCGTGTACTGGCTCAGCAGCCCGCGCAGAAACTTCGTAAACACCTCATCGCCCATCTCCCAGCGCAGCATGTGGAAGATCATCGCGCCCTTCTCAAGCGTCATCGACTGAAACTGTGGCGAAAAGTAGTCCAGCCTTCCCAGCGTGCTCAGCGGCTCCGTGTCATACGCGAGCGCACCCGCCGAAACATCGTTCACCGCCGTCTCAAACGCCGTTCTGCCCGAACTGTCCTGCACATACATCAGCTCCGCATACCGGCTCATCCCGTTCGTAATCCACGCATCGTTCAGCGTCTGCGGCGAGATCTCAGAACCCCACCACTGGTGCGCAATCGTATTTGCCAGCAGTCGCTGCGACGCATGATCGCTGATCCGTCGCCCTGCAATCGCCACCATCTCGGGCGCCCACGCCGCCGACACCGAATCATCCGGCAGCTCCACAATATTTAACCGCCCGGACTCCGGCTGACCGAAGGTCGACGACATAAACTCGAACTCCTTCGTCGCCGTCTGCCCAAACGAAAGCGCGTCCGCCTTGTGCTTGTCCGTCGTGTACACCGCAACGTTGTTCACGCCCGCCGGACTTACCGGCGCCAGAAACTTGCCCGCCACAATCGTCCCCGGAAACCCCGGCTTCGCCCAGTTGAACGTGTACTCACTCCGATTGCCCGGCAGGCTCTTCACCGCGCTCACACCCGACCCACTGCCCACCACCCGCTCATCCGCCGGCACCCGCACATGCATCTCCGCCGTGAACCGATCCGTAAACAGACCCACCATGGGGAACCATCGCCCCGGATACAGCAGAATGCTCACCGGATCCGCCACCGCCGCCAGCTTGATGCCCTCCACCGGGCTCGTATTCGCCCCCGTCAGCACGCCCGTGTACTCGAACGTCCACGTCGTCGTCGTGTTCTTCGCCATCGCCGTCGCCAGCGTCACCCGTACCGTCGAGTTCGTCGAAAGCCGCTCACTCGTCAACGGCTTCCTCGCCGCATCCGTCAGCTTCGTGATCGCGAGCCCATTGTTCAGCTCAAAGCTCGCCGTCGTCAGATCCTCAAGCGCCGTAAAGTTCACCACCGCCGTCGCCGTCAGCTTGTTCGCCGCCGGATCCAGCTCCGCCGTGATCACATAGCCGTTCACCTGCAGCGGGACGCGCGGCGGCGCCGCCATCACAGACACCGTCAGGGCAGGGAACACCAGGAGAGCCACACATCTCCACAAAGCACGTCGCATGCGCACAGATTCCCTTGGGGCGAAACCTTCCGCCGTCCTTAGGTTAGACGCACCAGCTCCAAAACCGGACGTGCGCCATGGCTTCAGCCACTTCGATCATCACAACAACCAGCTCTGCCGCTGCAAACCCAACCCTGCGGGGATACCCACCTGGATCGTGAGACCAGGCGGCCATACCAGGCTCAACAGTCCCTCATCTCGACCGAGCAACGAGAGTGGAGAGACCCCTGTATTTACTACAGCGCCATAAACCAATTCCTTTGCCTCAGTAGCCCGGGAGCGGCTCTATGCCTCAAGTTCGCCCTGCGTTCTCTCCATCAGCTCCACCACCACCTCCGCCACTCGCGCCACTCCCCGCGCCCCGTCCGGCCACAACGACTCCCGCACCGCCCGTAGCCCGTCGATCTGCGCCTCCCGCTCTGGCCCACCGGCAAGCAATCCCCGCAGCTCCGCCACCAACCGCTCCGCCGTAAATCGATCATTGATCAGCTCCGGCACCACCCGCCGCCCCGCCAGCAGATTCACCATCGCCACCGGCAGCACCCCGTCCCCATCCCGCTCCGCCACAATCTCCGCCGGATACCGCACCAGCCGCTTCGCCACCCGGAACGTCATCCCCGACACCCGGTACACCACCATAAACGGATTCCCCACCACCGCCGCCAGCACCGTCGCCGTCCCACTCGCCACCACACTCGCCCGCGCCTGCTCAAGCGCCGCCCGCGCATCCTCCACCAGCGTGATCCGCATCGCCGAGCCTGACGGCGACCCCGTCCCATCGCTCATGCCCGAGTCTGCCGCCAACTCCTGCAGCAGCACCTCCACCCGACCCCGATCAATCGTCGACGCAACCGGCAGCACATACTCGTACCCCGCCCCCAGCATCCCCGCCGCCCGCACCATCTCCGGCAGGTTCGCCGCCACCTCCTTCCACCGGCTCCCCGGCAGCAACGCCACCACCGTCTTTGCCGTTGCCTCCCCTTTGGCTGTCATCCCGACCGAAGTGGAGGGACCTGCTTCTCTACCACCATCACTCGCAACGCCCGCCAGCGGATGCCCCACAAACTCCGCCGCCACCCCCCTCGCCCGATAAAACCTCTCCTCAAAAGGAAAGATCACCAGCATCCGGTCCACCCGCTCCTGAACCCACCGCAGCCGCCCCCGCTTCCACGCCCACAGCTGCGGACTCACAAACCACACCACCGGCACGCCCATCCGCTTCAGCTGCTTCGCCAGCCGGAAGTTCACATCCGGAAAATCAATCAGCACCGCCACCGCCGGCCGTCGCGCCCGAATCGCCCCCACCAGCCGCCGGTACTCCCGCACGATCCGCGGCACATGCCGCAGAATCTCCGTCACCCCCATCACGGCCACATCCTCCGCCCGCACCACCCGCTCTAGCCCCGCCGCCGCCATCCCCAGCCCACCCAGCCCGAAGAACTCCGCCTCCGGCCGCAGCACCCGCACCGCCGTCATCACCTCGGCCCCATAATGGTCCCCGGAAGCCTCTCCCGCCGATAGAAAAATAGCAGCCATCAACCAACCTAGCTCGCTGCCGTCGCCGACTCCGCCGCCACCACACTCCCCAGCTCCTGATCCTTGTACTGCAGCTGGTACAGCTTCCAGTAGAGCCCGCGCTCCAGCAGCAACTGCTGATGCGTGCCCTGC
>CAXSEC010000111.1:0-11758 GCA_964236325.1 uncultured Acidobacteriaceae bacterium | reverse complement strand
CGCCCCCGATCACTAGCAATCGACCTCAGGCAAAAAGAGAGCCCAGCCGACATGGTTCGCCAGCTGGGCTGTCCACAGAGAACCGAGCCGCGTCTTAGAACCTCTGGAAAGCCGCGAAATCCGTGCCCGGTGTCAACGAAACACCCCGCAGAACCTCACCAGACTTCGCCTCTTTCACCTCAACAAACGGTGCTACAGCCGCCAGCGCG
Source organism: uncultured Acidobacteriaceae bacterium (assembly GCA_964236325.1). GTDB lineage: Bacteria > Acidobacteriota > Terriglobia > Terriglobales > Acidobacteriaceae > Edaphobacter. The sequence goes on along the minus strand of CAXSEC010000111.1, from coordinate 11,549 downwards.
GGGTCCCTGTTCGCGATCTCATCGACCACAACATACAACCGGTTCGGATCCGCTCCGATATCCCCGTTCCCGCTGACCGTCGCCGTCACACTCCAGATCGCCGCCAGACCATCCGGCCCAACCAGGCCCGTAATGTTCCGCAGCCCGGCCGTCGCAGGAGCCCACGGTAGGTTCGTTGCCGGGTTGTTCCCCGTCGGATAGCCGGCCACCGTGTACGGCGTCCCAATCCCCAGCTGGTTCTTCAACACATACGCGAGCGTCCATGTCTTCGTCCCCGCGTTGAACACCCACTTCTGCAGCCCGGCCGTGGTCTGCGCCGCGGCATGCGTGTACAGGTCCGCGCCGCCCGTGTAGCCATCGCCCTCGTCCGACACATACAGCGTCGTCGCATTCGCGAACCACAGCGCAAACGGATAGCTCACCGTCTTGGCCGTCTTCACCGGTGTCGCCGGAAAGCCCGCCAGAATGCACATATTGTTCGGCAAACCGGTCGTCTGCAGCGTCGCCGCGTCATACGTCAGCGGCTTCGTCGGCAGCTTCGCTCCCGCAACCGGCAGACCCACGCCGTTCGGGCACGCCGTCCCCGTCGTATCCACGAAGTACACCGTATTCACGCCGTTGCCGCCGCTGCCCTTGGTGTAATACAGCACGTTGTTGAAGATCGTTAGTCCGCGAAAGTTATCGTCCTTGCCGATCTTGTCCGCCTTCTGTCCCAGCTCGGCGATCGAGAAACTCGCCACCGGCGTCGGCAGCCCCGGAGTCTGTGCCTCCTCGCTGGTCGTCTGCGGCACCACTAGCTGCGCACCCGCGCCCAGGATGACCCCGTTCGGCTGCGGGTTTGCACCGTTGCCCGCATTGCCCGCCGTGTAAAACAAATCCGCGCCATTCGAGTCGTTCAGGATCGCCGCCCGTCCGTTATTGCCGCTGTAGGCATTCGTCTCCGTAAAGCGGAACGTCCCACCCTCACCGATCTGCGCGATCGCTCGATAGTACGGGGTCTGCCCATCCGGATTCGTCGCATCAATCCCCAGCGGCGTGTTCGAGTTCGACACATCGATGGCGTTCACCGGGGCCACATACCCCATAAACGTCAGCACCTTGCCGTTCGTCGAAAGATGCAGCGCCAGCTCCGACTTCGAGCTGAAGCTCGTCACCAGGTGGTTCGTGGAGCTCTGCCCGGTCTCATCGCTGTTCGGCACCTCAAGGCTGTTGATTGGCTTGCCAAAGATCGAGATCTGATCCAGATAAATCCGCGACGTGATGCCGAAATTAGCGTCGTACAGATCGTTGTTGAACACATACGGATACGTCCCGTTGTACGGCGCGCCCGTCGAGGCAGCGCACGCCCCTAGCGTCGTCGCGCAGTTCGGCGGCAGGATCGTGCCAACCTTCACATTGCTCGCGCGATTGTCATACACGCTGCGGCTGACCACCAGATTGTTCGGGTACAGCACAGCCGCGTTCGTCTTCGCACCCTGCGCCCCCAGCGCCTGTGCAGCCTGCGCCTGTGCAAAGATCGGCAAACTGCCAGCGACTACGCTGCTGGAAAAGAACGTGGCCAGCGCGATGCGACGAGTCCGTGTCCGCATCAGGGGTAAAAACAAGAATGCCATTGAGATCTCCATGCAGCGTCCATAACCTCTGGATCGCTGCACGGCAGAACCTACCAATGCGTCGTGAAAGGACGATGAAGTCGAGAGGCGAGAGACCTTCTAACCGTCCGGTTTAAGGCCGACCAAAAGCAGACCTACGTCGAAAAGCTCGACCCGCATCCGCAGCTCTTCGCCGAGTTCGGATTGATGAAGTTGAACCCCTGCCGCATCAGAGTCTCTTCAAAGTCCAGCACCATTCCCGCCAGGTACAGAAAGCTCTTCGGATCCACAAACAACCGCACCGGCTTCGCCCCGCTCGGGTCATTCGGTGTCTCAACGCCATCCCCGAACACAAACGTCCGATCTCGCTCCCGCGCCTTCGAGTCAAAGCGAATCGAGTAGCTCAGTCCCGAGCATCCGCCACCCTGTATCCCGACCCGCAACCCACCCTGCTCGGGCGACACACCCTCCTTCGCCATGGCGACCCGAATCCGTTTCAGCGCATTCTTTGTAATCTCGATCGCCTGCTTCGCTCGCGGCCCCTGCCCCTCAGCCGAAAGCAGCACCATTCCTGCCAGAGGATCCTTCTTCTCCGGCACCGGCGGCGGCGGCGTCGATCCGGTCTGTAGTGTCACCATACCCATAGCTTTTTCCTTCCCCGTACGACAAAGGGCCAGCAGCTCATCGCCGCCAGCCCTCTAGAACTCTGTGCCGCAGCTTTAGTGAGCCGCGACCGCAACCAGGGCATCTGCACCCTCGGTGACGTTATTCTTCTTCTTCCAATCGCCAATAGCCGCACGAATCGCGTCTTCCGCCAGCACCGAGCAGTGGATCTTAACCGGCGGCAACGCCAGCTCCTTCACAATATCGGTGTTCTTGATCTCCAGCGCCTCAGCAACCGTCTTGCCCTTCACCCACTCCGTCGCAAGCGACGAGCTGGCAATGGCCGATCCGCAGCCAAACGTCTTGAACTTTGCATCTTCAATCACCTGCGTCTCCGGATTTACACGGATCTGCAGCCGCATCACATCCCCGCACTCCGGCGCGCCCACCAGGCCCGTCCCAACAGCCTCGGAGCTCTTGTCCATCGTTCCCACATTCCGCGGATTCTCGTAATGATCTACTACCTTGTCGCTATATGCCATGTCCGTGTCCTCAGGTCTTCTTTAGAGTATGCGCCTTCGCCAAAAGGTTCGCTGACGCGCCACTTTCGTTTACAAGCGGCCTTAGTGCGCCGCCCACTCGATCTTCGTCAGGTCAATGCCTTCCTTCACCATCTCGTAGAGCGGGCTCAACTCACGCAACTTGCTGACCACATCGATCAGCTTGTCCGACACATAGTCGACCTCAGCCTTGGTATTGAACCGTCCTAGACCGAACCGGATCGAGCTGTGTGCCACGTCATCGCCCAGACCTAGCGCCTTCAGCACGTAGCTCGGCTCAAGCGTCGCCGACGTACAAGCCGACCCCGAACTCACCGCAATGTCGTTGATGCCCATCAGCAGGCTCTCGCCCTCAACATAGACAAAGCTCACATTCAGGTTGCCCGGCAGATGATGATCCATATCGCCGTTCACGTGTACGTAATCGAGCGCCTTGGCAAACTTTGCGTTTAGATAGTCGCGCAACTCCCGCAGCCGCGCCGACTCTACCGCCATCTCCGCCCCGGCAATCTCGCACGCCGCCCCCAGACCCACAATGCCCGGAACATTCAGCGTTCCTGATCGCATCCCCCGCTCATGCCCGCCGCCGTTGATCTGCTCCGAGATCTGCACCCGCGGGTTGCGCCGGCGCACATACAGCGCGCCCACACCCTTCGGCCCATAGATCTTGTGCGCCGTCATACTCAGCACGTCAATGTTGTCCGTCTGCACGTTCACCGGGATCTTGCCGACCGCCTGCACGCCATCGGTGTGGAAGATCACACCCTTCTCATGGCACAGCTTGCCAATCTCAGCCACTGGCTGGATCACACCGATTTCGTTGTTCGCATACATGATCGAGACCAGGATCGTCTTGTCATCCATTGCCCGCCGCAGATCCTCAATGTCGATCAGCCCGTTCGCCTGCACCGGCAGATAGGTCACCCGGTAGCCCTGCTTTTCAAGCTTCTTGCACGTATCAAGAACCGCCTTGTGCTCGGTCACCTGCGTAATCACGTGATTGCCGCGCTCGCGATACATCTCCGCGATCCCCTTGATCGCCAGGTTGTTCGACTCGGTCGCGCCCGACGTAAAGATGATCTCCTTGGGCGTGCATCCGATCAGCTTCGCCACCTGCTCCCGCGCCGCCTCAACCGCCTTCTCCGCCTCCCAGCCAAACGCGTGGTTGCGGCTTGCCGCATTGCCGAAAACATTGCCAAAGAACGGCAGCATCGCCTCGAGCACCCGCGGATCCATCTGCGTCGTCGCATGGTTATCCATGTAGATCGGCAGCTTCACGCCCGCCGGCAACGGCTCCTTGCTCTCCGCGATCACCACGCCGTTGTCCGTCATCTCCATGCCGTTCTCTCTTAGCTCATTGCTCATAGCCTGCTCCTCGATCCTTCTCCGCGGCCTCTACCTCGCCGCATACCGCTGTTCTCGATCTCTCGCACTTCGTTCGTAAATCGCGGCCCACCACTACATCGCGATCGTTACCAAACCACCCGCAACCGCGGCTCCGGAGCTCTTCGTTCCTTCGTCCGGCTGCTCCACCAGGTCGGCGATCCGGATCCCGCTCAGCAGTTCCTTGATGCTGTCGTTCACCTTGCGCAGTGGTTCTTTGATGGTGCAATGCCCCGCCAGGTCGCAGGTTCCGTGGATCGTAATGCAGCTGGTAATAAAAAGCGGCCCATCAATCGCCCGAATCGCCTCAAACGCACTGATCTCTCCCGCCGGCCGCGCCAACGAGTAGCCGCCATTGGTTCCCGCATGCGACATCAGCAGACCCGATCGCGCCAGCGTCTGCAGAATCTTCGCCAGCAGCGGCGGCGGTATGTGATACGCCTCCGCAATGTCCTTCGCACTCTGCGCACGCGCCTGCCCATGCTCGGCCAGGTACTTCAGAGCCATCAGCCCGTAATCCGCTTTTTTGGTCAGCCTGAGCATAGGAGCAAGGGGTAAGTGAGAGCATTCGCGGCGAAAGTGTTGATTTTCCGCATTCTCAGTGTAGAGCGTGGCTCTGCCAGGCGCAACCAGATCGACTCCGCACTCCACCACCGCGCCACCCCGCCCACCGCGAATCTGTGATTGCACCACCAAATCCACGCATTTCCCTGATTGACAGCAGACATGGACCACGGCAGAATCACATGCATCCGGCCGCGCTGGCTCACCCTTCCCAATGCTCGCTCCCTGCAAACACACCGTTGTGCGCATCGTCTCCCGCACTGAAGACGCAGAGTATGTCGAGTGCCAGGCCTGCGGCGACATCTTCGATTCCATCGAGTACGAAGACATGGAGCGCGAAGAAAAAGCCGCCGCGGAGGCCGCTCAGTCGGACCCCGAAATCTGAGTCTCGCCGCACGCGCAACCTCATCTCTCCCCGCGCCGTCACACCTCAGCCGTCGCCGTCGCGCCACCACCCGCCGCCCCGCCCGCGCTTGGCCCATGCACCCGCCGCAGCACCACCCACGCGTACTGCGCCGCCGAAACCGGCGCCAGCACCGCCACCGCCTTCAACAGCAGCTCGCGCACCGTCAACAGCGGCCGACTGCCCATAAGTTCCCCGCAAAACACCACCACCACCGCGACAATCTGGGTCGCCGTACTTAACTTCCCAAACAGACTCGGTCGGAAATCCCGCAGCACGTTCGTCACAAACAGCAGCGTCGCAATCAACAGAATCCCCAGATCGCGGCTGAACACCAGCACCGTCACATATCGCGGAATCAGCCCCACATGCGTCATCACCAGAAACAGCGTGCTCAACATCAGCTTGTCCGCGATCGGATCCAGATACTGCCCCAGCTTCGTATGCTGACCAAGGCGCCTCGCCAGCAGCCCGTCCAGCCCGTCCGAAATCCCCGCCAGCACAAACAGCACCGCCGCAATCACCCATCGCCCATCAAGGATCTGGATCACCAGAAACGGCAAAAGGAACAGACGCAGCAGCGTCAGCAGATTCGGCACCGCACGGACTTGAGCAAGACTGGGCAAAGGTGTGCGTCGGTCAGGAAGATCTCTCAGGACCGGATCGCTCCATGCTATCCGATCCCTCGCCGCCGGTTGCCTTCCGCCAGCACCCTCGGTACACTGGCAGAACGCATACAGGCGCGTAGCTCAGTTGGTTAGAGCGCTACCTTGACACGGTAGAGGTCTCCGGTTCGAATCCGGACGTGCCTACCATCCCGCCCCATCCCAGCTGCGATCAGCACCCAAAACAACCTACGACGTCGGCCTGTCCGGCACCGGCATCACCGCGCAAAAATCCCGCAGAAATCGCCCGCTGTACGCCTCCACCAGGTCCTTCACCCGAGCCGCCGTCTCCGCCTTGACCACCAGCCCGGCATGGTGCGTCTGCTCCAGCCGCATCACGATCTCCGCATCGTCATACGCCGCCGTATCCGGCTCCGCCTGCCTCGCCAGCGAGATCACACTGCCCGCATACCCCTCCCGAACCTCCGGCAGCCGGTACGGCTCGCCCCGCAGCGACGCCCACTCCAGCCGCGCCCACTCCACCCACGGATTCAGCCCCGCCGCAAACTCGACCACATCCGCGATATACGCGCCACCCACCCGCGCCGCCGTCTCCAGAAAGTAAAACTCCCCATCCGCCTGCGCCTGGATCAACTCCGTATGCGTCACCCCTGCCCTCAATCCCAGCGCCCGCAAAACCTCCCCCTGCATCCCCCGCACCGCCTTCGCGTCATCACTCTCCCGTTCCAGCACCCGCGTCGTAAACACCCCGCCCTCATGCATTGTCTGCATCGGCGGCTGTCCATACTGAAATGCCAGCGCAAACACGGTCTCCCCCTGCCACGTCACGCCCTCGCAGTGAAAGATCTCCCCCGGCACAAACCGCTCCAGCAGATAGTGGCTCTGCATGTCCCCCAGCCGATCCAGCAGCGGCCATACCTCGTCCTCCTGGTGAATCTTGCTGATCCCCACCGCCGACGCATTCGTCCGCGGCTTCAGCAGCCACGGCCCGGTCGTCGACCGCAAAAACTCCCGCACCGCCTCATGGTGGAAGATCCCGGTAAACTCCGGCACCCGCACCCCCGCCGCCCTCGCCCTCACCCGCATCGCGAGCTTGTCGCGAAACAACCGCGTCGCCGTCACCCCCGCCCAGCGCTGTTCCATCCCCGGCAGCTGCAGATGCTCGCGCAGGAGCGCCGCCGTCTCCAGGTCAAACTCATCGAGCGCCACTACCGCATCGATCCGCTGCCACCGCGCACGATACGTGACCGTCCGCAACACCTGCTCCGGCGTCAACTCCGCCGGCATCGTCCACAACTCGGTAAGCGCCTCCCGCGGCCAGTCTCCATCCCCCAGCGACTCCACCGTCAGCAGCAGCACCTCCGCCCCCAGCCGCGCCATCTCTCGCAGAAACGCCTGCCCCTTCTCATACGTCGTCAGACACAACACCACCGGTCGCCGCTCCTCACCTCGCTCCATCCCACCTCACCTCGCGTCTAGACTAACCGCCCCAACTATCGCAACAAGTCGACACAACAGTCGCAATCTTTAGTTGCAATTCCGACCTTGAGCGAAGGCGAACGGGAGGAACCCCGCCGTTCGTCCTTAACGACGGAACTCAGCGACGCGTATCCAAACGCAGCAAAGGCGCCAGGATCTCTCCCAACGCCTCTACAACAATCCCGAAACAACTAAGCCATCAGCAGCTCCGGGGTAATCGGCGCACTCCGTATCCGCTTGCCCGTCGCGTTGTAGATCGCGTTCGCCACCGCCGCACCCGCCCCCGTAATTCCGATCTCGCCAATGCCTCGAGCTCCCAGGTCGTTGAAGTTCTTGTCCGGAATGTTCAGCGCCATCACGTCAATCTCGCCGATATCCAGGTTCACCGGCACGTGATACTCCGCCAGGTTGTTGTTCACCGATCGCCCGTTCCGCGAGTCAATATGCGTCTCTTCATGCAGCGCCAGACCCACCGCCCACACAATGCCGCCGATCAGCTGGCTCTTGCCCGTCTTCTCATTCAGCAGCGTACCCACGTCATACACGCCCGTGACTCGCCGCACCCGCACCATGCCCAGCGTCTCGTCCACCGCAACCTCGGCGAAGACCGCGCCCCACGAGTGCTGTGCAAACTGGTCTGCATCCTGCTCCGGCTGTGCCGACCCCATCGCCCCGACCGGCTTGCCGCCATTGCGCTTCAGGTACTCGGCAAAGGTCTCACCGCTCTCCGGCTGTCCCTTGCGGATGATCCGTCCATTCTCAAATGCCACCTGCGCTGGATCAACGCCAAACACCGGCGATCCCTTATCTGCAACCGATCCGGTTACTAATTTCAGCTGCGCCTGCTTTGCCGCCGCCACTACCGCCGGCGTCACACTTGCCGCCGACTGCGATCCACCCGACACCGGCGCCTTTGGCAGCTCGGAGTCGCCTAGCTTCGCATCCACCATCGCAATCGACAGCTTCAGCGTCGCCGCCGCCACCTGCGCCATAATCGTGTACGTCCCCGTCCCGAGGTCCTGCGAGCCCGACGCCACCGTGATCCGCCCGTTCGGCTCAAACGTCACCTTCGCCATCGCCGCCGATCGATTGGCCCCATAGGTAGCCGTCGCCATCCCTACCCCGATCAGCTCATGGCCGTCCCGCGTCGATCGCGGCTGCGCTACCCGCTTTGACCAGCCAAATCGCTGCGCCCCCTGCTCATAGCACTCCCGCAGATGTTTGCTCGACCACGGCTTCTGGCTCGTCGGATCCTTCTCCGCATAGTTCTTCACTCGCAGCGCAATCGGGTCCATGCCCAGCTTCTCCGCCAGCTCGTCCATCGCAATCTCGAGCGCAAACGTTCCTGTCGCCTCGCCTGGCGCGCGCTGGAACGTCGGTGTGCCGACCGTCAGCGGCACCAGCCGCTGCGTCGTCGAGATCGCCTCACACGCATACAACATCCGCGTCTGGCTCGACGACGGCTCCGTAAAATCCTCAAACGTCGATGTATGCGAATGCACATCATGCTGTACCGCCGTCAGCGTTCCGTCCTTCTTCGCCGCCAGCACCACATGCTGGTGCGTCTCCGGCCGCGCGCCTACCGGCCCAAACATCTGCGGCCGCTCCAGCACCAGCTTCACCGGCCGCCCGACCTGCTTCGCCGCCATCGCCGCCAGCACCACATGCGACCACGTCGATCCCTTCGAGCCAAAGCCGCCGCCCGTGTACGGACAGATCACCCGCACGTTGTCGTCCGGCAGCCCGAACGTCTTTGCCAGCGTCTGCTTCACGCCGGAGATGTACTGCGTCGCATCGTGCACCGTCAGCATCGCGCCATCCCACTCGGCGATCGTCGCGTGCGGCTCCATCGGGTTGTGGTTCTGCACCGGCGTCGTGTAAATCTGGTCGACCTTCACCTCGCCCGCAGCCATCCCCTCCCGCAGCTTGCCCTCGCTCAGGTCCGCCGGATCCTTGCCATGCCCCGCCGCATGCGAGGTCGCAAACCCCTTCTCAAAATCCAGCACCGCCGGCTGGCTCTGGTACGTCGTCCCAATCAGCGACCCCGCATAGATCGCCTGGTTCAGCGTCTCTGCCACCACCACCGCGATCGGCTGATTGTTGTACCTGACCGAGTCGTCCTGCAGCAGCGCCAGCACCCGCCCCGCCGGCGGCTTCACCCCCGCCTTGCCGCCGTCCGGCAGCTTTTTCGCGTTGGCCGACGTCATCACCGCCAGCACACCCGGCGATCGCTCCGCCGCAGCCGTGTCCATGCCCTGCACCCGGCCGTTCGGAATCGTGCTCATCACCATCACCGCGTACGTCAGCTTCGGCACCTCAAACTCCGCCGCATACTTCGCCTCGCCCGTCACCTTCGCTCGGCCATCTACCCGCGTAATCGGTTCACCAATCGTCGTCGCTGCCATCGCTAAAACCTCTGCACCAAAATCGTCAAACTTTGTTATGTGATCATCTCGATCAAACTCAACCGAAGGCCGTTATCACGACCAAGCAATTCAAAGCGGAGAGGCCCAGCATTGCCCTCGCTCAACCCCGCAGGTCGGCAAGACGTGGCCAACGAAGAACCTACGCCTCAACCGCCGTTCCCTTCGTTGCCTGCGTGAAGGCCCGCACAATCGTCAACTTCGCCATCTCGACCTTGAACGCATTATGCTCGTACGTCTTCGCCCCGCGTACCGCCTCCTCCGCCGCCGCACGAAAGCTCTCCTCCGTCGCCGGCTTCCCGCGCAGGATCGCCTCCGCCTTCTCCGATCGCCACGGCTTGTGCGCCACGCCGCCCAGCGCCAGCCGCGCGCTCTTGATCGTCTGTCCATCCAGCTCTAACCCTGCTGCCGCACTCACCAGCGCAAACGCATAGCTCGCCCGATCGCGCACCTTGGTATAGCTTGAGTGCGCCGCATAGTCGTCCTTCGGAAGATCGATCGACAGAATCAGCTCATCCGGCTTCAGGTTCGTATCCAGCTGCGGCGTCGCTCCTGGCAGCCGATGAAACTCCGCAAATGCAATCGTCCGCTCGCCCTTCCGCCCGCGCACCCGCACCGTCGCGCCCAGCGCCGCCAGCGCCACGCACATGTCCGAAGGATTCGTCGCGATGCACTCGGCACTTGTTCCCAGAATCCCGTGCACCCGGTTATACCCGCCAATCGCCGCGCACCCCGATCCCGGCTTGCGCTTATTGCACTCCGCATACGCCGGGTCATAGAAGTAGTAGCAGCGCGTCCGCTGCAGCAGATTCCCGCCATTCGTTGCCGCGTTCCGCAGCTGCACCGAGGCCCCTGCCAGGATCGCCTGCGAGAGCAGCGGATACCGCGTCCGCACCAGCTCATGATCCGCCGTGTCCGAGTTCTTCGCCAGCGCGCCCAGCCGCACCCCGCCGTTCGGCAGCTCCTCAATCTTCGCCAGATCCAGTCGGTTGATGTCGACCAAGTGCGTCGGCAGCTCGACCTGCTGCTTCATCAGGTCGACCAGATTAGTCCCACCCGCCAAAAACTTGCCCGCAGGCGCAGCCAGAATCGCCGTTACCGCACTCTGCGGATCCTGTGCTCGTTCAAACTCAAAGGGCTGCATGCAGATCTCCTGTCTTCTCTCTATCGGCCGTCGCCGCCGTTTGTTGAGCCACATGCCCGTACGCCTGCCGCACCGCCGCTACAATTCCCGGATACGCCCCGCAGCGACAGAGATTGCCGCTCATGCGCTCCTTGATCTCGTCGTCCGTCAACTCGACCGCGCCGGTCTTTCGCACGTCTTTGGTGACGTAGCTTGCCGCGCCCGCTTTCGCCTCGCCCAGCAGCGCCACCGCCGATACCACCTGTCCCGGCGTGCAATACCCGCACTGGTAGCCGTCATGGTCAAGAAACGCCTGCTGCACCGGATCGAGCGCCTCGCCCTTGGCAATGCCCTCGATCGTCGTAATCGCCTCGCCGTCATACGACACCGCCAGCGCCAGGCAGCTGTTGATCCGCTTCCCGTTCGCCAGCACCGTGCACGCACCGCACTGCCCGTGATCACAGCCCTTCTTGGTCCCCGTCAGCTGCAGGTCTTCTCGTAGCCAATCCAGCAACGAGGTCCGCGGATCGATCCGCATCTGCTTCGCCTCGCCATTCACCGTCAGGCTCACCGGCATCAGCCGAACTCCAGGCACCGTCTCCGCCCGCCCGATCGCCGGCACCAGCGTCGACGCCCCAAACACCGCAGTCGCCCCCGCCACAAACTCCCGCCGCGTCACCGGCCAGTCGCACCGAGCACCGCCTCGCCGAGGCTGCTCGCTCCCCGCCACTGCGGTCGCCTCCTGCTCCTCTACCACCACCGAACCCCCAAAAGAGCCATCCGCCTTGCTCGT
>CAXSEC010000110.1:0-11770 GCA_964236325.1 uncultured Acidobacteriaceae bacterium | reverse complement strand
AGGTACGATCGAGCGCCCAGGCATAGTTGGGCGAGCCAAAGTGCAGCACCACGACAGCGCGCAGCAGATACGACAGCGCATACACCAGCATCGAGGAGCCGGCGAATCGCCCTGCAAGCTCCACGCCTTCGCCTGAAAAGCTGAACAGGGCCGAAGCGGTCAGAGCCGCTTGTATGCCCACCACCGTGCTTACCAGCAAGGTGAGCACCGGGTACGTGGTGTGTCGTGTGGACACGTAGACGGCGCCCAGCAGGGTCAACGCCAGCAGCACAATCTGCAGCCGCCACAACAGCTTCGGACGATTCAGCTGCTCGGCGAAGCTGCGATGCAGCATGGTAAGGGCCATCACCGTAAGCACCGACGCACCCGCAACCGTGCGGGTGTCCGACGCTGGACCAAACAGTGCAAGAGCAAGCGCCATGGCGCGCAGCGCACTAGACCCCGCAAACCAGACCGCGGATTGCACCCCGCCGAACAGTCGCATACCGACCATCGCGGTCACAAAATACAGGACGAACATGATGAGCGTCGCCAGTTGCAGCGCCTGAGTTGGCGTCATCACGAGCACTCCACGGCAACATATCGCCGCCTCTGACCCCGGCGTGAGGTCCTCGCCTCGAGTTGTCCTATCGCTCCCACTCTGCTCTGCAATAGATAACCTGCCCTGCAGGTACACGTCCGTTTACGGTCATCTGTCGTTCGCTCCGGTGCCCAGGAGAGTGCTTCAGCTTAGTGCGTCCATCTGCGCACTAGCCCGTGCGTGCCAAACAGAGTTTATCCTCGACGAATCGCACCAGCTCCTCGCTGATGTAAGTTTCGGGCTCAAAGTACAGTATGTGTGCTCGCTGCAGCACTCCACGCAGCGACTCCCGCCAGGGAGCCACCTGCCCTTCCCGCCGCGGCATCAGGATCAGATCGGCCCGATCCACATAGCGCCGCGCCGAGGGTTTGAAGTCTTCAACCGCCGGATCAAGGACACTCAGAAACAGATCCGGCCGAATGAACTGCAGGATGCTGTTCGACTCCACAATCACATTGCCCGCCTCAGCGATCTCTCGTCGCAGACGCGGCATCGCCTCAAGCAGCTCTCCCTGCTGCGTTCGGACCCACAGAGATCGTTTCGCGCCGGCCATCAGGTACCGTGAAGAGTCCGACCGACCCAGCTGATCCCGCTCCTCCGTGAAGGCAACGGTGTGATCCGCCGTAGCACACTCACACGTCTTGCCATCAGCCGAGCAGATGCCATGGCCGTACTGCGTAATCTTGATCGCCGTCCAGCTGTGACTGCGAAGAGCGGTGATCAGCCCCGCAACGACACTGGTCTTGCCAATGTTCCGCGTGCTTCCGCCAACCACGATGAGTGCCATGCTTCCTGCTCCTGCGGCCGCCTCAGCGAGACGACTCCTTCTTCTCCGATGAACGCCGCAGCCACGCCAGCTCTCGCAGATACTGCTGGAGCGGACGCGCTGGAATGCCCCAGAAGATCTGACCGGCGCCTTGCAGGCTCTTGTTCGACGGCACACCTGCCTTGGCTCCCACAACAACGCCTGTACCGATCCTTACATGATCCGCGATCCCGGCCTGGCCCGCAATCACTGCCCCATCGCCCACCACGCTTGATCCCGCAATGCCGGTCTGCGCTGCGATCACCACATCCCTGCCGATCATGCAGTTATGTGCGATGTGCACCAGATTATCGATCTTTGTCCCGCGACTGATGCGAGTTTCGCCCAGCGCCCCGCGTTCGATCGCCGAGTTCGCCCCGATCCACACGTCATCTTCGATCACCAGCAAGCCCTGCTGGGGAAAGGGCACATAGGCCTCCGTCGCCGAGTCACGAACGAACCCGAACCCAGCCGAGCCAAGGATCGCTCCCGCCTTCACCACCACCCTCGCTCCAAGTCGCGTTCCCGCATGAACGACCACACGAGCTGCCAACTCGCACCCCGCCCCGATCACAACATCCTCTTCTATGACAACACCCGGCCCAACCCTGACGCACTCTCCCAGCTCTGCCTTCGCTGAGATCCATGCCGACGCGTCGATCTGGCTTTCAGTACGCGTCGGTCGCAGGCGTTCGCCAATCCTCCCAAAGGCAAGACGAGCGTGCCGCACCCATAGAACCCGATCCTGTCCCGATGTCTCGGCGGACGTTCGCAGCGAGTCCTCCGCGAGAATCAGGCCGGCCGACGAGCGCCAGGCGACCGCAAGCGAGAGCGCGTCCTGCGCAAAGACGATGTGCTCTGGACCCGCCGTCTCCGGAGATGCCACGCCTGAGAGCCGCTCTCCGCCCTTCCTTGCGTCCGCCAGACTCACTCCAAGAAAGCTCGCGACCTCGGCAACGGTCATCAAGCGTAGATCCCTGGCTCGCCCACCGGCCGCGTCTTCCAGCGACGATGCATCCAGAGCCACTGTTCCGGGTACCGTCGTACATACTCCTCGAGGACGCCGGTAAACCGGGCCGTGTTCGTAAGTGCGTCACGTTCGCTGTCATCGGTGACATCGACTGCGATCTCTTCACCGAAGTGCAACCGATATCGCCCACCCGGCTCCTCCAGCAGGAACCCAGGCAGCACCGCCGCACCGGTCTTTCTAGCGATACGTGCCAGCCCGGAACCAGTACACGCCGGGATGCCGAAGAAGGGAACAAACGCACCCTGCGGCGGCGTCATGTTGGTGTCCATCAGGATCCCGACCGTCCGCCCCGCCTTCATCTCGAGCAGAAGGCCTCGTGCGAAATCATCTTTCGCCAGAACCCGATTTCCATGCATGCAGCGGATCCGGTTGACGTAGCGATCAATAAGCAAGTTATCCAGTCGCCGAATCACCAGGCTCATTGGACTTCCCATGAGCGAATGAAAGAAGCTTGACAGCTCCCACGCCCCAAGGTGCCCGGTAAGCACCAGAACCCCCTGACCCTTCGCCCTGGCACGTTCAAAGTGCTCCAGCCCCTGGTACTCGATTACGCTCTGAAGCGTCCGCCGGCTGTACCCTGGCATGCGAGCAAACTCGGCAAGGTGATGCCCAAGGTGGCGAAACCCTGCCTTCAGCACGCGCTCCCGCTCCTCAGGAGCGCTGTGCGGGAAAGCAAGTCGTAGATTCTGCCGTCCCACGGACCGAAGTCGCCGCGCCACGTAAAACGTCGCCATCCCCAGTGCCGATCCGAGGAGTCTCGACGCCCCTCGAGGAAGGTACCGAAGCACCCCTAGGACAGCACGCACAAACCCGTACTCCGCTTGGTGTGCCAGGGTGATCCGACCTCTGCGAACGCGATGCGCAAGGGCTGAATCTTGCTCTGAGTGATGCTCCATAAGGACTAGGTTCAGTGTACTTCCGATCGGCGGCTTACAAAGAAAACGGGCGACCTCAGTGGCCGCCCGCTTACTCTGTTCAGGTACAAGCTCTACTGGTTCTTCGCAACCACGAAGTACTTCGCAACCGTCCGGACAAACCCCATCGCGTCCGCGGGAGGCTTCTGGTTTCCCTTGAGGATCGTCTCAAATGGAACCGCCGCGCCGTAGAACGTTCGCGTATCGTCCTCGTTCTGCGAGAGCACCGTTCCGTCGAGGTTGATGCCCGCGAACAGACCCTTGGAGCGCGAGTAGCTCAGGAACTCCGCATTCAACTTCCAGTCGGTACCCGCCTGCGCATTGCGACCGACGGGCCCAGCCGAGGCTGCCGCGTCTCCGCCAATCTTGAACTTGTTCTTCAGCATGTCTTGAAGGCCATTCTGGTTCATCGCAACCAGAATCAGATCCGTCGCCTGCCCGCCAATCTGGAAACCGAAGCTGCCGCCCGTAAGCTGCACGAAGACCGGTGCACTCCATCCCCTGGGGGTGCGGCAGGTTGCTGCTCCCTGACCATACTGCGCGCCAACCACGAAGGCGGCCTTCTTGTAGCTGGGGATCACCACCACGCAGGAAGCTCCGGCAAGAATGCTGGCTGGAATGCCCTTGTCAGGAGTTGCCATTATCTGGCGGATCACGGCGCTTGCATCTGTCAGCCGTCCGTCAATCTTCGCCTTGTCGGTCGCCCCAAATGCCAACATCGATGTTCCTGTCAACATGACACCGCACAAAGCAGCTGCAAACTTCTTCATGACTTCTTACCTCTTTCGTCTATCTGCCTATTCTAGTACCAGGTAAGTTGGCGGGCGCAACAATCGTGCCGACGTCATGAAGTTTGAAGAAGCTGTCCGTCGCGGGTCCACACCTCCAAGCAAAAATAGGGGCCACGCTGGCGCAATGCGCCAGATCGTGACCCCTCTCCCAGGTCTGTGTTGCTGATTCAGCTTGGCTTAGATCGCTCCCTGCCGCAACGGTACGTTGGTCTATAGACCTTTGGGGCTACAGCAGAAAACCTCCGAGCCATAGCCGGCGGACGCTCCTTCCGCGTAGGCCAACGATCAAGTCACTCCAGGAGCCGCAGCCTCGCGGCTTCAACACTGAGCGCCGTCCGATTAGCCACGCCCACCTTGCGCATCAGGCGCCCCACATGCGCCTTCACCGCCGAGGCATCAATCAACATCTCCGCGGCGATCTCCTTGTTCGACGAACCTGCTCCCAGCTTGCGTAGCACGTCTCTCTCTCGAGGCGTCAGGATCGGCCGCAGATCAGCTCGCTGCTGCATCACCGGGCCTCGCTCAATCAGGCGCGCCAGCACCTTCCTGGGTGCCCACACCGATCCATCAAGAACGATCTCGATCGCCATCCGGATCTCTGCCTCGCTTGCGCGATGGGTCACGTATCCCTTGGCTCCGGCCCCAATCACACGTTCCACGTACGCTGGGTCGTCTTCTACCCCCACCACCAGCAAACGCACCAGCGGCTGCGCCTTCTGGAAGCCCGCAAGCAGCTCAAACAGAAGCTCCGTGCAACTCGCATCAATAATGAGCAACGTCAGACGCTTCACGGCGTGGGCTGTCGTCTCATCAAGAGCCACCACCTCGATGCTCGTCGCTTCAGGAAACATGCTTTGTAGACCCAGAAAGCGGAGCGGGGCCGTTGACACCACGCCGAAGCGTCGGGGCTCCTTGGCTCTCTGACTCAACGTCGTGCTCGCCGATTCCTCAAGCTGCATCACCCTTGCCGCGTCCTGGCGACATCGTTCCCCTGCACGCACAGACAATCAAGCTCGACGGCGAAGTCAAGAGCTTACAACTTGGGCAGCACAATCCCCTGCTGGTTCTGATACTTTCCCCGCCGGTCCGCATAGCTCACTTCGCACGGCTCATCCGACTGGAAGAAGAGAATCTGACACAGGCCTTCGTTCGCATACACCTTTGCCGGCAGAGGTGTCGTGTTTGAGATCTCAAGCGTCACGTAGCCCTCCCACTCCGGTTCGAACGGCGTCACATTCACGATAATGCCGCATCGCGCGTACGTACTTTTGCCCACACAGATGGTGAGCACGTCCCGCGGAATCTTGAA
The DNA here is from genome assembly GCA_964236325.1 of uncultured Acidobacteriaceae bacterium. Lineage (GTDB taxonomy): Bacteria > Acidobacteriota > Terriglobia > Terriglobales > Acidobacteriaceae > Edaphobacter. Next base: position 6,341 of record CAXSEC010000110.1, on the reverse strand, counting down.
GTACTCAATAGACCGCGCCAGAGCGAATGAGTTCGGCGGCACAATCACGCTCGGCGCCTCCACCGTCACAAACGACCGCTCGTCAAACGCCTTCGGGTCAATAATGGCGCTGTTCACATTGGTAAAGATCTTGAACTCGTCCGACACGCGAAGATCATATCCATACGACGAGAGCCCGTACGAGATCACACCCTCACGTACCTGCTTTTCGCTGAAGGGCGAGATCATGCCATGCTTCGTTGCCTGCTCGCGAATCCATCGATCACTCTTGATCGCCAAGGTCGTTCATCCCCACGATTCCACGAAAGCTATGTAAACGAGCCCTGCATCAGGACCCACGGCACTCAGATCCAACCCGCTCAGCCCGCTGCTCTTACGAAAATTCTCTTTCGTTGACAAGCGACAGGTGAGTTCTTAACATCACGGTACTACACGCACCGGTCCCCTCCCCCCGTTACGGAATCCAGAGCGAAGGATCCTTACTCAGATGATTAAGCAAGACCTGATACAGCGGGTTGTCGAACGCACCGGACTGCCACGCACCAAGGCCGAAGCGGCTGTCGATGCCATCTTCGAAAGTATGAAGCGATCCCTGGTTGAAGGTGACCGCATCGAGCTGCGAGGCTTCGGTGTCTTCACGGTGAAGCCGAGAAAGACCGGCATCGGTCGCAATCCTCGTACCGGCGCTGAGGTCTCAATCGCTCCCGGCAAGGCAGTCCGGTTCAAGCCCGGAAAAGAGCTTCACCTTCTCACCTAAGTCCTGCCACGTACGACCAGCTACATCAAACGAACCGCATCGACATCGACCAGCAACGATCGTCGTGGGATCTCCTGCGCCTCGGCGTGCGACAACATCGCGCGCAGCGCCTCGCCCAGCAGCTTGCGAGACTCCGTCTTCAGAACAAAGTGAAAGCGGTAGATCCGCTTCAGCCGGGAGATCGGCGCCACCGCCGGCCCGAGCACCCGCACCCGCTCCAACTTCGCCACCGCGAACCATCGCCCGAGCACAGCCGACCATCCCGCCGCCTCCTCGAGCGTCTCACTCTGCACCACCACGTTCGCCAGCGCCGTGAATGGCGGGTAGTGCATCCATCGCCGATACTGCATCTCCTTCGCGACAAAGCCTGCATAGTCGTGCCGCTGTGCACACTGGATTGCATAGTGCTCCGGATGATAGGTCTGCACCAACACCCGTCCCGGAAGCTCACCCCGTCCCGCTCGCCCGGCGACCTGCGTCAACAGCTGAAACACTCGCTCCGCCGCCCGAAAGTCAGGCAATCCCAGCGCCAGATCAGCGCCGACCACACCCACTAGCGTCACCCCATGAACGTCATGCCCCTTAGCAATCATCTGCGTGCCCACCAGCAGGTTGATCTCGCCTGTGTGCAGCCGCGTCAGCAGTCGTTCCATATCGCCACGTCCACGCACCGTGTCGCGATCCATCCGCCCGATCCGCGCCCCGGGAAACAGCTCCTGCAGCCGCTCCTCGCCCTGCTGCGATCCCGCTCCGAGATAGTAGAGGTGCTCGCTCTGGCACTTCGGACATCGCTCCGGCACGCTTCGTCGCGATCCACAGTAGTGGCACTCCAACCGCTGCCCCGGCTGCGCCTCCAGCCTGTCCCCTACCTGCTTGTGAAACGTCATCGAGATCGCGCAGTTCTCGCATTCGATCTTCTCGCCACAGCTGCGGCACATAGCCACAAAGGAGTACCCGCGCCGATTCAGCAGAATAATGGCCTGCTCTCCTCGATCAAGCGTCGCCTGCGTCTCCAGCAGCAGTTGCCGCGAGAAGATCTCCTCCTTGCCGACTTCGCGAAACTCCGTCCGCATATCAATCAGCTCCACCACCGGCAGCGGCCGGTCGGCAACGCGGGTCAACATCTCAACTCTCCGGTATCGCCCTCGCTCCGCATTCGCCCAGCTCTCCAGCGATGGCGTCGCCGACCCCAGCACCACCACGCACGCCGCCAGCTTCGCCCGCATCACCGCCACATCTCTCCCGTGGTAGCGCGGCGTCTCCTCCTGCTTGTAACTGCCGTCGTGCTCCTCATCGACGATCACCAGCCCTAGCGCCACCATGGGCGCAAACACCGCCGACCGCGTCCCCACCACCACCCGCGCCTCGCCCCGCTGGATCCTGTGCCACTGCTGCGCCCGCTCATCCGGCGTCAACGCCGAGTGCAGCAGCGCCACCTCGCCGCCAAACGCCGCAAACATCTGCCCCGCCATCGCCGGCGTCAATCCAATCTCCGGCACCAGCAGCATCGCCGACCTTCCGGCCGCCAACGCGCGCTGCATCCCCGCAACATACACCGCCGTCTTCCCCGATCCCGTCACGCCATAGAGCAAGTGCGGCTGGAATCCCCCCTTCTCCATCGCCGCCACGATCGTCGCCAGCGCCTCGGTCTGCGCCTCGTTCAACATGTGCTCGTGCGCGCTCTTCTTTCCCGCGGCTCCTACGCCGCCCAGCCGAAACGCCGTCTCCTCCTCCTCCAGCCGCACCAGCCCCCGCCGGACCAGCGTCCCCAGCGATGACCCCGGCACCCCTGCCCGCGTAAGCCGCTCCTGCAGATCCCTCACCCGCTCTCGTCCACCCGCCGCCGCCAGCTCCGCCAGCACCCCCATCTGGTTCGCATTCAACTTCAGCAGGCGTGCATCCTCCACCAGCACCGCTACCCGCTCCACCCGCCGCGCATCCCGCTCCTCCGCCTGAGCCTCCCGCGTCAGCCACTTCTTCCGCACCATGCCATCCAGCAGCGTCTTTCCCGCGCTGGTAGCCGATCGCAGCGCGCTCGCCTTCGCCGCCTCCCCGCTCTCGAGATAGTTCAGCACCGCATACTCCCGGTTCTGCTCCTCAGCCGTCAGCCGCGATCGCCGCGACGATCCCTTCTCCGCCCCCTCGTACAGCACCTTCCGCCCCTGCTCCGCAATCCGGTACACCCATCGCCGCCGCACCTCCGCCATCAGCGGCAGCATGCCCCGCACCACCTCGCCCATTGGCGCCACATAGTAGCTTGCAATCCATCCCGCCAGCCGCATCAGCTCGTCAGAGAGCACAGCCTCCGCATCCAGCACCGCCTGCACCGGCTTTGCCTCGATCCCCTCCGGCAGCGGCGTATCGTGCACGCGCACCACCACACCCATCAGCCTCTGCCCGCTGAACGGCACCAGCACGCGTGCGCCCACCACCGGCGTTCGGTCCGCTACCGCATACGTGAACAGCCGATCGAGCGGCAGCGGCAGCGCAACATCGCAAAACAACCCCATCCCTCAAGCCTAACGCCACCCGCGCAAACCACACCGCACCCGCCGCGCCCCTAAGTCGCAGACCAGCCAACGCGAAGCAGGTACACCATCTCTCCTGCAACCTCATTGCGGACTGGATCGACTCCACTCTGCCGAGGCAAAAGATTCCTCGCCCTCCGCTCGCAAGCGAAGCGAGCAGGCGCGCAAGCAGTATCCTGACACTGCCGCCATGCCCAAACGCCTCCTCGCCCTCCTCGTCTTCATCCCGATGTTCCTCATCGCGTATTACGCGCGCAACAACAGCCAGCCCGCAACCCGCTCGCCAGACATCGCCAGCCGACAGAACGATCGCGCCTACCGTGAACATCGCAGGCAAAGCGAGGATCCCCGGGACGAGCCCCATGACAACACTCAGGACGAGCCGACAGAAGGCCGGAGCAACACCCGCCACAGCGACCGCCGCGGCAGCAGCGCAGCCTCCAGCCAGCCCGGTGTCTTCGACTTCTATCTGCTCAATCTCTCCTGGTCGCCTGAGTTCTGCGCCACCCACCCCGACAAACCAGAGTGCGCCGCCCACCCCGGCTTCGTTCTCCACGGCCTGTGGCCACAAAACAACGATGGCAGCTACCCAGAACACTGCTCAGACACTCCCGGTCCCGCCGATCCCGCCACCTTCCGCGACCTCTATCCGGATGCAGGCCTGCTTCGTCACGAGTGGGAGACCCACGGCACCTGCTCCGGTCTTGCCCCAGATGCCTTCTTCTCGCAGGCCCGGGCCGCCCTCCACGCCATCCAGATCCCAAGTAGCCTTAGCGGCCTCACCTCCCAGACCGCATCCACACCCGAGGCGATCCTCGCGCAATTCTCGAGCGCCAATCCCTCGATACCGCAGGAAAGTCTCGCCCTCAGCTGCGGCAACAACTATCTCACCGCCGTTGAGGTCTGCCTCGACCACAACCTGCACGCCATTGCCTGCAGCAACATCCGCTCCTGCCGGGCCAACAGCGTCCGCATCGTTCCTCCCGGCAGCCCAGCAAACTAGCCTCTTGTTCTCGTCCCGCAGAGTTTGCCCTTCTGTCTTGTTCTCGTCCCGAAGGGACTGTTCTTCGCCTCTGCTGCCGCCAGCAAGCCCCTAGCTCTTCGCAGCAGCCTTCAGCCCTAGCTCCGCCATCACCAGCTGCAAATCCTTCCAGGCCTCACCCTTCTGCCGCGGATCCCGCAGCAGAAACGCCGGATGGTACGTCACCACCAGCTTCGCGCCACGGCAGCTGTGCCATCGTCCCCGCAGCGAGCTCAGCGACTGCTTCACCCCCAGCAGATATGTCGCCGCGGTCGCCCCCAGCGCCACCACCACCTTCGGCTGCACCACGTCCATCTGCTGCAGCAGAAACTGCGAGCAGGTATTTGCCTCCACCGGCTCCGGCGCCCGGTTCTGCGGCGGCCGGCACTTCACAATGTTGGCGATATACACCTGCTCCCGCGAAAGCCCCATCGCGCCAATCATGTTGTTCAGCAGCTGCCCCGCCTTGCCCACAAACGGCAGCCCGCTCGCATCTTCATCTGCCCCGGGCCCTTCGCCAACAAACAGGATCCGGGCGTTCGGATCTCCGTCGCCAAACACAATTGCATGCCGCCCTGCATACGCCAGCGGACATCGCGTGCAATCGCCAATGCGCTCGCGGATCACATGCAAGGCTGCCGCCTTATCCCCGGCTGCAACGCGCACCTCAGGAAGAGCTGCTAGGTCATCGAACGCAATCGGTCTTGGAATGGAACTCTCCGCGTCTGGCTCAGCTGTCACCTCAACTGAGGTCGCTGCGTTCTGCCGCGTCGCGATCGGCGGCCTCTCGATTAGAGGCGGCTCGATAGCCCTCGGCTGCTGCACCACGTCGCGCCGAGCAACCACCACCGTCGGCGGAGTCGCCGTCTCCGATAGAACCTCTGCTACCTCTTGCGTGCGCTCTCCTAAAAGCTCGGCGAGAGCAAGCTTCCCCGGCTCACCTCGCCGATACAGGTCGTACACGCCCACATCGCGCAGGTACTCAACAAACCCCCGTACCTCATCCGCTCGAAGCGTCATCCCCTCTTCCGCTCTACAGCGCCGGATCGACGGCAAGGCTCGCGGTCTGCACGGCTGGCATCTCCAGCACCTTCGCGTCGCCAATTACCTTCTTCGCACCAAAGCGGTAGCTCACGTGTCCCTGCTCAATCTCGTCCTGCGCCACCCGGCACGCCTTCATGGACTTGCTGATGATCATCGCCGGCGCCCCGCCCTGTAACTGCCGTGCCCGTCGTGCCGCGCCCTTGACCAGGCTGTATTTGTTATGGAGCACATCGTCTGTCGTCGTCATACGTTCACCCCGTACCCAAGACTCTACCGCACCCCCGCCATCCACACCACACAATCCCGCATCGCCGGCAACACCCTTAGCGAAAGCGGTCCAGCACCAACCGCAGACGGCTCTCATCTGCTCCGGAAAGGCAGGAGTCTGCCATGGCCTGCAGCTCGCCGTTCTCTCCCCGTGCCGTCAGCACGATCGATCGCAGCTCCGCCACGGCCTGATCCAGAACATCGTTCACCAGCGCGTACTTGTACTCCCAGATCCGCGTCATCTCCTCCCGCGCCTGCGCCAGTCGCCGCGCAATCACAGCCTCTTCCGTCACATGCTCCGCCTGGCTCCGGTTCCGCAATCGCATCTCGAGCACCTCCGGACTGGGCGGCACAACAAAAATCGAGACCGCCGCCGGCAGCGCGCGCATCACCTGCAGTGCGCCCTGCACATCAATGTCCAGCAGTAGATCCTTCCCCACCTGCTTCGCATGATCGAGCACGCTCCGCGCCGTTCCGTAGTAGTTCCCAAACACCTCCGCCCACTCCAGGAACTGTCCTGCACCAATCATCTCCTCAAAATGCGCCCGCGTCGTAAAGTGGTACTCCCGCCCGTCTTCCTCTGACCCGCGCGGCTGCCGCGTCGTATACGAAATCGAAAAGTCCAGACCCTCGACCAGCGTTCGCAGCTGGCTCACCAGCGTCGATTTCCCCGAGCCCGAAGGCGCTGAAATAATAAAAAGAATACCCGCCATCGCTCTCCTTC
>CAXSEC010000109.1:0-11855 GCA_964236325.1 uncultured Acidobacteriaceae bacterium | reverse complement strand
TGGCCCGATCGGTCTGGCAGAACGCCACGCTTGAGCCATGAAGCAACGTGACAGCAAAGAAAGCAAGTACAACAGCGCGTCTACAGAGCGTTGCAGTTCCGGATGTTCCCACAATCATTCGTTCCATGTGTCTCATTGCGTGCGAAATTCCTCCTGTAACGATGCAGCCATGCAGTTTCCAGTAAAGTGCGCCCGACGTCAGTCGGTGCGAGCTTCTCAAGCCTTCTAGGTGCGTTTGCGATCTAGTATGCGTGATCTCACCTGGACCTTTTATGAAGATCTGCTACCGGATCGCTCACAATCGAGCCGATAACCTGTGCATATGTGCGGATTTATAGAAAATCCTCCGATCACGCATCCACAGAACAGGCTGCCAACCCACGCAGGAGAGAGCCTTCCCCCAGGCAGCAGCCGAAGGAGCCGTGAGTAGATTCAAGCGCCAGCCGGGCGCTCCCAGATCGCCCGGTGATCGCGCCGATCGCCGACGCTATACCACCCACGCAGCATCCGTCGCGCAGTCATACCGTCGCTGCCATCGCTCAGGCTACTTCGCGGGCGCTGCATCCATCGTCAGCAGCATAGTGCGCAGATCACTCTTCAACAAAGCCACCGCTCCATGCAGATCGCGCAACATCGCCTCACGATCGGTCAACTCTTCGGACGTCAGCTTCACGCCATGGGCAGAGTCCGTTGTCGCACTCGCCAGGCTCGCCCCATCTCGATTGCCATTGCCCTGCAATCGGTGCAGCCGAAGCCACGCCGCCCGCAGCGAGTTTTGCGGCGCCTCGGCATCAGGTAGCTCACCATCCTCAGAGCTCGGCGTCGCCAGGTACGCCTTCACCACAGCCGGGTAGTGACTTTGCGCATTTGGTGCCTGATCCAGCACCTCCGCCAGCATGTTGTACGGCGACAGCAGCACCCGCTTGCTGCCATGGCTCGAGAGTTGTGCGAGCGACAGTGAAATTGCGGTTGCCCCCGCCGCAACATTCAACGCGTTGCCCGCATGATCCAACTCCCGCGTCAGCTGCATCGCCGATCCCGCAGTTCCCAAAGCCCCACTAACCGCAAACGTCGCAAGGTTCAGAGCCGTATCCCGTCGCTGCTTCTGAGCCACCAGCACCGATCGGCTGTCGTCGGCATGAGCAGCCTCGGCATCAATGCGAGCCAGCGTGTCGTCCACATCAAACGACGCCAGCATCACCTTCTGCAGGATACGGTAGCGCAGGCCGACGGCGCCAATCGACTCCCCCTGACCGGTGCGTTCAAGCTCCGCCAGCGTCGCCATCTGGCCTTCCACGCCAACCACCCGCAGCATGGGAGCACTCACCTCCGGCGCCCGCTGACCCAGCGCCGTCTGCATCCCCGCAGTCAGCAGCAGCACGACCACCCACGCCACCCGCCTGCTGTCCATGCCATAGCCTCAGCATAGCCCAGCGTTTCAGCCCAGCTGCCGACTCACGCCCCACACCAGGCATTGCCCCACCCTTCGGCCTTTACCCGAAGTTGCAATGTAAGCTGCCCACGTCCAGACCAACCTCCTGACAGTAAGTCAGCCGCAGAGGTCAAGCGCATAGCGCTACTCCCAGCCCCGCAGCCGCTCCAAATCCGCAACCGTATCGACATCCATCTCGCCCCCCGCCAGCTCCACCACTCGAGCTGACCGCAGCAGCTCCCTCGCCCCTGCATCACCACCCAGCTGCAGCAGCTGCGCAAACCGCAGCCGCGGAAAATAGGCCGGCACACCCCGCCGTCCGGCGTACTCGGACGCCCTTACCTCCTCTGGCTCCTCCGCAAGCGCCCGCAGATGCCGCGCCGTCACCCCCGGCATATCGCACGTCAGCACCACCACTCCCCTGACCTCTGAAAACTGCTGCACCAGCTCCATGCCCGCTCGCACCGACGAGCCCATACCCTCCGCCCATCCCGCATGCACCACCACCCAGGCAATCTTCAAATCGCACGCTGCTTCAATTCGCTTGGAGTAGGCCCCCAACACCACCACCACCGGCGCACACCCTGCCTCGCTCGCCACGCGGAGCGCACGGTCAAGCAGGGTCTCACCGTCCAGCCGAACCATCTGCTTCGGCTCCCCGAGCCGCGTCGACGCCCCCGCCGCCAGGATCAGCGCCGCCGTGCTCACACCGCGTCCATCGCGCACTGCGCCCGCAGGTAGATCGAGCGCTCTCCGCGATCTACCTGCTCGGCCACCTCCTCCGGCCGCAGGCGGCGGCTTAGACCGACCTTGCCTTGCACGCATGCTTGGATCTCGGCCACCACCGCCAACGCAATCGCCTCCGCCCCGTCCCCACCCAGGTCCAGCCCTACCGGCGCATAGATGCGTTCACAGCACTGTGCCACCGACCAGCCCAGTCGCTCCGCCGTCTCGCTCACCAGCAGGCTTGAGCGATGTCTGGCACCCAGCAGCCCAAGGTACCTGGGCCCCACCGGCAGCGCCTGCTCAAGCGCCGCTCGATCCTGCTCGTAGCTGTGCGTCATCAACACCACGGCATCGTCTGGTCGCAGCCCCGCAGAGCCTTCCCCCGCGAGCACCACCACCTGCTCCGCCGCGGGAAATCGCTCCCTTCGCGCCAGATGGCTCCGCCCGTCCGCCACCACCACGTTCCACCCCAGCAACGCACCCAGAGCCACTAGCGGCCGCGCATCCTCCCCGGCACCAAAGATCACCAGCCGCTGCGGAGGCTTCAGCAACTCGACAAAGACTCGTTGCCCGCCTCGGTGCGACGCACCCTGTGGCGCAGAGTTCGTCAGGGCCCACCAGATCTCCTCCTGCGCCAGATCCTCACTCGCAAACAGCACCTCGGTACCCCCGCCCTCGGCCGCGCCAAAGATCGCCCGCCGCAGCGGTTGCCCTCCTCCCGGCAGCCACGTCACTACTCTCCGCCAAACCCCGCCTAAAACCTGCTTAACCTCCGCGAAAAGCCGCTGCACCTCGACCGAATCCACGCTTTCGAGCAGCAGATCGAGCTCTCCGCCGCAACCCAACCCGTATGGCATCTCATCCGTGTCATCAAACGCAGTCGAGTAGTGCTGCACGATCGGGCCATTTGCTATCAACCACTTACCCCTGTGTACCAGCTCCCCCTCCAGGCATCCTCCACTGATCGATCCCACCATCGCTCCATCCCCGGCCAGCAACAGCCGAGCTCCCTCCCGGCGATAGCTCGACCCTTGGACGCCAACCAGGGTCACAAGTACGCCATCCTCGCCAGGTGCCGCCTCAAGAATCTGCCGCCACTCCACCATCATTGCGGGTTCCTCCCTCTATCAGATGCAGTTCCGCCTCCGTAAACGCCAGCGGAACCTGGGCCGGGACACCCGGTCGCCCCGGCAAACGATGGCGTTCTTTGCTAAACTGTGTGAGTCGCGAACAAGGCGGTGGTCATGTTCCAGTGGCTACATACGCTGCTCCGGCAGATCCCGGTTTCACAAGGTTCGGGGCGTAGCGCAGTCTGGTAGCGCACCTGGTTCGGGACCAGGGGGTCGGAGGTTCGAATCCTCTCGCCCCGACCACTTTTGCTCACTCTCCTATGCCGGTTGCCAAGCTGACGCTCGAGCTGGAAGTACCGCACGCACAATCACTTAAGGATCGTCGCCAGGTTGTTCGATCCCTCAAGGACAGCCTGCGGCATGGCTTTAACGTCTCCATAGCAGAGATGGACGAAGGCCTGGTTTGGAATCGCGCCACCCTTGAAGTCGTCGCCATCTCGCCATCTGTGTCCTACCTGACAGGTCAGCTTAGAGCCGTCGAGCGATCCGCTACGCGGCATGCCACACGCCTCGGGGCGTTGCTGACAGATGCGTTCGCCGAGGTGCTTACCGAGTCGACCGAAGGCGACCTGGACCTCGCCGATGAGGCGAGCGGCAATGACGATGGAGTCCTTGGCGGACGATCGTTCCCCTAGCACAAGGCGCGAAGTTTGATATTCTTGACTTTTACCGGACCTTTTATCAATGCCTGAACACCGTGCAAGAACGCACCATCGCAACCGCGTGGCGAACACCTTCTCTGAAGAGATTGGGGCCATGCTCGAGGGGGAACTTTCTGATCCCAGAATCGCGCCAAGCTATGTCACTGACGTCGTTCTGGCTCCGGGAGGCAAGTCGGCCCGTGTCTTTGTCGCGGTTCACGGCGGTGATCAACAGGAAGAGGAGACGCTCGCCGGTCTGATGACTGCACGCGCCTTCATCCGCTCGCAGCTGCGCGACCGCATGGGGGTGCGGCACGTTCCGGAGCTCACCTTTGCCATCGATCGATCCGAGAGGATGACCGGCCGGATGGATGAGCTGTTAGGACGCATGCGCAAGCGGGAGCGGCGCTTTGCTCAGACGCTGAGTGCCGAGGTCGAGAAGCCAGTCCAATGACGCTTCGGACCAATAGCATTCAGAGAATCCTGTCTGAGTTTCGGTCGGGACGCTCGTTTGTTCTCACCTCGCACGCCCGACCGGATGGAGATGCGGTGGGATCTTTGCTCGGTCTGTCCGATCTGCTCGAGGCACGCGGCTGCAGCACAGAGATTGTTCTCGCCGATCCTGTACCAGCGGTATACCAAGGTCTGCCCGGGGCTGATCGCATAGGGCACGCGAGCTCGCCAAGCCTTTGTAATGATAGAGATGGGCTTCGGCCAGTGGTCGTGCTCGAGTGCGACAGCGTGGAGCGAACCGGGCTGAACGGTCTCGAGGGGCGCTATCTGATCAATATCGACCATCACGCCAGCGGGCGGAACTACGGCGACCTAAACTGGATCGATCCCGACGCCTGTGCGGTGGGCGCCATGGTGTATGAGCTCGTGCTCGCCATGGATGGGGCAACCATCAGCGGTGAGACGGCGAGCTGCCTCTATGCCGCAATCCTGGCTGACACCGGAGGGTTTACCTCCCGATCGACCACACCCGCCACGCTTTCGACGGCCGCGGAGCTGGCGCGGCTCGGCGCGGATCCGGCTCGGATTGCAAATGACCTGTGTTTTTCCAGCCCTGAGTGCAAGGTTCGACTGCTGGGCGCGGCACTGGTCAACATGCAGCGACACGGAACGGTCGCGTGGAGCTGGGCGACACTGGGCGATCTGGAGCGGCTGCAAGCGACAGCCGAAGACTGCGATGGAGTGGTCAACTATCTGGTGGGCATCGCAGGCGTGGAGGCTGCGTTCTTTGTCGTTGAGCTGCGAACCCCCGGAGAGATCCGCCTGAGCTTACGCAGCAAGGGGGATCTGGATGTGGCTCGGGTTGCAGAGAGTTTTGGCGGAGGCGGTCATCGTGCGGCAAGCGGCTGCCTGATGAAGGGTTCGCTTGAAAGCGTGATCGATCGCGTACGGGAGAAGGTCGCGGGCGACTCTGTTAGCCTTACCTGACGCGACCGGAATGGCAGAGACGTCACAACATACACCCGAGGACAAACAGACGAGCGGGGTAACCAGGATCTTGAAGCGGACGGGATGGAAGATCCCAAACGGCTCCCTCATCCGCGAGTTGGCTCTGCTTCTCTCGGTGTCTGCCTTCGTTCTCTTTTTTGGCTTGGTCCCGATCTTCGGTGGCGATCAGCTGGGACTGGTAGGCGCGGACGAGCCACGGTATGCCCAGATCGCTCGCGAGATGCTGGCACAGCACGTGGAGATCTGTGGCCAACGTCATGCCACGATCTTGCCCCGAGGGCTGCATGCTGAGGATCTTCGGAACTCATACGCATGCCTAACCGGCGGCACGGTAACTCCCATCCTGAATGGTCGGCCGTGGCTTGAAAAGCCAGCGCTCTACTACTGGAGAGCGATGGGTTTCTTTCTGGAGTTTGGGGTGTCGGACTGGTCGGCACGGCTTCCGTCCTCGTCCGGTGCGCTGGCCCTCATCGTCCTGATCTTTCTTCACATGCGCCGTTTCCGGCCGGGCGGTGCCTTGGATGCAGCGTTGGTCACGGTATCCAGCCTGGGCATCGTGGCATTTGCCCGGGGCGCGTCAACCGACATGCAGTTGGCCGCACCCTTCTGCATCGGCATGCTGGGATGGTATGCGTGGTACGAGACCGGCAAGAAGTTCTGGCTGTTCGACCTGTATTTCTTCGGTGCCGCGGCGACCCTGGCCAAGGGGCCGGTCGCACCCTTTCTGGCTCTGGTCATCATCTTCTGTTTTACGGCGCTGCGACGGGAGTGGAGCCTGCTGCGGCGAACCATCTGGATCCCTGGGGTGCTGTTGTATCTCATCATGGTGCTGCCGTGGTACATCGCGGTGCAGCGTCGAAACCCGACGTTTGTCCGCTCCTTCTTTCTCGAACACAATCTCGAACGATTCGCCACCAACCGATACCAGCACCACCAGCCCTTCTGGTTCTATGTCGCGGTTCTGGTGCTTGGGCTGATGCCATGGTCGTTCCTGGCGCTTCGAGCGCTTGTCGATGCTGTCGGCATGGCTGCAGCAGAGTGGAAGGCACGCCGCAACCCGCAGCACTATCTATCCAACATGCGCGCGGGGGATGCCTTTCCGGAGTTTTTGGTGCTGTGGGCCTTATTCCCCATCGTTTTCTTTTCGTTTTCCGGATCGAAGCTTCCCGGATACATCCTGCCGTCGATTCCTCCTCTCACCATCCTCACCGGGGACTACCTGAACCGCGTTCGACGGCAGGGTCTGCCGGGCTGGCTGCTGGGGCTGCACGCCTGCCTGTGTGCGGTCATGGTCTTCGTGTTAGTTCTGGCCCCGCAGCATATGAAGTACGAGACGCTCGTCCCGCCACCGGGCTGGCTGGCGGTTGCGGCGATTGCAGGCGTGGCGATTGCGGTGCTGGTGGTGGCGCTGGTGAAGCGCGGCGGGATCCCGCAGGTGCTCACGGCAACACTGATTCCGGTGCTCGGCATGCTGATCTTCCTTCTCGGCTTTCACGGCAAGGATCTGGATCTGAACTACTCTGCCCGGCCGCTCGCCCGGGGCATTGCGGAAAAAGCTCCTGGCGTTAAGGCGATCGCCTCGCTTGGCGTGAGGCGAGACATGGACTACGGTTTGACCTTCTACAGGAATCAACCGGTTGTGCACTATGGAAGCGATGGCGTTCCGGACGAGGAGCATATTCTGGTCGTACGGGCGGGTGAGACCGCGCAGATGAGTGACTGGCTGCGCAATCGGCTCTACCAACCAGTCTTTTTGTTCGAGTCACAAGGCCTCGAAGTGTACCGCGTGGAAGCAAAACGATAGCGCGTAGCGACCGTGAGCAGAGAGGGACGTCAGACACGATGGCAGGGCTGTCTACCACCGGAATCCTTGATCTGCGCCATGTCTCTGCCCAGCAGATGAGGCCTCTGCTCGAAGCGGAAGCGGAGCTCTGGGAGAAGACGCTGCGGTGGAACTATCGCAGCTCGACCGAGCTGCTACTGGAGTATCTCAAGGGACGGATTCTTCCTGGCTTTGTCACGCTCGAAGACGGGGAAGTCACGGGTTTTAGCTTCTGCGTGCATGAAGGTCAGAAGGCGGTGGTGGGCGATGCCTTTTGCCGCTCTGCTTTCCTGCGAGCCCCCGGCGATGAGGGTCGTGACGCGACGCTCAACCTGCTGCTAACGCACCTGGTTAGCCTGCTGCGCGCCTCGCCCGGAGTTGACCGCATCGAGGCGCAGCTGCTGCTGTTCCCGTCGGGAAGTTTGGATACCTTCTTCCACGAGCACGGCTTTAAGGTCTTCCCCAGGATCTTTATGGAATGCGATCTGAGGCCTGAGATCAACGCCCGGCTGAGCAGCTTCGGCAAGTGGGCGATGCTCGCGCCCGCTCCCATCGCCGCGCAGGAGTTGGTGCTGCGACGCTGGGCGGCAGCAGATTTCCAGGCCGCCGCCGAGCTCATCCATCTGGCCTACACGGACCACATCGATGCCCACATCAACGATCAGTACCGGTCGCTGCACGGCTCGTTGCGCTTCCTGCACAATATAGTGCGCTTCCCGGGCTGCGGCGTCTTTGAGGCAGCGCACTCGTGGGTGCTCGAAGAGAGACGATCCGGCGCCCTGGCCGGCGTTTTGCTCTGCTCGCGTGTGGCTGACGATGTCTCGCACATTACGCAGCTTTGTATCGCGCCAGCGCGCCGAGGACAGCACCTGGGCGCCTATCTTCTAGCGTATGCGGCACACCATCTCGGCCGAGCCGGCTATGGCGCGATCACACTGACCGTGAGCGAAGAGAATAGCTCCGCGCTGGCGCTCTATCAGGCTGCTGGCTTTATAACGCGGCGGCGGTTCGATGCAGCCGTGCTTGAGCTGCCGTAAGAGCACCGGCGACAAGGGTTGAAATGAAGCAGGACGGTGCCCGTCCTCTAACTCAACTTACTCGACGTGGTAGTTGGGTGCTTCACGCGTGATGATGACATCGTGCACATGGCTTTCCTTCAGTCCGGCGTTCGAGATCCGGACAAAGCGAGCCTTCGTCTGCAGCTCAGCGATGGTGGCGCAGCCGAGGTATCCCATACCGGAACGGAGCCCGCCAACCAGCTGGAAGACCATGGCCTCAAGCGGTCCGCGATGCGGTACCCGGCCTTCGATGCCCTCCGGAACGAACTTCGTAAGCCGGTTTGAGGAGGCACTCTCGCGGGCTGTCAGTGACTCGCGATCGCCGCTGGCGGCCTCGCTCATGTCGTCCTTGCCCTGGAAGTAGCGTTCGCCCGAACCCTGCGCCATCGCGGAGAGCGATCCCATGCCGCGGTAGGCCTTGAACGACCGTCCCTGGTAGAGGATGGTCTCGCCGGGGCTCTCGTCCACGCCGGCAAACAGCGAGCCCATCATGCAAACGCTGGCGCCCGCGGCGATCGCCTTGGTGACGTCACCGGAGTACTTGATGCCGCCATCCGCGATGACCGAAATATCCCGACTGGAAGCGGCGCGAAACGCTTCGGAGATGGCGGTGATCTGCGGCATGCCGGCGCCCGTGACCATGCGCGTGGTGCAGATGGAGCCCGGCCCGATACCCACCTTGATGGCGTCGGCTCCGGCATCGATGAGCGCCAAGGTGCCATCGTAGGTGGCGACATTGCCGGCAAGGAGATCGACGTTCGGAAAGCGCTTCTTCACCTCGCGGACGGCGTCAAGGACCCGCGAGGAGTGGCCATGCGCGGAGTCGATCGCCAGGGCGTCCACGCGGGCGGCGACCAGCTCGGCGGCGCGCTCCAGAAAGTCTCCCGTTGCGCCGATAGCGCCGGCGACCCGGAGGCGACCCTGCGAATCTTTACTGGCGTTCGGATACTTCAGCTTCTTCTGAATGTCCTTGACGGTGATCAAACCCTTGAGCTCATAGTCGCTGTTCACCACCAGAAGCTTTTCGACTCGATGTTCATGAAGGATCTCCTCGGCCTGCTCGAGCGTCGTGCCGACGGGAACCGTGATGAGGTTCTTCTTGGTCATCACATCGTCGATCGGCAGATCGGTGCGAGAGACAAAGCGCAGGTCGCGGTTGGTGAGGATGCCGACCAGCTTCTTGTCCTTGGTCACCGGAACGCCGGAGATCTTGTAGCGACGCATGACCTCAAGCGCGGCGGCGATGGGCTGCTCGGGCGAGATGGTCACCGGATCGACAATCATGCCGCTCTCGGAGCGCTTGACCTTGTCGATCTCGCCGGCCTGCTGCTCGATCGTGAGATTGCGATGAACCACGCCGAGGCCGCCTTGCTGGGCCATCGCGATTGCCAGACGAGACTCGGTCACTGTATCCATGGCCGCGGACATCAGGGGGGTGTTCAGGGTGATTGAGCGCGTCAGGCGGGTCTGGGTGCTGACCTGCGTCGGGACGACATCGCTGTAGGCGGGAACCAGCAGGACATCATCGAAGGTGAGAGCCTCTGGGACAGGAAGTTCAATCATGAGATAGGAACCTGCATCGCGCCTGGCGGAGCGAACGCGGCGGTTCGTTCGATTGTAGAGTCGACCTTCCTGCAGGGCAATGTTGCGACCGTTGAATGCTGTGAAGGAACGATGTACCATACAGCTTGTAGCTGAGCTTGTCCTCTTGCAGGTACGCCGTGAGATCTCCGGCAGAGGGGTCGGATGAGGTGAGTGGGCTGACGCCCACTTTTTATTTGCTCGGAAGATGCCCTGGAAACGCGTGGTACATGCTGGCTGATGTGTTGACCCTCCACCGCTGTCACCGGGTGGTCACAGGTAACGATGGTATGGCGCTAAAGACGGACGAGATTCGAGTGATGGCGGAGCGGGTCGCGGCCACGTACGGGATGGAGGTCGTCGACGTTGAGTTTCAAGGCAATGCCAAGGCCCGGACGCTGCGGGTATTTCTCGAAAAGACGGAGGCCGAGCGGGCAAAGCTGATCGCTGCGGCGGCGGCTGAGGGTGCTGACACCCTGCCCAAGGGTGTGCCGGTCGAGAGTCTTTCAGGCGTGACACACGAGGATTGTGCCAGCTTTGCGCAGGATTTCAGCAGTCTGCTGGATGTTGAGGACGTGGTGCCTGGATCGGAGTACACGCTTGAGGTCTCCTCTCCCGGGCTTGAGCGCAAGCTCACAACGGCTTCGGACTTCCGGCGATTTACCGGAAGCCTGGTCAAGCTGAAGACGATTGAGCCCATTCAAGGCAACAAGCAGTGGCAAGGGCGCTTGACGAAGTTCGCGGATGACCAGTTGACGCTCGATCTTTCCGCGGTCAAGCAGAAGGGTAAAGCGAAGAAGGCCGCAACGGAGGAGAGTATTCAGATCCTGCGGAGCCAGATTGAGAAGGCAAATCTGGTCCCGGAGTTCTAGGACCGAAGATTTGATGTGGAACGCGAACAATCTCCGGCAAAGCCGGCGATGCACTTCCCGAACTACCGCGACTGATTGTCAACGGTAGAACGGGGGCAAGGACAAGAAGGAAGCTATGGCAAGTGTTCTCTATCAATCGATTGAAGCGTTGAGCCGGGACAAGGGAATTGATCCGGAGGTTGTGGTTGGCGCGGTGGAAGATGCGATCGCGCTGGCCACCCGCAAGTACTACAAGACACTCGAGACCATGCGCGCCGAGCTGGACCGCGAGACCGGCGAGATCCGCGCCTATGTGTACAAGACCGTTGTCGATGGCCCGGAACAGATCGAAGACGAGACCAACCAGTTGACGCTTGAACAGGCGCGCGAACTGGCTCCCGAGGTGGAGTCCGGCGTGGAGCTTCGCTTCTACAAGGACACCTCGCCCTTGGGCCGCATTGCCGCGCAGATGGCCAAGCAGGTCATCTTCCAGAAGGTGCGGGAAGCCGAGCGCGACACCATCTTCAATGAATACAACCACCGTGCCGGCGAGGTCCTTAACGCGACGGTCAAGCGGCTGGAGCCGATGGACACCATCTTTGAACTGGGCAAGGCGGAGGCCCGGATGCCGAAGCGCGAGCAGTCGCGGCTGGAGCAGTTCGCCGTCGGTGAGCGAGTGCGGGTGGTCCTGCTGCGCGTCGATCGTGCCGCGAAGGGGCCGCAGGTCATCGTGAGCCGTGCCGCGCCCGCGCTGGTGCAGAACCTGTTCCAGAGTGAGGTTCCGGAGATCTACGACGGAACAGTGACCATCCGCGCGATCGCCCGCGAGGCCGGCGAGCGCACCAAGATCGCCGTAATGAGCCGCGACAAGGATGTCGATCCTGTTGGCGCGTGCGTCGGCATGAAGGGCATGCGGGTTCAATCCATCATCCGCGAGCTGCGCGGCGAGAAGATCGACATCATTGAGTACTCGGAGGAGATCACCACCTTCGCCGAAAAGGCGCTGCAGCCGGCCAAGGTCAGCCGCGTGTCCATCAGTGATCTTGCCGAGAAGCAGATCGAGGTAATCGTCGACGATACGCAGTTATCGCTCGCCATCGGCAAAAAGGGCCAGAACGTCCGCCTCGCGGCCAAGCTGCTGCAGTGGAAGATC
>CAXSEC010000108.1:0-11902 GCA_964236325.1 uncultured Acidobacteriaceae bacterium | reverse complement strand
GCACGACCTCTGAAGCTGGAGGAAGCTAGTCGTGCTCGACCCGTTTGAGGTGCAGAAACTGCAGGGCATCCGGCAGAAACTCTGTGATCTCATTGCCGATCGCGTTGCCGCCAAGACCGGTTCCCCATGTCTGCATCACGTTTGTGAGATTGTGGTTGCTCGCTGGATAGTAGGCCTGGGCGAGAGCCGCGGCGCCGAGATAGCCACCGAGAAACGTAATGTTGGGTGTGGTGCGGCCGCCATCTGTTCTTCCGATGACGGGCCGGGTCGCGGCATAGACGACGCGCTTGAAGAAGTTCCGCTTGGAGCCCAGTTGGTAGTAGCGAGGATCTTCATGAAGGGCCACGGCAAGGAGGCCCTCAGAGAAGATCTTCTGACTGGTGCCGCGAGCAACCGAAGCGCCGACGCGCTGACCAAAGGCGCCGAGGTCGCTGCCATAGTTCGGGCTGCTGTTTCTTCCCTGGGAGTAGCCGGCGGAGATAGTCTCTCCCGCAAAGCTGAAGGGAGAGATGGAATCGACCAGGCTGCCGATAAGCTTGTCGCGTGCCCTCTGGTGCGGACCGACCTGCCCGGGAGCAACGGTGATGTCCGAGGAGGTAGGAACAAACGGGTGCGCGAGCCGCTGCAGGGGATTCAAGCTCGGCTGGCTGCCCTCTTTCTGGTTGGCGATCTGACCGAACGGCTCACCTGATGTGGAGGCGGAAGGGGCGTCAGGAAGGGCAGCAGCGGCCGATGGCGCCACGACCTCGGCGGCGAGCGGCACCTCCAGCAACGCAAGCTTTGGCAAGGAGACGACGGCCGAGGCGGGGCCGCCCTGTTGTGCGCTCGCTGGCGAAAGAAGAAGAAAAACGGTCACAGCAGGAAGAGCGATGCGGAGGTACGAGCCTCGAGGGGAGAGCGGGGATCGATCGTGCAAGGATGCCTCTGTAGATTTCCGGCTCACGAAGTGCAACGCGACGCCTGGGGTGACGCGGGGAGGATGAGCTATGCGACCTCGCTCATCGTACTACGGGCACGTTGTGTGGCAGACGGAGGATTGGACCAGGATGCGCGGGGTGTCGCCAACGGTACGACGCACGGAAATCCCGGCGGCCACGCGAGTTGACCGGCGGCTTTCCGGGTTTTCATGAAAGAGAGGGTGCGTCATGGCAGAACAGACAAAGGCTGGATGGGAGCGCGCGATTGAAGACACGGCCGCCAAGGCGGAGGCGGAGGTGCATCGCGTGATCAGGTACCTGAATGACGAGGTGGTTCCAGAGGTTCGGCGCGACAGTTCACGAGCGCTGCGGGCAGCGGCCGACGAGTTGAACAAGCTGGCGGAACGCATGGATGGGCGTCGCAGTGGGACGACACGCGCTGTGGATGACGATCGGCGGTGACCAACGGCGACCAGATCCGCGTCCGGATCGGCTGCCCAGCCGATAGCCTTGGCGGCGGAAGAAGAAGACGCGGGTTGCCGACGCCACCAAGGCTCGCCCTGAGCATGGCGCTAAGCCTGCTGGCGCTGACCGGCTGCCACAAGCAGCCGCGCCAGAGCGCCCAGATGCCGCCACCGCCCGCGACAACGCAGCGGCACGCCGGCAACGACGACGAGGGACGGGTCGCAGGGGACCGGGCTCCCGTGGTTCGGGTGCCACCAGGTGGGATCAGCACGGAAGCGCAGCCGTCGCTCGAGATCCATGGCCAGCCCTTCGCAACGGAGATGGGTGTGGCGAGCTGGTATGGGCCGCCGTACGCCGGCCGCAAGGGCGCGGACGGTACGGTCTACAACCAGAATGCGATGACCGCGGCGCATCTGACGCTGGCCCTCGGCACGGTAGTGCGCGTCACCAATCTGACCAACGGCGAAAGCGCGATCGTGCGCATCACCGATCGGGGGCCGTTCGTACGCGGGCGGATCATCGATCTGAGCCTGCGGGCGGCGAAGGAGATCGGAGTCTACCGAGCAGGAACGGCAAAGGTGCGGGTGGAGGCCTTCAACGCGCCGCCGCTAAAGCCGAATGTACTGCCCGGAGGTCGATGGTGCGTGCAGATTGGCGCGTTCCCGACCGAAGAAGATGCGTTGCAGGAGAAGGCGGATCTGCTGACGCGCTATCCGGAAGCGAAGGTGATGCAGTTCGCCGGGCCGACTGGACACTGGGTGCGGATCAATCCAAGGGTGGCAGATCGGCAGCATGCGACTGAGATCGCCGACGGAATCCATCTGCCTGATGCGGCGCAGCCCTACCTCGTGCGCACAGACTAGGCTAAAGTGGATTGTTTTTTCTACTCACAACCAGCCGTTACGTGTTCAGCTTCTTGCCGGAGAGCCGCGCAAGATCCGTGGGGAACTCGGCCGCGGCGGAATGGTTGAAGGTGTGGGTGATCGCGACGCGGTTGGAGCCAAGGATGCGGGTGACGGTGCCAGTCGCGGAGGCAGAGATACCCAAAATTTCACTGTAGGGGATGACCTTTGAGGCGCGCAGCCAAAAGCGCTGGGTGACAGCCGTCGGCGTCAGCAGGATGGTGCCGGGAAGCTGGAAGAGGGCGAAGAGGCACACGACGAAGATGAGGATCAGCAGCCAGGCGGGGATGGATTGGCGCGAGATCCACAGCGGATAGGCGAAGAGCAGAAAGTAGAGCGGAAGCGCGATGGCGCGAGAGACAATCACCAGCGGCTTCAGCGGAAAGGCAAGGCCGGCGGGCGTGGCGCGGGCCCTGCCTTTAGTCGCGCGCGCCAGATAGATCAGCGCGAAGACAGCAACCATGGCAGCAATTTGTAACGTGTGCAGATCGAGATGCATATGCCCTGCTGGCTAGGCGCAAGCCTGGTTCGGAAATCCCTGTCTACCGTTCGTTGTTGGGCGGCGGTGGGTAGTAGGGGAGCTTCTGCTGCTCTTCGTTGGCGCGCTTGACGCCGATGTCGTCAAACAGAAGCGCGGGAGTGATGGTTGTCTGCGGGACCGGCCCGAAGGTCTCGTTGATGTACGGCGTGCCACCGGCGGCGATGATGGACGAGCGCAGACTGCGATTGTCGAGTTCGTCAAACACCGCGCCGCGAACCAGCTGACGCGATCCGTCAGGGTGCATGAGATAGAGCAGCCGCGGGGCTTCGCCGGCCATGGTCTCGACCGCGTAGACGTCGCGACTCTGCTCCTTCGCAAGAGCAAGCAGATGAGCGTTCATCTCGGCATCCGTCAGGGCTTTCGTCTGCGCGGCAGAGCCGATCTGCGGCGAGTTGCCGCCGCCGGAGGAGATGACCGGCTTGAAGACGAGGACGCCGGAGCGCGAGTGTGCGGGCTGCGCGACGGCGGCGCGGCCGTGGCCGTTCGACGTTGTGAAGTCGCGCACCGGCTCGCGGCCAATGAGAAAGTTCTGCAGCTTGCCATCAACGACGACATTCGTCGGAACGGCCGCAACGCCTTCATCATCGACCTCATAGGCGCCGAGCAGATGTTTGCCCGCAAAGGTCGTCGTAAGCGGATCGTCGTTCACGGCAAGCAGCGCAGGCAGAACGCGGGCGTGCAGCGAAGAGCTGTACGCGCCCTGCGTGCGCGCGGCGGTGCCAAGATCGGGCCGGTCGGCTTCGATGTTGGGGACGAAGAGGCGATTCAAGACGTCCGAGCTCGCATCGCCTGAGAAGAGGATAGGTCCGTGGTAGTCCTCGGCGGCGACCAGCGGCGCGTCACGCAGCTCGTGATAACTCTTCAGATCAGTGATGGCGCGCTGGCGAAAGGCCGCGGCCGACTCCAGCTCGTCAGCCCGCTCAGCAATCGTCCCGTTGTCGCGGCCAAGCCGCATGCCGTCGTCGGCCTGGCCACCGACGGAGATGTTGGCAGCGTAGGCTGTGTAGCCGTTGCGGATCTGCGAGCCCTCACTGGTGACGATGTAGCGGTTCAGAGCCGCGCCGCGCAGGTTGGCGGTGGAATACTGCACGTCCTTTGCAAAGGACGCGAGATCAGGGTCCGTCTGATACAGGCCGCTCGCTTCAATTAGGCGATGCTTCCACACCTCGCGATCGAGTTGCAGGGTGTGAAGCGGCTCGACGTGCATGACGGCCTTCGCTGCGGCAAAATCGGCGACCGCACTTCGCTGCTCAAAGCGCTTGAGGGTTGCCTGCTTGGCGGAGAGCTGGCGCAAAGCGTTCTTGTAGGCCTCATCGGTCGCGATCCAAAGCGCGTATCGCAGCGCCTGCGGATTGTCATCGGTGGGCGCGAGGCCGAGCGAACCGTCCCCGCGCGCAGACGAGCTGTCTTCGGTATACGACCCGATGCGCAGCGTGACGCGCACGATGCGCTGCCGTGAGGTTTCTTCGCGGGTCAGCGCGCCGAAGTTGGCCACTGCCTCGTAGCTGGCAATGTCATCGAGCCGATACTCGATAAAGTAGGGCTTCTGCATGCCGGGAAGCTGAAGGCCGGCCTGCTCGCGCGTAAGCTCCGCCTGCATCGCGGCAAGAGTTGTGTCAGCGGCAGGAGCTTGCGAGTACGTAACCGCTGGCGCTACACATAGGACGAGGGCTGAAGCAAGACGTAGCGTCATTAGCGGACCTCCTTGCTTGTGCCCTGCGCGCCCTCAGCGGGCGGTGGCGGCAGAATGGGCGGTCGATTGTTGCCCTGAGCCAGGCGCTGCGTCTCTATTTCTGAGACGAGCATGGCAGGGGCGACAGCGGAGACGGGGATCTGGCCGGACTCGGCCCCGCAGATGCCGTTGAAGATGTCCTGGTGGTCGTCGGTCGCGAGGATGCGGTTGAGCGCGGCCTGTGGCGTGCCAACGATGGAGACGCCGCGCACCAGCTCGTCCGGGCGGCCATCGACGAAGACCCGGTAGACCACCAGCGGCATGACGGAGAAGGCTTGCGGGCTGCGGCGATTGGTAACCGCAAAGCCGGAGGAGATGTCCTCAAAGAAGAGGCCGTAGGGCTTGTTCTGTTTCTTCGCCTCGTCGGTAAGTAACTGCCGCAGTTGCTTATCGGAGACAGCCTTGGTGCTGGTGACGATGAGGTTGCCCTGGCGGCCAGTGGGCATGTGGCCGCTCTCGGCGCGACCGTGGCCGTTCGAACTCGAGAAGGAGGCGATAGGCTGGCGCGACATCAGAAAGGTTTCGAGTACGCCATCTTTGATGAGCTCCACACGATGCGCGGGCTGACCCTCGTCGTCGAAGCTGTAGTGGCCGCTGAGCGGGTGACCCTCGAAGGTGGACAGCGTCGGGTCGTCGGCAACGGAAAGAAAGGTGGGCAGGATGGGCTTGCCGAGCAGCTTGGTGAAGGTCTGGCCTTCTTCATCACCGCGCTGTCGCTGGCCTTCCAATCGGTGGCCGAGCACCTCGTGAAAGAAGACGGCGGAGGCGCGACCGGAGAGGATGGCAGGGCCGTTGAACGGCTCCGTGATGGGCGCGGTGCGCAGGGCTTCAAGATTCTTTGCCATGGCAACGGTCTTGTCCGCGACGGTCTTTTGATCGGGCAGATGAGCAAGGGTGTCGGCCTCGAAGGTCTCTGCGCGGAAGAGGTCCATGCCATCGGCGGCACGGGTGCGGGCGACGACGATGAGGCGCGCCACGTGCGAGGGTGTGGCGACGCGCGAGCCCTCCGACGAGACGAAGTAGTCGGTCTCGGTCGAGGCCTCGAGCTCCACGTTCGAGAAGAGGACGTCTGGGTACTGCTTGAAGATGCCGGAGAGCTCTCGCAGACGGTCGGCCCAGGCGTCGCGCACCTTGTCGGTGAGGTCGAGCGGCGGGCTTGGTGGCAGCACTGTGGTCGCGGGCGTCTCCTTGGAGAAGTCGGCGGAGACATCCTCTTCGCGGGCACGCACCTGCTGTTCCGTTTTGACCTTGAGGTAGGCGTCAAGGGCCCGAGCGTAGCCGCGGTTAGTGGCGAACCAGAGGGAGCGCGCAATGGCGGCGCGATCATCGGTCAGCGGCATCGGAATAGTCGACAGAGCAGAGTTGCGATGGTCGCCGTGCGTGTTGTCTTCGGCGGGCGAGCCCAGACGAACTTCAACGTCGGCGTTACGAACGCGGCCGGAGCGCCCTCCGGTGACGGCTCCGAAGGCCGCCGTCATCGAAAACTGGTCGGCATCCGCGACCGAGTAGGAGACGAAGTAGGGCTTCGGCGATGGCTGCGGCAGGCTTGCAAGAGCGCCATCCAATGGCCCCGAAGGCATGCCAGCAGGCACCGCAGTAGGCTGTTCGGCGTCGGTCGAAGCACCGGGCTGGGCGGTGGTGCCAAGTGACGTCATGGCGCGTGCGAGCTCCGCCTGCATGGTGTCGAGCAGGATAGAGTCGGGTCTGGCTGAAGAAGGTTTTGGGGAAGGTGTGGCAGGAGTCGCGGCAAGCGCGGAGACAGTAGCAGAGAAGAGGAAAAGGGCCGGGAGGTGTAGCTTCATGCGGGCGAATGACCTTTATGAGACCGCGCTGCGGGCGGCCTTGAGTGCGAGTGTACTGGATAGACCCTTGCAGAAGAGTTAGACGAACGGCGTCGCACTATGTCGTCGATGCCACGAGACAGGCGTGTCGAGCCAGCGCAGGTTGTGCAACGTTGGCAGGTATTCCGACCACCGCTTGCGGTCCCCCGATGCGGCGAAGAGCGTTGGCGTCGCCGTCCCCGCTTTCGCCAGGTTACCCTGCTGAACTTCGCCGATCCGGAGGAATTGCTTGCGGCTTAGGCTGCGAGGACCCTCACTGCATCCCGTACTGCTCGATCTCGGCGAGCAGCAAGAGCTTGCGCGTCGGTGCCAGGAAGCTGGCTTCGACAGAGTTGGCGGCGAGTTCGCGCATGTGGTCGAAGGAGAGCTCAAAGTGCTGGTGGATGAGGACGTATTCGTCCAGCAGGGTGGCGCCGAACATGGGCGGGTCGTCGGAGTTCAGGGTGATCATCAGGCCGCGCTCGAAGTACATGTGCACCGGGTGCGTGTCGATCGAAGAGCAGCAGCCGGTGCAAAGGTTGGACGTGACGTTCAGCTCAAGCGGAATCTGGCGCTCGACGAGAAGATCCAGCAGCTCGGGGTCGAGCTGCGCTGAGAGCGCGTGCCCGATGCGTTCCGCGCCGATGTTGATGGCAGCCCAGATACTCGGTGGTCCCATGGTTTCGCCGGCGTGCGCGGTGAGGTGGAGGCCGGCGGCTTTGGCTTCGGCGTAGAGCTCGCGGAACTCGTCGGCCGGCCCGCGTGCCTCGTCACCGCCGATGCCGATGCCGGCAACGGAGGGGTGCTCGCGATGCAGCTCGGCGGCCTTGCGGAAGACGCGCGCCGCCTCCTCGACACCGAAGTGGCGGACGGCATCGATGAGCCACAGCACAGTGATGCCGAAGTCTGTCTCTCCGCGAATGCGGCCGCGTTCGATGGCGGCAAAGACCTCGTCCACATCGAGCCGGCTGAAGTGGTAGAGAATGCCGAACGAGATATAGACCTCTGCATGACGAACTCCCTGCTGCGCGAGATCGCGAACCATGGCATAGGTGATGAACTCGTAGTCGGCGGCTGTGTGCAGGCGCTCGGTGATGGCTTTAAAGCTCATCAGAAAGCTGGGGAAGTCGGTGTAGTGGTAGATGAGCGCAGCGGCTTCAGGCGACAGCGGCGTGGCGTCGTTGCGGCGGCTCAGCGCGATGAGGGTCTCAACCGTGATGGAGCCTTCAAGGTGCAGATGGAGCTCGGCCTTGGGCAGATCGCGCAGCCAGGCGCGAGGGTCGATTATGGGCTTTGCGGCGGAGGCTTTGGACGCGCGGGACATAGCTCCAGTGTATGTGGGCTGGCGCAGGTCGCCGCGCGAGCTAGAAAGTGCTCCCTGCGGCTTCCTTCGCCAGGGTGACGGACCCGTGCAACGGGGTGGACTCCAAGTTGTCGCCGACATGGATGGTGAACTTGCCGGGGTCGATCGTCCACTTCTTCGCCGCCACGTCGTACCAGGCAAAGGCGCGCGCATCGAGTGTGACCGAGACCGCCCTGCTCTCGCCGGGTGCAAGCTCCACACGCTCAAAGCCTTTCAGCTGGCGCTCGGCGTGCGGTGCCTTCAAATGGTCATCCGAGACGTAGACCTGCGCGACCTCGGCGCCTTTGCGAGCGCCGGTGTTCTTCA
The DNA here is from genome assembly GCA_964236325.1 of uncultured Acidobacteriaceae bacterium. Taxonomy (GTDB): domain Bacteria; phylum Acidobacteriota; class Terriglobia; order Terriglobales; family Acidobacteriaceae; genus Edaphobacter. The sequence goes on along the minus strand of CAXSEC010000108.1, from coordinate 3,856 downwards.
CGTTGAAGCTGACGGTGATCTTCGGATTGGCACCGGCAGACTCGGGGCTGACCTTCAGACCGGAGAAGGCGAAGCTGGTGTACGAGAGGCCGTAGCCAAAGGGAAACAGTGGCTTGGCATGGGTATGCTCGTAGCCGCGATAGCCCACGAACAAGCCTTCCTTGTAGTGCACCTCTTTGGTGCCGGGGTCGGGGTAGTAGTTGTTGAAGGTAGGATTATCTTCGGCGCGTCGCTCGAAGGTCGCGGGTAGATGACCGCCGGGGTTAACATCGCCAAACAGAATCTCGGCGAGCGCCGTACCGCCAGACTGTCCCGCGTACCACGTCTCAAGCACAGCAGGCACCTTGCTGAGCCAGGCTTCGGAGTCGACATTCCCGCCGGAGGTGATGGTGACGATGGTCTTCTTGTTGGCGGCTGCCATCGCTTCGATCAGTTGATCCTGACCGAAGGGCAAGGCAAAGGTACGGTCGCCGCCTTCACTTTCGCTGGCGTGATCGAAGCCGGCGGCGACTACGACCGCGTCGGCCCTGGCGGCAAGCTCTTTCGCGCGGGCGGAGACGACCTTGTCGGCCGCAACGATGCCGAAGCGGATGTGGCCAGAGAAGAGGCCGCCCTGCTTATCCTCAACCAGCAGCGTGTGCGCGCCGGCAGCGAGGTGAAGTGTGACGGCAGGCTGGAAGGCACGCACCAGATCCCAGTTCTCGAAGACCTGCTTGCCGTCAAGAGAGACACGGTTGCCGGAACCTTCGCCCGAACCTTCGATGGCGAGGATATAGTCTCCATCCGCCGCCGCAGTATACGTGCCGGACCAGCGGCGGGAGGACTTCTTGTCAGTCATAAGGCCACTCCCCGAGAGGAGAGCGGCCATGATCTCCGGGTTGTCGATCAGGCTTTCAATTGTGACCCCGCTGGAGATGACGTGCTGGGCGACGGAGGTTTTGATGGGCGAGCCGGAGAGGGTGTCGTCGCTGAACTCTTCAAAGGTGAGGCCAGGTTTGCCGTCCCGGGTGGTGAACGAAGTGGCGAGCGCGAGGTCGGCCATTGTGGGCAGGCCGCGATCATAAAGAACGGTCATGCCGGAGTCGCCGGCGTGGGTAACCAGGCCCTCAACGGAACTGACGAGGTGGAACGGGACGACACCGGCGGAGCCGCCACCGACGGGCACACCTGGGTACGCGTCGGGGCCGACAACCAGGAGCGTCTTGATTTGTGACTTGTTCAGTGGCAAAACATTCCTGGTGTTCTTCAGCAGGACGGCAGACTCTCGCGCGGAGCGAAGAGCCGTGGCATTGTTCGAGGCATCATCAACAGACAGCGCGAGATCGGTCTGCGAGTTGACCTTGGGCTCGGTCGGAAGACCCGTCTGCGAACCAGTCTGGGGCACATCCAACTCGCGCCCGGCAGCGCCTGGACGATCGAGCCAGCCGAACTCCATGGCCGTGGTCAGGATGTGGCGGATCTTCTCGTCAATGGTTGCTTCGCTTACGGTGCCTGCCTTGATGGCGGGTGCGAGGTCTGCCTTATTCATGAACTTGCCGGAGGGCATCTCGAGGTCCAGGCCGCCATTGGCAGCGGCCACGCCGTCGTAGGTGGCGTCCCAGTCCGACATCATGGTGCCGGCAAATCCCCATTCCTTGCGTACGATGTCGGTGTTAAAGGTGCCGTTCTCGGTGGCGTGATGGCCGTTGATGAGGTTGTAGGAGTCCATGATGGCGCCGACGTGCGCCTGCTTGACCCCGGCCTCGAACGAAGGCAGGTAGATCTCACGCAACGATCGCTCGTCGATCACAGAGTCCGAATCGTGGCGGAGGAACTCCGAGTTGTTGCCCAGGAAGTGCTTGATGGTGGCACTGACCCCCTGCTGCTGCATGCCGGTGATGTAGCCAACCGCGATCGCGGAGGTCAGGAAGGGATCTTCGCCGAAGTATTCGAAGTTGCGCCCGTTTCGCGGCGAGCGATAGATGTTAACGCCGGGGCCGAGCATGAAGTGAACGCCCCGGGCACGTGCATCGCGGCCGATCCCTGCGCCCACTCTGGCCGCGAGCTCGCGATCCCAGCTGGCGGCAAGGCCGATGCCGGCGGCGTAGGTGGTCGAAGGAAAGCCGGCATTTGACCGCGTTCCATAGGGCCCGTCCGACATCTCCAACGCAGGCAGCTTGGCCGAGGGTACTGCGCGAACCGCAAAGCCAGTGCCGCCGATGTACTCCAACTTCTGGTCAAGCGTCATGCCATGCACGATCGTCTCGATCTTCTGCTTCTCGGCATCGGTAAGCTGATGCGGGGCCTGCGCTGGCGCGATGCTGCTACCAGTCAGAATGGCGGCAAAGACGAGAACGGAGGCAGATCTGCGGAACGGGGACATTCATTACTCCTTTTGCGGCAAACGAGAGACAAAGCGCATGGTGCGGGAAAGAAGCTCGAGCTCGCGAGCATCTGTCTTCGAGCGATCTGTAGACGAGCGATAGTACCCGCAGGAGGAGAGGTTTGGAAAGTCGGCTGTAACCCAGGGTGCAAATCGGCGGCGCGTGCATCTAGATCATCATGCAGAGTGACCAGGGAAGCGGAGCCGGGCGGACAGCGTTGATTGTGGGTTCAACCGGCGTGGTTGGGCAGAATCTAGCGCGCAGACTTGTCGCGCGTGGATGGACCGTGCTGGGACTCTCGCGCGGTGCTCAGGTGGTGGAAGGTGTGCAAGGGCTTCAAGCCGATGTGCGGGATGCCGCGGCCGTGCAGCAGGCGCTTCGCGGACAGAGGCCCAGCGATGTCTTTCTCAGTGCGTGGATCCGGCACGACACCGAGGCCGAAAACGTTCGCGTGAACGGCGGCCTGGTCGCGAACGTCTTTGCCGGCCTCCGCGAGGCACCGCTCAAGCACGCCGCGCTGGTGACGGGAACCAAGCAGTACCTCGGGCCGTTTGAAGCCTACGGGCAGACCGCGGCCGAGACGCCGTTTCGCGAGGACAACCCGCGGCTGCCAGGAGAGAACTTTTACTACACGCAGGAGGATATGCTGTTCGCGGCGGCGGAGCGCGGTGGCTTCGGCTGGAGCGTGCATCGGCCGCATACCATCCTCGGCTATGCCGTGGCCAACGCGATGAACATGGGCTCGTCGCTTGCGGTCTACGCCTCGCTGTGTCGCGAGCGTGGCGAACGCTTCGCCTTTCCTGGCTCGGAGGCGCAGTGGAACTTTCTTACGGACGTGACCGACGCGCGCCTGCTGGCGGAACACCTGGAGTGGGCCTCGACCGCTGTCGCCGCTCGGAACCAGGCCTTTAACGTTGTCAACGGCGACGTGTTCCGCTGGCGATGGCTGTGGCCGCAGCTTGCCGAGTACTTCGGCGTGCCGTGGGATGGCCCGCCAACTGGAGGATCGGCACCGCTCGAGCCGCGAATGGACTTCGCGCCGGCTGCGTGGGCATCGATTGCGACGAAGTACAGCCTGCGCGAAAGCGACGTCACGCGGCTTACCTCCTGGTGGCACACCGACGGCGATCTCGGGCGCACGGTGGAGTGCGTCAATGACATGTCCAAGAGTCGGCGGCTCGGCTTTGAGACCTACCAGGAGACGCCGCAGTCCTTCTTCGACCTGTTCGATCGCATGAAGAGCGAGCGCCTGATTCCATCCTGACCTTCGCACGCAGAAGACACAACAACGACACGCTCGGCCACAGCCTCTGTGCTTTGCGCTTCCCGGAAGAAGCTGCTGCGGTAGACTAACCTCAGCGGACTAAGCAGGGAGGCGACATGCTCACAGTCAACATGCATGAAGCGAAGACGCAGCTGTCGAAGCTGGTCGAACGGGCGGCGCAAGGGGAGTCCTTCATCATTGCGCGGGCAGGCAAGCCGATGGTGAAGGT
>CAXSEC010000107.1:0-11935 GCA_964236325.1 uncultured Acidobacteriaceae bacterium | reverse complement strand
AGGCCAGATGGATCTAGTGCCGGACGCAACGTTAAGGCGTCGCTTCCCTGCCCTGCCAGACCCTCCTGCTTGATTTGGGCTACTTCATCCATGCTAGAAGTTTACCTTCTACAATTTACAATGTAGTGGGTAGTCAGAAGCAGCCGGTTCGTGGATTAGTGCGCGATTTATCACTCAGAGCTCGCTCTCCAGGCGTGAACCGGGGTCGAATGTTGTCTCAGGCCGACAACGGCTGATGATCTCGTTCATTTGCGACGCGGTCATTGGCCCAAGCCAAATAGCGAAAGATATTCGAATCGGCCTCCAAAGTTCGGAGGTGGACACCTTCTTCATCCAGCGATGGGCTGCGTCGCTCGGCAGGTAGATGCCGTGTCCGCGGTCCAGCGACGCCGGATTGCACCAAAGACAGGGTCACCTGTGGAACACAGCTGCTCAACCTCAATATTCGGTATGTGCAGCGGAGGTACTCATCGCGCAGACACCTACCGACCATAGTCAGCTGCAGCGTCGCTGCTCCTTCGCTTTGACCTAAACAGATCTTTTCCTTTGACCAAACAACAACCGAAGCTCATGTTGAAAGGCTTCTAGATCTGCCGTCTCTTTCAACGTGCGCGTCACCGAAGCAGCAACCTTCTCTGCAAGCCGCCTTATCTGCTCCGGTGTCACCTTAGCAAGCTCCTCACAGAGGAGCTTCGGGCCGGCTTGTGCTTTGCGATGGGCCTCGACATACCGATCGGCGGTGGAGAGCGGGATGCTTTGTTCCCGGAGATAAGCCGCCCACCGACCATCACGACCGGAGCCTGCAAGATGCGACTTCAGATCCGCCAAGTTTGCCGCGAGCTGGATCCGTGTTTCCTTCAAAGCCTGCTTGCTCTTCTTCGTTTCTGAGATGTGAGCGCGATGCTCGGACCAGAGCGTGCTAACGCAGCTCTCGAGGTCGGCAGCATGCGTATCCAGCAGGGTCGAAGCGCGTGGCTGATGCACCTCGATCTTGCATTCCAGCAATGAAGATTCGGCAGCTGAACGCGATCCGAGTGGCTGTACTTTGAGTTGCGGGCAGGTGTTGTCTTGTATCGGCCTCGGTAGGGTCGAGCTAAGGGCGGTCAGATTAGAAGGTGAGCTGATGGTTTGCACGGGAAGCCCCTTTTTGGTGGGCTGGTCTCAGCCCACAGAAGGTAATACTCAGCTCCGGCCGTGAGCGGGAATTACCGCAAGGATTTTGCTGGAGGTCTTCCAGCATTCAATCGGCGCGCAAGACCCCCTTGAGTGAAAGGTGCAAGCCGCCTGAAGTTAAGCAGCTCGCAATGGCAGTCTGCCAAAGGTTTGATTGAAGAACGCAGGTTTGCTACCGAAGGATCTGAGTTGCACCTCATTCGTCACACCCACAGCATTGCGCTAACGTCGGCTATGCGCCTCGAGCTGGGTGCCTGTAGGAGTTACTAAGCATAAGGCGGTCATCCATTCGTCCTGGCACCTCTGCCCTCATCCTCCCCGCCAACGAGACGGAGCAGGTCACAGCCGAGCTGACCGAAGCCGAAAACAAGCAGCCCAACTCCAACAACGTCACCGATGCAGCCTCGCAGAGGAGGCGCAGTGCAGACCGGCCTCGACATATCTCAATCGAGCCGGAGGCTGGCACCCCGGCCTCTACCATCGCGCAGGGAGTCTGCGGGCCTGCCTCAGGCAGCTTCACACGGTGGTCCCGGACATCTGCTCCCGGGGCGTCATGTTCGTGCCGACCACCAGCTGCCCGTCGCAGTTGTAGACCGTGTCGATCAGCTCGAACAGGGCGGCGGTCTTCGTCGGGGTGAGCGCGGCCTTGTCAAACTCGTCCAGAAAAAGGCGTGGTCTGAACCCCTTTTCTTTCGCCGCCCGGATGTTCTCGACCGTGACCAGTGGAAGAGTCGGGGACACCCCTTCCTGCTCCCCCGAAAGAGCGCTAACGTGAGCTACCTCCACCCTCCGCGACCAGTTGCTGTGCTGCTCCAGCAGGGTGTGAGTCTTGATCCACCACGCCCCCTCGGGGGCGGCAGGCATGGGGTACGCCCAGAGCGCCCACTCCTTGAGCGCCTCCGCAAAAAGGGCGGCCATGTAGGTGGTCTTGCCGGTTGAGGTCTCACCGCACATCAGGTAGCTCCCCGAGGGATGCTTTTTCTGGTGCAGCGAGAGCGAATTTCTGTTAATTCGGGGTCATCTCAACCGGCATCCCCTGCGCGCGAATTCCATAAGCACGAGCCGGACGGCAATGAAAAACGTTCCTCGAAGTCCCTAGGAACGCCCCCATCCACAACCAGTTGGTGCTGGAACTCCTCTGGAACCAACCGAGTCTTCCGAGGGAACTTGGGCACCAGGTTGATCGTGAGATGGCCAAGTTAGAAGCATTGAATGAGTGACTTAGCGGCGGAAGCTCATCCGTCTCCTCCGGGGAGAACTCAGGGAAAAAACGGGTGTAAGACTCAGATTGTAGAGACTCAGACACAGATAACAGACTCAACTAGGCTGGCTTCCTCAGTGTTCAAGAGGTTCAGCAGTCTCTCCACACAGAAAAAACCCCCAGCCCCCGAGAGGAGATCCCCCATGTCGTACCTGGACCGCCTGTTCGACAAGACCCCCGCCCCAACGCCGGTCGAAGAGATCAGCGCCCTCCTGGTACGACAGCTGGGCCACCGCCACGGCCTGCCGAAGGTCGACCGTGGCGATGGCCACCAGAGGCTGGTGCAGGGCGTTGCCGAGACGCTCAGCACCTACCCGCTCGACCGCCTGCGGGAGCTGCTGCACTGGGTCTTCCGCATCGAGAGCACCTTCTGGGCAGACAGCCTGCGGGAGGCTAACTAACCCGCAGCCTACCTGGCCAAGTGCGCCCCCAAGATGTTCGCGCAGTATGCCACCCACCACCAGAACATGAACCGCACCAAACCGCTGAAGCTCCATACCAGCTACCTGGACCGGCTTTCGAGTACTACCCGGACGTGAGCAACGATCCCGTACGCAACGACCCGATACCCCCGGCTGATATGCCCGTTCCCGCAGGCGGCAGCGTTCCCATCCTCGATCACCACCAGCTGACGAACATCCAGTTTTACGGCTGGGACAGGGAAGCCTATGACCCGGAGTTTTACGACCTGGTCCGCAAGGAAACCGTCTTTTTGCGCGACGAGATGCCACAGCTGCTGGAACGCACGGTCAGCCGGAGGGTTGGGCTTGGCGAGATGGCCTGCCCCAACTGCGGCTGGCAGCTGGACACGACACCGGGCATTCGCATGGTTCCCGTATGTCACATCGGCAAGGACACTCACCTGGAACTCAAGCTACTGAAGCGCTGCGTCTGCCACTACTCGGAGCTGCTCTGGCAGCGATGGGCTGGAAAGAAGGCGATGATCGACTCGCGTCTTCGCGATTGCTCCCTGTATGCGTTGGTGAACAACCCGCCGCGCATCAAGTGCAGCACGACGCCCGAGTTCCAGAGTTGGATGATCCGCAGCCTGGTCGAGCTTAGCTCGTTCTTTGGTGAGCGGGCCGGACAGGCATCCATCCTGCGTATTCTCGACTCGCGCTCGGCGGCGGACATGCCGGTTGAAATCACCGGTGGAGGGGATGATCCTTCCCCGGGCACGGTGGCCACGGCCACCAACACAATCCTGAACTTCTTCGACGCGCCGAAGCATAATGGCGAATTCAGTTGGGTCATTGATCCAGTCCGTGACTTCAACCGAAGGACATACCTATCCAAGGGCTCAGACCCTAGTGCAGGGAAGACGCAAGAGCGGTCCAACGATAGCGCGGCAAGTACCATTCAAGCCGAACAGCCCTCCAGCACCGACCATTCCAGCACTGCTCCCACCGAAACACGCGAGGAGACCAAGAAGCACAAGCCCGGCAAGGCCCCAGGGACTGTCAAGGCGATTACACCGTAGTAGGCACCAGGTAGCCCGACTTCGAGGATCCTTCAGTGCGGACTCCTCGCAGGGTGAAGGTCCTCGACGGGGCGGTGCTCCCGCGATATCGCAAGATGGCACACCCCGATGAGTACTGATCGTCTCGAAAGGTCCAGACCGGACCCTCCGCGTACCACCCCTTGAAAAGGCCCCCACCTCCAATGACCAAGCAGATCGCTGCGAACGACCTCGACCTTCCTTCCACCCCGGATTCCACCCAGATCACCATGCATGCGCTCCAAGTGCAACGGGGACCGCTAGAGCGCTCATTAATGCGCAGCATCTCTCAAGTTGCGAGTTCTTCCGGCAAGCTGCGAGGAGGAGTGGCCTCCTGAATGACCTTGCCTTTGTAAGTAATGCGAGCCTTCGCAATCCACGCTTCGGTCGCGACAGGATCATTAGGATCATAGGGGCCATCTTCTGGCTCGTACGGGATGTACTCTTCCAGCTCGTCGCCCTCAGAAGGGTGACTGTCGCTAAGCCCCCCTGGGGGTAGCCTGGAACAACTCTCGTGCACGGTAAAGGTCCTTAACTTAACTTGTCTTGTAGGGCTTTCTTGGCGATCTCGATCTACGAGCCGCTTGATTCTGGCGTAGATCTTGCAGGCGAAGCAAGACGGGCTCGTGTACTAAGTCGCCTCCAGCCATGTCAGAGAGTCAACTCATCAACGATGAAGTGAAGACCCAACTCGAAGAATATTCTCCGTCCGGCGGTCCCTCGCAGTACTGAGGGGGGAAGAGGGAACCAGCCATGTCAGAGAATCAACTCACCAATGATGAAGTAAAGACCCTTACCACATTCGATGTCCAAAACGCGATTATTCGAGCGCGCGAACTAAGGGGTGCCGAGCGCATCCTGCTTTACACCCTGATCTCTTTTTCTGGACCGAAGCGCGGATGGACCTGCTACCCGTCCTACCGCCGACTCGCTGTCGACAGCCAGTTGGACCGGGCGACTGTGAAGCGGATGGCGAAATCATTTCAGCGCCGAGGCTACCTGGACTGGGAACGGCGTGGCCGCCGCGCGAACTACTTCCAGATCAACGCATCGCTCATCGTTCAGATCGCAGACTCCTTGGCTGCGGAGCGGGCGAAGAGGCCTGTGCTCCAGCTCTCGAAAGCCCCTCAAGTCGCGATCGGCGGCAAGCTGGCGGGCAACAAGAATCAGGCGCAGGACATGCTGATCGAGCAGACTAGTCCGAAAGCCAAGGATGCGAGGGTTAGCTCGCCCGACAAGGCTTGCCAAAGTCCGGCACAGTCTACCTTTCACCCCTCGGACCAAAATGCGTCCGGCATGACGGCACGAGTGCCGGACGTGGTTGCCCCAGAATACGACTTCGATCCCGAACCAGAGGACAATTTCGACCCCGACAGCTGCGAGGGGCAACGGGAAGACAACGACGCCTGGGAGGATTGGAGCGGTTGATGCAGACAAGTGAGTACTACGTATTCATCTGCAATATGAGGCGGACACCTGGTCGGCGTGAACACAAGCTCCACGAGACCCTTGTGGGACTCGACACAGCCAAGGCGCTTGTTCACTCCGGAGACGTGTCGGATGAGACTTACGTGAAGCGCCTCGTGGAAGACACGGGCAGCAAGTTTGGAAAGCTGGATATGTTGGTCAACAACGCGGCAAGGCTATTTTCGGACCCTTCGCGGAAACCACCACAGAGGGCTGGCGGAAGGTGATGGGTACTGACCTCGACAGCGTGTACTCCACCAGCCGCGAAGCATTGCCGCGTCTAGCAAAGACAAAGGGCTGTATCGTCGATCTCTCCTCCGCGTTGGGTTGGGTGGAGATTAGGGGCTGAGTGCTTAGAACGCCGCAAAGGGCACCATTACGAACTTCACGCGCACCCTGGCGCTGGAGTGCGGGTCGCATGGCGTGCGCATCAACGACGCCGGACCGTCGACCGCCTCGTCGCTCGTCAACGCAACTCGCGGCTTCGAAGGCGTCTGAACTGAGAGCGGTTTGACGGATCGTCGCCTGGAAAGCATGGCCGCTCTCAAGGCCAAGAAGACCCGGCTGGTCAAAGCCGTTGGTCTGGTCGACCGCACCATTGAGGTCCTCGGCGCCAACGGCATCGGCATCATCAAGAACGTCGTCTCCTCCGGCCCGCGCCTCAGCTGCTCCATTCCCCGAACGCGGAATACTGCGCAAGCACGCCCCTTGCTAAGGTGTCCGGGTGGCAATTCCAACGCCTTCTCGGAAGCAGTGTGCCCAGGTCAAGTTCGGCGGGTCCTTCAATCCGCAGTCGGTCGACGGACACCGACAGAGGCCAGAGAGGCTCACCTGAACAGTGCGACGAAGCGGCACATTGAGGAGCTGCGAGCGGAGCGTGAGCGAAATTGCCCCAGTCGCGGAACTTCTTCACCCGCGTGCTTAATGAGCTGAGCGGAACCGAGCGCTAGCCGCAATCGAGAGGTAGGACTGTATCAGCCTTCATCCCAGTCATGGCGAGCCCGAAGGGGTGATCCTCGCGACTGAGGCGGCGCAGTTCACCCATCGGTATGAGCACCCGAGACCCGATCCTACGAACCACAAGCTGCTTGTTAGCAACTAGGTAATCCAGCGAGCGTATGCTGATGGACAAAACGTAAGCAGCATCTTGGCGTGTGTAGAGGAGCTTTTCCAATGTTGAGCTGGGAGCAGAGGTTGGCATTACATTCTCCAGGCCGGAGCCGGGATGGCTCGGACGAAGAATCAGTACTCTTGCCCGCCCCGTGTCGAGGAGTTTAGTCAAGCATCTTTACAGCCGCCTTCAACGAACCATCGCCCATATGCATGTACCGGGCACTCATCGTTATGGTCTTGTGCCCAGCGAGTTGCTAGATTTGCGGCTGGAAAAGAATCGCCTAAGTCATTCATTCTGGTGCCCGGAGGGGGACTTGAACCCCCACGACCGGTTAAGGTCCGCGGATTTTAAGTCCGCTGTGTCTGCCGATTTCACCATCCGGGCCCATCTCCATGCTAGCGCAGCACCAACCCTCGTCGCCCGCCGCTACTTCGGCCCATAGAGCTTCCGGTACATCTCGCGGTTGCGCAAAATCGCCTGCACATACTCGCGCGTCTCCGTGTACGGGATCGACTCCACAAACTCCGGCGTGTCCTTGTAGTCGTTACTCGACATCCACTGCCGCACCGGAACATCGCCCGCGTTATACGCCGCCAACGCGTACTCCGGCTGCCCGCCATACCGGTCCAGCACCTGTCGCAGATTCACCGTGCCCAGCTCCAGATTCACCGACGGCGTCAGCAGCTGGCCGGCATTGAAGCCCTTCATCCCCCGCTTCTGCGCCAGCGACTTACCCACCGACGGCAGCAGCTGCATCAGCCCATACGCGTTCGCCCGGCTCACCGCGCCCGCGTTGAACTCTGACTCCTGCCGAATCAACGAGGCCACCAGATACGGATCGAGCCCATTCGCCTGCGAGTTCGCAACAATCCCATCCCAGAACGGCTTGGGAAACAACAGCTGCCAGTAGACCAACGGCACCTGGTCGAGCGGGAGCGCAAAGAACGAGATCCCGCTATGCTTCATCGACTGCAGCGACCGCGTCACCTCGCCATACGACGCATAGATCTCCGCCTGCCCCAGCGCCCCCCACTCAGCTGCCGTGGCGCTCGCCTGGATCTCCGGCCCGATGTACTCGTTCAGCGACGCATTCGCCAGCAGCCTCGCCTTGATCAGGTGCTCATCATCCTCCGGCAGCTCTCCCGTCAGCTCCGGCACCTCCGGCCTCCGCACCCCCGCCAGCAACGCACTCGCCTCCACCGGCTGTGCCCCCAGAACCTCCAGCCGCTGCCGCGCCAGCCCCGCATAGAAGTAGTTGGTAAACGTCAGCGAAAGCGTCTTGTAAAAGGCCGCTGCCGCCGGCAGATTATGCTCCTCGTCCTCGTACATCCGCGCCCGCCAGTACAGCGCCGACGGAATCTCCTGCCCGCCCGCATAGCGTTCGATCTGCTCCTCCATCAGCCGCGCCGCCTCCGGATACCGCCGCATTCGATAATTCATCCACGCCGTTCGCCAGTGCGCCGAAGGCGCATAGCTGCTGGTTGGAAACATCTTCGTCAATAACGCATAGTGGTAGATCGCCTGCTCGGAGTCATGCAGCAGCAGATACATGTTGCCACCCGAGTACAACGCCTCCTCCAGCCATCGGCTTGCCGGATACTGCTGCACCATCTGCGTGATCAACGCATCGTGGCGCGCCCGGTCTCCCTCGCTGCGCGACAGCTCCGCCAGCAGATACATCTTCAGCGCGCCGCTGTCATCCGTCGTCGCCGGCAGCTTCTCTACCTCGCGCCGCCCAATCCGCTTCAGCTTGTAGTCGCACACCGCCGCATAGATCGAAAGCGCATCCACGTCCCCCGCTGAAAGCGTCGCGTCATCCCGTTGGATCGAGTGGTACTCGTCTGCCGCCTCCGCATAGTGCTTCGCGTCAAACAGCTCGTCCGCATGCACCTTTCGCTGCGCCGCGGTCAGCCCCTGGCCCATCGCCTGCAGCTGCAGTCGTGCCTGCACCGCCTCTCCGGTCAGCGGCTGTTTCCCATAGATCTCGCGATAGAGCGCGGCCGCCTGCCCCGTCTGTCCCGTAGCCTGGTAGGCCCGTCCCAGCGCGTAGCGAAAGTCCGCATTCTTCGCCGTCGCCGTCTCCCGCATCGGCTCCAGCACCTTCACCGCATTGGCGGCGTTCCCCTGCTGCAGATAGAGCGTCGCCAGCAGCACCGGCGCCCCAGCCTCAAAGATACTGTCCGGATGCCGGTCCGCAAACTTGGTAAGCAGCGCATCCGCCACATCCAGCTGGTTCGCCCGGATCGCCGCCTGCGCGCCCAGATAATCCGCGTAGTCCCCCAGCGCCCCATCGCCCGTCAGCGCCGTCTTATAGGCCGCAACCGCCTCCGGATAGCGATGATCGATCGCATAGGCATGTCCCAGTGCGAGATACGCCGCTGAAGCACCCTCTCCCGGATGCGTCCGCGCATAGGCCTGCACCCCCGCGTAGGCCGCCGGCGATCGCTGCGATGCCAGCTGCTGCGCCATCGGCCGCAGCTCCGCCGTCTCCCGAAACGCACTTACCAGCTTCAGCGTCTTCGCCGATAGTGGCGCCGCCTTCTTCGCCGCTCCCTTCTTACCCCGTGCCGCAACCCCTGCCTTGATCCCGCGCCTGTTCGTTGCTCTGCTACCCGATGGCCCTTTCGCCGCGGCCTTCTTGCCCCTCGCGGAACTCGCCCCTTGCCCGGCGGCCGCCTGCTTCTTCACCGGCTTCTTCACCGGCACAGCAGTACTTCCCCGCCCCGCCATCGATAGGCTCAGCAGGCACATCCCAACCGCAGTCGGCAGCAGCTTCCAGTACTTCAGCACGCATCTCTCACACGGGGCGTCCGGCCCCGCCTCCAGTATGCCCTCCGTCCCACCCGGCAACATCGCCACCCCTCCCGCCGGAATCTCTGCAGATACGAGTCTCCCCGGCTCTTCCTCCCTTGGCGACGCTGTCTTTCTCCCTTCGCTGTCTTTCTCCCTTCGTTGTCTTTCTCCCTTCGTAGTCTTCTCCCTTCGTAGATGCTGTCATTAACGACGACCTCGTTAAGGGCATGGCTTCAGCCATGCCATCACTGCCCTCCGTCAAACGCGGCGTTAGCCGCTGAGGTCAGCTTGGTCAAACTCCAGGAGAGAGCTCAGACCGCCCACCGATCTCCCCAACTTTGGGTTCCCCAAAGGGTCCATTTACTATGGTCCTTGCCGATCCTCCGGCCACGATCGCATTTCCGCAATCGCCGCCGGGTATCCTGTACCTCTACCTATGCCCGCTACGGAAACACCTCAGATTCAGGAGATTCACCCTGACGTCGCCCTCGTCGAACGGTCCCGTGCCGGCGACGCCGCCGCCTTCGCGCAACTCGTCCGTCAGTACGAGCGGCAGATCTTCCGCGTCGCCCAGCACATCACGCAAAATCGTGAAGACGCCGAAGACATCACCCAGGACGCCTTTCTCAAAGCCTACGAAAAGCTCAATCAGTTTCAGGGAAACTCCAAGTTCTCCACCTGGCTCACCCGCATCGCCGTCAACGAAAGCCTCATGCGGCTTCGCAAACGCAAGACCTCAAAGACCGTCTCCATGGATCAGGACGTGCAGACCGAAGATGGCAGCATCCCGCGCGACTTCGCCGAGTGGCGGCCTAATCCTGAGCAAATCTTTGATCAGGGCGAACTCTCGGACATCCTCCGCCGCGCCATCCAGGGCCTTCCTCCAGGTTTTCGCACCGTCTTCACCCTCCGCGACATCGAACATCTGTCGACAGAGGAAACCGCGGAAGCGCTCAACCTCAGCGTTCCCGCAGTAAAATCGAGACTTCTGCGAGCGCGCCTGCAACTTCGCGAGCGCCTCAGCCGATACTTCAAGAAACGTAAGGAAGAAGGGCTCCCGGCATGACCTGCACAGACTTCCTCAGCAAGCTGACCGACTTCTTCGATGGGCACATCAGCCCTGATCTGCTTGAGGAAGTTCGCGAGCACTCCGCCGCCTGTCACCATTGCGAAGTCGTGCTCGACACCACGCGCCAGACCATCGAGGTCTATCGCAACAACGAGCTCTACACCCTCTCGAGCGAGTTCCAGCAGCGTCTGCACACCGCGATCCGCGGCCGCTGCGAGGCCGGCGCGCCCGGCCAGGGTCCAATCGAAGCCGAGACGCCCACCGCGAAGAAGATCGCCCAGGCCCGCTAAACTGCACGCGCCCTACCGTCTGGCCCCACCCACTGGCTCGTAGACCAGATACTGCCGCCAGCCACACCCGTCGCTCGATCCGCTTGCCGCATCCATCCTCGTAGCAACCCGCATCTCCGGTCCTCTTGCGATGCCTTGCAGCACCGGCAACACGCGCTGGCCCGCCAGGTCGTCTTTTCTAGCTTGACCTTCGTCCAAAGAACACGCTTCAGCAAAGGACAGTGACCCCGCATGTGGATCGTCAAACTTGCTCTCCGCCGACCCTACACCTTCGTCGTCCTCTGCCTGCTCATCGCTCTGCTCGGTATCGGCTCGGCCATCGAGACCCCGAAAGACATCTTCCCCTACATCAACATCCCTGTGGTCACCATCGTCTGGTCCTACACCGGCCTGACCCCCACTGAGATGGAAGGCCGCATCGTCACCGTCTGCGAGCGCGCCCTCAGCACCACCGTCAACGACATCGAACACTCCGAGTCCGAGTCCTACCAGGGCGTCGCCGTCATCCACGTCTACTTCCAGCCCACCGTCAAGGTAGAGCTCGCCATCTCGCAGATCACGGCAGTCGTTCAGACCATCCTGCGTCAGCTTCCCCCCGGCACCTATCCGCCCAACATCCTCAAGTTCGACGCGTCCAGCGTGCCCATCCTCCAGCTCTCGCTCGGTGGCCAGGGCCTCAGCGAGCAGGATCTCTACGATCTCGGTACCAGCTTCATCCGGCCTCGTCTCGCGAACGTCCAGGGAGCCTCTATCCCTCTGCCCTACGGCGGGAAAGTGCGCCAGATCATGGTCGATACTGACCCGAATCTGCTCTCCGCCCACCATCTCTCCGCCACCGACGTCTCGCTCGCCATCAACCAGCAGAACCTGATCCTTCCCGCCGGCACCGCGCGCTTCGGCGATCGCGAGTGGATCGTCAAACTCAACTCCTCGCCGACCGAAGTCTCCGCCCTCAACGACCTGCCCATCCGCTCCAGCTCCGGCTCCGTCGTCTTCATCAAGGATGTCGCCCAGGTGCGCGAAGGCTACGCGGAACAGGCCAACGTCGTGCGTCAGGACGGCATTCGCGGCGCCCTGCTCACCGTTCTTAAAAACGGTTCGACCTCCACCCTCGACATCGTCTCGAACGTGCGCAAGGCCATCCCCGTCGTCACCGCCGGCCTGCCGCCAACCCTCAAAGTCACCCCGCTGTTTGACCAGTCCGTCTTCGTGCGAGAGTCCATCTCCGAGGTCGTCCGCGAAGGCGTCATCGCCGCCCTTCTCACCGGCC
>CAXSEC010000106.1:0-12020 GCA_964236325.1 uncultured Acidobacteriaceae bacterium | reverse complement strand
GAAGTACGCCTGCCCGTAGGAGGCCGAGTCGCTGTTAACCCCGGTTCCGGCACCGATCGCCGGCCATGCGAAGGATGGGCCGGTGGGCGTCTGCGTGTTCTGGAAGGCAACCGTGTAGGACTGCAGCGTGCCAGTCAGTGAGTAGAAGTTGCGCCCAAGCAGGGTGATGTCGTACATGCCAAAGCCACCGCGGATCACTGTGCGATCGTTGTCGAACGGTCGATAGGCAAGGCCGAAGCGAGGCATAAAGCGCTTGGTGGGGACCGTACGCAGACCCGCCGGCAGGCCAGCCTGCGAGTTCGAGAGCACCGGCGTGCAGGCTGCGCCATTCTGCGCCGGCAGCCCGGTTGAGGCGCCGATCGCGCAGCCATTGAACGAGGAGATGAAGGCCTGCGAGAGCGTGCCCTCGCCGCCAGTCGGATAGATCACGCGCCCGGACTTGGCGACCGACGGATCGAAGTTGCCGATATTGCCGGACGGATCGCTGTATGCCGGGTGGTATTCGTAGCGAACGCCGTAGCTCACGACCAGCTTCGGCGTGGCATGCCACTCGTCCTGGAAGAAGCCATTCCAGTAGAGCGAGCGCCCGTCGTTATCGGCCTTGACCTGGTCGTACTCGGTCACGTTTGGGGCGCCGATCAGGAAGTCCGCAAACTCCTGCCCGGTGAACTGCGCGCTGGTGAAGTCAAAGGTGCCGTAGTTATCGGCGCCAAAGAAGCTAAGCGGCGTGACCGCCTCCACATGCCGGAGGTCGATGCCGAACTTGAGCGAGTGGCTCTTCACCTGCAAGCTCACCGTGTCCAGGTACTGCAGCGTCCGCGACTTGGTGATGGAGGTAAGCCGGTCGGCGTTCAGCGAAGACAGAGCTTTGAAGTCAAGCTCGGGTATGCCGTTGTAGTAGAGGTTGGTAAGGCCCTGCAGACCGGTTGAGCCGGCAAAGGCGGGACCATTGAAGCCATTGGTCTGGCCGGTGTTGTCGAAGGTGAAGCCAAAGCGAAACTCGTTGATCAGCCGCGGTGTGAAGTTGTAGTTGCCGGAGAGCACCAGGATGCGGTCCTGAATCGTCTGGTCGCTGTTGGGCACCAGCAGCGGCTCCGGCAGCCCGATGTTGTAGTTCTTCCAGGTATAGCGGGCGAAGATCAGAGCCTTCTGGCCGAAGTACTGATCGCCGCGGATGTCGAACTGATTTGAGGATTGGTCGGCGGGCTGGTTGACATAGTAGTTCGGCACGCCGTTCGGGAAGGCCGTCGGATCGCCGTGGTTCGGGTCGGGAAAGAACTGCAGGAACTTCTGCGACGCGCTGTTGATCGCCGGCAAGGTGTTGTTCGCGTAGAAGGTGCCTGGCACGAACGGGTTCGCCAGCGAGTTGGCGGGAAGAAAGTTGAAGTTGCCCTGCTTCATGAGCGTGCTGGGCACGATGTACTGATTGGCCACGCTCTCCGGCAGCCGAAAGCCCTCGTAGGTGCCGAAGAAGAAGGTGCGGTCGCGGCCGTGATAGAGGTGCGGGATGACGACCGGCCCGCCGACCGAGCCGCCGAAGTCATTGCCGACCAGTCGTGGCTTCGATGCGGCGCCAAACGGTGTGGCATCGAAGGCGGCGTTCTGGTGGTACCAGAACACGCCGCCATGCAGGGTGTTGGTTCCCGACTTCGAGATCGTGGTGACCTCGCCGGGCTGACCGAACTGCGCGTTGTTCAGCACGCCATCGACGCGAAGCTCGGCGATCGATTCTCCCGAGGGAAAGGCGTTCGGCAGAGGCGAATTCGACGTGGTGTTCTGCGACGTAATGCCGTCAACCGTGACCTCGGTCTGGAAGGGCAGGCCGCCCTGGATGGAGAAGCCGCCGCCCGTGCCATTGTTGGGTGCTGTGTCCGTCTGGACGCCGGGCAGCGTCTGGATCAGGTTGAGCGGGCTGGTGCCGCTGGAGCTGGCGCGATAGTTGGCCGGCAGGTTTCGTACGTCAGCCGAGTCGAGCGAAGCTGCGATGGATGCCGTCTCCGTCTCGATCACGCCGGCTGTCGAGGCGTTGACCGTGACCTGTTCGCTTACGTTGCCGGGGGTCAACTGGGCGTCCGCACGAAGCTGCTGGCGGGCGGTCAGAACGAGCTGCTCCAGGTCCACCGACTTGAAGCCGAGAGCATCCACATGCACGCTGTAGTGACCGGGCACCAGATTCAGCACCTGGTAGCTGCCGTTGCCGTCGGCTGTCGTGGTGTTGACCACGGCGGTGTCGATGTTTGTCACCTTTACAGTGGCATTGCCGACGGCTGCGCCGGTAGGGTCAGCAACGGTTCCAACAATCAGCCCCTGCGTCGATTGAGCCTGCAGGCTCGTGGAGCTGATAACTGCTATACCAAAGCTTGCAAGCAGCAAGCCGCCTCGTCTGCGCGTGAGATCCACACTACCTCCAAAAGACTGCAACACCTTTTCATTTGCTCTGTTTCCCGTCACTCTATCGATCGTTTGAGAACAAACAACGAATGGAAGATGACTGCCGGGTAAATCACGACAAGCAGGACTGCACGCAGATATGAGCTTTCTGAAGACCAGGATCAACTTCGAGTGACTGCCGCTGAAAAGTTACGAGCCAGGACCTTTGCACTGGACAGCCACCCCTTGCGTGTCTTACTGTCCAACGGCGAGCGTGTAAGTACCTCGTACGCCTACGAAAGCGAGATACTATCGACCATGCTCAACCGCAGAACCTTCCTTCGATCGACCGCCACGACCGCGCTTTCGGCTGCAGCTGTCACCCACTTTCACCCTTTGCTCGCCCAGTCCCCTGCGCCCGCGCGTCGCTCGCCGAACGACATGGTGAACCTGGCGCTCATCGGAGCCGGCATTCAGGGGCAAAGCGACACACGATATGCGCTGCAGGGTCCGGGGGTGAAGCTTGTCGCCGCCGCTGATTGCTATGACGGCCGGTTGACGCACGTCAAGGAGGTATGGGGATCGGACGTCTTTACCACGCGCGACTATCGCGAGATCCTGGCCCGCAAGGACGTGGACGCTGTCCTGATCGCCGCGCCCGATCATTGGCATAAACAGGTTGCCGTCGATGCCATGCACGCGGGCAAGGACGTGTACCTCGAAAAGCCGATGATCCACCTGTACCCGGATGGGCCGGCCATCATCGATGCGGCGCGATCCACCAATCGGATCCTGCAGGTTGGCAGCCAGCGCGTGAGCTCGATCGTCTACGCGAAGGCCAAGGAGCTGCTCGCCTCGGGCGCGATCGGCAAGCTGAACATGGTCTCCGCCCGCTGGGATCGCAACTCCTCGATCGGCGCGTGGAACTATACGGTGCCGCTGGACGCCTCGCCCGAGACCTGTGACTGGCCGCGCTTCCAGGGCTCTGCGCCAAAGCTTCCGTGGAACCCGGAGCGCTTCTTTCAGTGGCGCAAATGGAAGGACTACAGCTCTGGCGTCGCCGGCGATCTCTTCGTGCATCTCTTCAGCGGCACCCACTTCATTACCGGCGCAAAGGGCCCAACGCGCGCCATGGCGACCGGTGGTCTTCGCTTCTGGAACGACGGCCGCGACGTCTACGATGTTCTGCTGGCACAGTTTGACTACCCCGAGGGCTTCAATCTCAGCCTGCATGTGAACTTCGTGGATGGCGGCGAAGAGAGTGAAGGCTTCCTGTTTACCGGCTCCGAGGGTCTGATGGAGATCGCCGGCAACACGGTCACGGTCAGCCGTACGCCGCTGGCAACCGAGCCCGGCTACACCGTCTCGACCTTTGCCGAGGCCATGCAGACCCAGACGCTGGACGCCTATCGCAAGAAGTATCCCATCAGGCACAACGAGGGTCCGCCGGTGCAGGAGGTGCAGAAGTTTGTCGCGCCTGCCGGCTACGTGGACAGCTACGACCACTTCAAGAACTTCTTCAGTGCGGTTCGCAGCCGCCAGCCCGTCGTAGAAGACGCCACCTTCGGCTTCCGCGCCGCGGGCGCCGCCCTGTTGAGCAATCTGAGCGTTGAGAAGGATGCGATCGTGCACTGGAACCCTGACACCATGAAGATTGTTTAACCTGCGACGGAGACCCTAATGCCTGCTGCACCAAAGTACGTTGCCCCCCTGCTTGCTCTGTTGGCCCTGACCGGAATCATCCACGCGCAGGACCCCGCGCATGCCACAGAGTTCCGCATGCAGCACCCTGGCAAAGGCCCCGGTGGCGAGCCTCCACTTGCCTTTCTTTCGCATCGTCTCGGCAGCGATCATGCTGAAGGCATCTCGCTGCTAGATATGGACGGCGATGGTTTCCAGGATCTGTTAAGTGGCGCGTACTGGTATCAGAATCCCGGCGCCTCTGGCGGAGAGTGGAAGCAGCACCAGTTCCGGACGGTCGGCATCCACAATGAGTTTGTATCCGACTGCGGCGAGTGGATCATCGATGTGGACCATGACGGGCTGCCGGATCTGGTGACCACCGGCTGGATTCAGAACGGGTTGTGGTGGTACAAGAATCCCGGCCCGCAGGCGACGGCCGCCGGCACCCTATGGAAGGGCGAAAAGATCACTGACAGCTTCGACACTGAGGGCGGCGCGTTCGGAGACATCAACGGCGACGGCAAACCGGAGCTCGCGCTCGCGCATTACAATCGCGGCGGCGTGCTCTGGGTCGACTTCAGCAAAGACAAGCCGCGCGTTCACCATCTCGGCGACAAGGTGCAGGACGGCCACGGCATCGGCATCGCCGACATCAATGGGGACGGCAAGGCAGATGTGCTGACAACCCATGGCTGGTTCCAGCAGATCGACGCTGATACCGACAAGTGGCAGTGGCATGGCGACTGGGATATCGGTGACGCGGGCTTCCCGATCCTCGGCTATGACGTGAACCATGACGGCAGGCTCGATCTCATCTACGGCCAGGGTCATGGCTACGGTCTTTACTGGCTGGAGCAAGCCGGTCCAAAAGAGCACCCGACATGGCTTCGCCACACCATCGATGAGTCGTTCTCGCAGTCCCATGCGCTCGCTCTGGTCGATCTTGATGGCGATGGAATACCGGAGCTTGTGACTGGCAAGCGGTACCGAGGACATGGCGGCGACGATCCCGGGTCCTACGATCCTGTGGTGGTCTACGCCTATAAGCTGCCGACTCGCGAGCAGTCCCAACCGGGTAAGCAGGGGCCCGCTCCCCGGGCTGCCAGCGCCTCAGGCAGCATGCAGGTTGCGGACAGTAGTACGGATCCGGCCTTCACGCGCTTTGCTCTCTCGGTCAACGGAACCGCGAGCGCCGGAACGCAATTCATCTTCGCCGATCTCGATCATGATGGCGATACCGACCTGGCGAGCGCCGGCAAGCTGGGAGTGCACGTGCTCGAAAACCTGAAGGTCAATACAGTTCCCAAACAGGTGCGGGAGGCGACCCAGCCACTCAATCGCACCTGGCCGTTCCCGGGCGAAGGAAAAGAGGTTGAGCAGGAAGACGGCCCGAAGCCGTAGGTCCACGATCTACGCAGCTGAGGCTTGTGGGAGCGATGTGCCGGAGCCGTGGGCGATGGTGCTATCTCGCATACCTCAGAACCACTTATCGCTGAAGACTTGCTCAGTACTAGAAAAGTTATCTACTTTGCAGAGGTTTGGATACGGCCTCCAGCGACTGACCCGCCGCTTCAACGCCGATCCAGCCTTCCATCACGGCAGCGAAGAGCATCAGCGCTGCCCCCAGCGCCCATCCCTCCGCCACATAGGTTCGCGATCCTGTCTGGATCAGCTCGCCAAAGAGGAGCGGAGCCCCGACGCCACCAATCAAGGTTCCGACAGCGTAGAAGATCGCAATCGCGAAGGCGCGCATCTCGAGCGGGAAAATCTCGCTCACCGTCAGGTACGCCGCGCTGGCTGCTGAAGACGCGATGAAGAAGATGATCGTGAAGCAGATGCCAAGCCCCCGCAGACCAAGGCTCCCGTGGGCGAAGGGGACGCAGACACCCGCCAGCAGAAGTCCAGCTAGGCCATAGGTCGCCGTGATCATTGGTTTGCGGCCCACCGTGTCAAACAATCTTCCTAAAAGGATCGGACCAAGGAAACTAGCCGCCGCGAAGGGAAGCAGGAGCAACGGAAGTCTCGTATCGGGTACATGATAGAACTGCTTGCCGATCAGGGCGTAGGTAAAGAAGATGGCATTGAAGAAGAACGCCTGCCCCACCATCAGAGCCAGCCCAAGGAAAGATCGGCTCCTGTTCTCCCCCAGCATGTTCGCAAAGATCTCCTTGAGTGGAGTATGGTCGCGGGCGACCAGCTTCAGCATTTCACCCGTGGGTGGAGTAATTTGTTTCCCGCTCTTCTTAACTTCAGCTTCAATCTGGCCGACGACGTGATCCGCCTCGTTCTCTTTACCGCGAAGCATCAACCAGCGGGGACTCTCTGGAACTTTGAGGCGAAGAATCAGTACTCCGAGACCTAACGCGCCACCTATTCCAAAGGCAAGCCGCCAGCTTTTATCGAGAGGAAGACCGTGTCCACCAAGTAAGAGGAACGCTGCAATCGAGCCAACCGTCGCACCTACCCAGAAGGTCGCGTTGACGAACAGATCAACCGTGCCGCGCACCTTTCCGGGAATTAGTTCGTCGACTGCCGAATTGATTGCGGCATACTCGCCGCCTATACCCATGCCAGTCGCGAAGCGGCACACGGCAAAGAAGAGATAGTTCATTGAAAAAGCTGTGCAGATGGTTGCAACCGAATAGGTCGCCAGTGTGACAAGGAACAACTTCTTTCTACCCAGCCGGTCTGTAAGATGACCAAAGAAAAGAGCTCCGGTCACAGCCCCGGCTAAGTAAATCGTTGCGGCGGCCGTAACTTGAGGGTCGGTCAACGACAGGCCATTCTTACTTTCCAGGATCCCGGACAACGATCCAACCAGGGTCACCTCCAGGCCGTCAAGCAACCAGGAGGTTCCCAAGGCCGTGATGATGCGAACATGCCATCTCGACCAGGGCAGAAGATCCATCCGCTCTGGGATGTTCGTCTCGAACTCGTTGCCTTGGTCTGAAGGGATCAAGCAGCTTCCTTCTTTGCTTTAATAATGCTGATCGTGCCGTTGCGCTCCAGAATTGCATACTTCACATCAAAGATCGAGTTGATCCCTTTCATGCGAGCCGCCGCCATGACATCCTGCGGTGCAAGCTTCATTCCTCGCATGACTTCATCGACCCAGGCACCGTCTTTGAGGAGCACCAGGGGCGTTCCATCTATAACCGCGCCGAATCGGGGAGACCGCGCCTTCACCCAGGAGACGGTGTTATGGAGCATTCCCACAGTAAGGATTGCCATTGCGCAGTTTGTTACCGATCGATCATTGCCGACTGTCGCCAGGATGGCAACGCCACCAATGAGAAATACTATGACGAACTCGAACATCGTCATCTGAGCACCGGGCCGCCGCGTGAGAAGTCGTACTGTCAGCATCAAGAAAAAGTAGCCGATAACCGCGTTGATCATTGTGGCCATTGCTAGTCCAATCTCACTTCCCGTTCTTCAGTTATGCCCCTACGGAACAACGACAACTCGCATCGCTAGCTCAGGATATCCAGCGACTTGCACGGTAAGCTTGAAAATCCCGGGTCTGGCAGGTTGAAGAGCAAACTCTACTGAACCTTGACCAGGCTCCGCGGAAAACGAATAGGTGAGTCCACCGTTGCCTACCGTCGTTTCGGAAGGAGATGGTATGACACGCTGCGTCCCAAGTTCCTGAACCAGGCTTTGACTTACATGCATCTTAAAGCTCCGCTGAGCAAGAACCTGCGGTTGTAACTGGACTACGAAAAATGACGGCGTGCCGGTGCGCTCTACCCTGTCGTACTTGATGACCATCGCCTCGTTGCTGATACGGGTATGTGCGAGAGGTCCACGCCCGAAGACCCCGGCGAGGTTCAAAATTAAAAGGACTGCGATCACCCACCACATGGCTCCTTCAAACTTCCACCAGCGTCGTTGAAAGCTGAGATCCTCGCCGACGGCGACCTCTTCGTTGATGCGAGGAACCGAGTCCTCGACCGGCTGCTGGAACGGAACTTCACTCACCTTTTGCCACCCTCGATCACGCTGATCTGCCCGTTTCTCTCCAGGATGGCGATCTCGATCTTGTCTAACGCCATAATTCCCTGGTCTCGCGCCTGTGCCATCACATCGTCGTCCTGGATCCGCATCTTGCTGAGTGTGTTCGAGCGCCACCGGCCGTTTTCGAGCAGGATAAGCGGTGTTCCATCGAGGAACTCCGCCACGCGCGACGACCTGCTCCGCGCTAGGGAGAGGGCAAAATGTGTAAGAGCAATGGTAAGCACCTGAACAACAGCATTGGTCAGCGAAGCGTCATCGCTGACCATTGCTGTTAGGGCCAGGCCACCCATAAAGAACACCAGAACAAACTCAAAGGGCGTGATCTGCTTGCCAGGCCTTCTGCCAACGATGCGGACCAGAAGAATGAGAAATATGTAGAACAGAAGCGCACGCAAGGACGCGGCCATGATTCCTCCAGGTAGCACCCTTACAGTGAGAGTCCTTTTCTGCCGATTGGTTTGCTCTCCTCGAAAGTGCGTTCCATCAACCGCGAAAAGTATGCGTGCGACACAGGTCCTGCTGGAGGCTGGCGCCCTCACCAACTACTGACTATGCGATCAGTGGGGAACATACGCTTCACCGCGAGACAGCGGCCGAAGGTAAACGACCAGGTGGAGTGAGCTCCGGGCGAGGATCAACAGCCGCACGAAGGCTAAAGCTTGCGATGGCGGCGGGACTTGAATCTGGACGCACCTGCAGGGTGCCGAGTACTTCGTTCGGCGAAGGAGTCTGGTCGCGCAGACGAAACACCAGGACGCCGGGCTGGACCTCTTTCGCGGAAAGCAGGTTGAAGCCGCCGGTCTGCTGCCGAAGCTCGATCTGTGCCGCCCCGGCGGAGCCAGGCGCTACATTGGGCAAGGCGCTGCGAAGCTTGGAGTAGTTCGCCTGGTTGAAGGCGGCGAGCCAGCCGTAGAGAAGACGGCCGGCGGGAGTGTCGGGGATGAGGCCTACCTGATCGCCGAAGCGGGGCAGGTGAACGAGGATGGTCGGATGAACCTCGCTGACGTGGTCGCCTCGTCGCGCGGGCACGGGAGCGTCTGCGGGATCACCAAGGACTACAGTGTCGATCTGCGATGGATCGTCTTTCTCCTCGGCCGCCGGAGCGCCGGCCGCCGCGCGAGACTCGCCCCCACGGTCGGATGAGAGATGTACCTGTCCCGTATGACCCAGGGCATAGAGGACCGAGGAGAGCGCCGCAACTGCAGCTACGGCGGCCAGCAGAATGGCTTCGGCGCGAAGTGGCTGGCGACCGGTCAGGTAAAAGCTGGGAGCGGTGAGGACAGGAGCACCGCTGGCTCGGGAAGTCTGCATGGCAAGTGGTCCTTGGGTGTTAGCGAAGCGACTGGACGCTGAGGCCCACAACCATAGTCACACGTCAGATCCCCTTTGAGATCTGCAGCCGATGCCGATGCAACCGCAGGGATCTCAGACGCGGCACCTCTCCAGCTTCTTCCCTGAGCGCCAGTCAAACTGCTCTCGGTGCCGACCTAAGTGGCTTCCCCGGCAGCCACAAACTACCCCGGGCAGACCGGGCCTATGCTGCCCTAGGTAGGACGTGCTTAGAAGACGAAGCGGCCCGCCAACTGTATTTGACGTGCCGGTCCACCAAGACCTGTAATCACACCAAAGGTGCTTAGATTTGCCTGAGAGTTTCCTGGGTTTCCGAAGTTCGCCGTGTTGAAGACGTTAAAGGCGTCGGCATGGAGCTCGAGAAACTTACCCTCGGTGAGATGCAGATTCTTTTGCACGCCCAGATTCATGGTGCGGCTACCTGGACCGTAGACCTGATCCCGTCCGAGTGTACCGACCCTTTGATACACACTGTTCCCGGTTCCGTCGGTCGCCAGCTGGACCGGCAGGTTTGCACTCGAAAAAGAGCTGGGATCAAACCAGTAGCCGTTTATCTGCTTTGGATAACGGATCTGTCCTTGCAGGTCCGGACGATTGCCTGGAGAAGCGCTGCCGGCAGCATAGAGATCGACGGGCTGCCCCGTCGCGAGGAGAACAATGTCATTGATCTGCCATCCTCCGACTGCCAGATCGAGGAGGTGACCGGCACCACCAAAATACTCCTGGCCATGTCCAAAGGGCAGGTTATAGACAAAGGAGGAGCTGAACACATGACGCTCATCCTGAGCAGCGTTGCCATAGTTTGCTTTCTGGTTGTAGTACAGCAGAATAGCTGGTGAGGTACCACCATAGGCGCTGACCGAGTTATCCAGGGCGTGCGACCAGGTGTAAGCGCCGGTAGCGGTGAAGTTCTTGGCGCGATGGTCGTAGTGCAATTGAAGGCCGTTGTAGTTTCCCGAGCCGTTGTACTCGTTCAGAGTAACTCCGCCAAGATTAGGAAGCGGTTTTACGGTCCCTCCGATGGTGTAGTTGTTGTAGTTGTAGTAGGTCGATAGCCGGTCGCTATAGGTACCTACGTAGGCCACTGAAAATACATCACGTGGGCCAAACTGCTGCTCAAGTTGCAGGTTGTACTCCTGAATGCGGCTATGCTTGTTGTTGCGGTCGACCGCCAGCCCACCCAATCCTTGCGGAGGGGCGTCAGGATTGAAATTAGGGAAGCCGGGCGCCGGCAGTGGAGCAGTCGCGGATGTGCCCGAAGTGTAGGCAGGGCAGTGATACGGCGTGCCTGTCGTGGTCTGCCCGGTGAAGGTGCCGCAGAAGCCGTTGAAGGCGTAGTACGCGACCGACCCGCCGAACGGTGGCTGTTGCCCCAGTTGGTTGCTGATACCCCCATAGTCAGGGAAGTAGAAGATGCCATATCCACCGTGAAGCGCGCTGGTTCCGTCACCACGCAGGTCATAGGCGAAGCCCACGCGAGGCGCGAAGTTCAGGTAATCCTGATTGATGATGCTTCTCGGAACGCCATTGACGCCAGCCTCCAGAATATTTCCCGTGGCAACGTCGAAGGCAGCCTGATTGTTATGCTCCTCGTACGGCCAGGTAAGTAGGTCCCAGCGAAGACCAAGGTTGAGCGTGAACTTCTTTGTAACGCGAAAGTCGTCCTGAGCGAAGAGAGCATCTTCCTGACTCACGTTCCCGAAGTAGCCCGTCTGCGAGCCAATCGAGTAGTTGTCCGCCGGAGCAACCAGCATCTCGCTGGTCTCATATCCGGTGAAGTCAGCTCCGTTACCCGCAAAGAAGAAAAAGCCCTTGCCGGAGATAGGACGAAAGAAGTTAACCTGACGCCGAAGCAAGGTGCCACCCACGTTCAAGGAGTGTCTGCCAAGATTCAGGTTCAGTGTGTCGGTCACTTCGTAGGTGTTTTGTGGGACCGCGAACAATCCGTAGTCACCCGTGTATTCAATCTCATTGCCATATCCGCCGATCAGCGGACCGCCTGAGGTGCCGGCGATGCCGGATTCTCCTGCAATGCCAAGAGCCGCGCCTACGTTGATCCCGTTGTTGGAAGGTGCGAAGCCATAGTTATCGCGGTTGTAGGCAATACGAGCATCGTTTACGACGCGGGGCGAGAAGGTATGCGTGTAGCCAAGATCATACCCGCGAGCGTGGCCGTAGTTCTCCGCGCCATTCGCCGACAAAGGAGGATGCCCCGGCTGCTGGGGCAGCTCAGACTGGTTG
The DNA here is from genome assembly GCA_964236325.1 of uncultured Acidobacteriaceae bacterium. Lineage (GTDB taxonomy): Bacteria > Acidobacteriota > Terriglobia > Terriglobales > Acidobacteriaceae > Edaphobacter. The sequence goes on along the minus strand of CAXSEC010000106.1, from coordinate 359 downwards.
TCCGACGTGGAATTGTCATAGGAAAAGCGGAAGAAGAAAAGATCGGCCGCGGTCGCGTTCCAATCCAGGCGTATGTCGAAGGTGTTGTACTTTGTTGTTGAGTTATTCTGCACAAAATAGTTTTGCAGTACGCGATCCGTCCGGCTGGGTAGCGGAAACGCGTTGAAGTAGTTCAGGGTAGCCGGGTTGAGCCGCCCTTGCGGAATGATGTTGCCGGCAAAAGGCGTGCAGTTGAGGGGATCGTAGATCTGACCTTTGCTGTTCGCCGGAAGGTTCGTATTAAGCTTCGCGGCGTTCGGAACGCAGATGGGGAAGGTGGTATCGAGCGAGCCGCCGTTGAGGGCTGGGTTGAGCAACTC
>CAXSEC010000105.1:0-12098 GCA_964236325.1 uncultured Acidobacteriaceae bacterium | reverse complement strand
GGAACGCCTCCTGCGGAATGTCCACCTTGCCGATCCGCTTCATGCGCTTCTTGCCCTCTTTCTGCTTGTCCAGCAGCTTGCGCTTCCGGCTGATGTCTCCGCCGTAGCACTTCGCAATAACGTTTTTGCGGATGGCCGAGACCGTCTCCCGTGCCACAATCTTTGACCCGATCGCCGCCTGAATCGCCACCTCGAACATCTGCCGCGGAATCAACTCGCGCATCTTATGCACCAGCGCCTTGCCGCGATCAAATGCCGCATCCCGATGCACAATGATCGACAGCGCATCCACCGGGTCTCCGCCAATCAGAATATCCATCTTCACCATCGGTGAGATCCAAGTACCCGCCACCACGTAGTCGAGTGATGCGTAACCGCGCGAGACGCTTTTTAGCCGATCATAGAAGTCCAGCACAATCTCGTTCAGCGGCAGCTCGTACGTGATCATCACCCGCGTCTCGGAGACATACTCAAAGTTCTTTTGCCGTCCTCGCTTGTCCTCCACCAGCTTCAAAATGCCACCAACGTACTCCTCGTTGGTCAAAATTTTTGCGGTGATCGCGGGCTCTTCAATCTGTTCAATATTCGAAGGGTCCGGCCACCGCGATGGATTATCCACTTCAGTTACAGATCCATCTGTCAGCGTGATTTTGTAACGAACACCGGGCGCCGTCGTAATCAGGTCCAGATCATACTCGCGCTCTAGTCGCTCCTGGATAATCTCTAGATGTAACAAACCCAGGAAGCCGCAGCGAAACCCAAACCCCAGCGCCACCGACGACTCCGGCTCAAAGTTGAAGCTTGCATCATTCAGCCGCAGCTTTTCGAGCGCATCCCGCAGCAGCGCATGCTCATGCGAGTCGACCGTATACAGGCCCGCAAAGACCATGCTCTTGATGTCTTCAAACCCTGGCAGCGCCGTCGCACACGGCCGCTCGACCTCTGTGATCGTGTCGCCCACCTTGGTGTCAGCCACGTTCTTGATCGTCGCGACGAAGAAGCCCACCTCGCCCGCCGTCAGCTCCGTCAGCTCTACCGGCTTCGGCGTCATCACGCCCATACTCTCCACGTCGAACTGCTTGCCGTTCGACATCACCTTGATCTTCATGCCTTTGCGCAGCTTGCCGTTGATGATGCGCGCCAGCACGATCACTCCGCGATAGGCGTCGAACCAGCTGTCGAAGATCAACGCTTGAAGCGGCGCCTCCGGATCGCCCAGCGGCGGCGGCAGCAGCGTCACCACGGCCTCCAGAATCGCCGCCACATTCAAGCCCGTCTTCGCCGAGACAGCAATCGCATCATCCGCCGGCAGCCCCACCGACTTCTCGATCATCTCCTTCGTCCGCTCGATATCGGCCGACGGCAAGTCGATCTTGTTGATGATAGGAATGATCTCAAGCCCGTTCGAGATCGCCAGATACGCATTCGCTAGCGTCTGCGCCTCCACACCCTGCGAGGCATCGACCACCAGCAACGCGCCCTCGCACGAGGCCAGCGACCGCGACACCTCATACGAGAAATCCACATGCCCCGGCGTGTCGATCAGGTTCAGCTGATACAGCTCGCCATCCGCCGCCTTGTACGCCATGCGGACGGTATGCGCCTTGATCGTGATCCCGCGCTCCCGTTCAAGATCCATCGCGTCCAGTACCTGCGCCTGCATCTCGCGCGAGGTCAGCGATCCCGTCATCTCGAGCAGACGGTCTGACAGTGTAGATTTGCCGTGGTCAATATGCGCGATGATCGCGAAGTTGCGTATGTGCTGGGGATCCATGAGGTCCCTCTATCTTACAGTTCGCCACACGTGCCTAAAGCGAAGCCGGGGGTGGGTCACCGAACGCTTCCATCGGCTCATAACGCGTCGTCGCAAGACTCCGGTCCGTCCGCCCTGGCACACCTACGTTTACCTGGAACCTCGCTCTCATCGGCTACCCGGCAGCGCGCCCTCTCCCACGTCTGGTCGCTCCGCGTCGAAGATCACTTCTACATCCCCTGCCGCTTCTGCTTCTCCTACGCAAACCTCGGGGCCGCAAAGATCATCTCCGTCCTCCTCCTGATAGTTCTCGGCAGATTACCCTGCATGCAGGCCCAGCAGCCTTCCCGATGTGCTGCCTACACCGGAAAGGGACTCGCCCCTGTTCCTGCATCCACCCATCCATACCGGGTCTGCTCCCCGCCAGCACGCCATACGCCCGGCGTCCGCGACGCCACCCAGTCCTGGGGCTCCGCCGGCCGGCTCGCCGCCGCACCCACCTGCAGAAACGCCTCCCGCAACGCACGCTTCTGGTCCAAGCCCACCGCCCCCGGCTCCGGCGATACCAGCAACACCGAACCCGTGGCCGCCACCGCCCGCAGCCACTGTTCTGTGAGCGACCACGGCACCGCAGCCGTAATCGGCACACAATCCGCATCAATCGAGAAGAAAGCCCGGTGCTGCGGCAGGCGAAACGCCAGCGTATTCACGCCCATTCGCCGCGTCCGCTCCCAGTCCTTCCCGCTAACATCATCGCCCGTCCGCTGCGCATCGAAGATCCCCGCCGCCAGGTGCCCAACCGTGTTGCATCCCAGCACCAGCCGGTCGTCTCCTGCCGCCGCTCGAATGTCCCGGTACAGCGCCGCGATGATCTCTGCGTTCGTCTGCGACCTGTCGTGATAGCTCCATCCATCCCGTGCCGGCGACGCCCCCATCTGGAACCCCCATTGCCCCAGCAGCTCCCACGTCGTGAAGTCATGCTTGATCAGCCGGTAGCCCCACCCGCGCGCCTCCGCCACCACCGTCAGCGCCGCTGCCCTTGCCTCCGGCACCGTCGGATCGTACGCCGCACCCTCCGTCTCCTGATGCCGCGGTCCAAAGCGCGCCGTCGGCAGCAGTAGCCCTGCCGGCGTCCCCTTCGCCGCCCGCAGCGGCCTAATCCACACCCCCGGCACGACACCCTTCGCCGCAATCTCCTCCGCCAGCCGCGCCATATCCCGGAACACCGCTCGATCCTGATACCCGTCGTCGATTACCGTAAACGGCCGCGGCCCCGCTGCCGGCGCTAGCTCCTGCATCAGCGCCGCATCGCGCAGGATCCCCGCCGACGTGTTCTTCCCGTACGCGTAGTACCAGTCGTTGCTGCCGAAGATCGTCGGGACCGGCAGCCCACCCCGCTCCGCATGCAAGGGCTTCTCCGGCGCCATCAGCCGGCACATCGCTTGCGCCGCCGCAAACGCCGTCTCTCCATCATGCCCCTGCCGCTCCACCACCCGCGCCACCTTCAGCTCGCGCTCGCCCAGCCGCACTCCACTGCCACCATTCCGCACATCCAGCCACAGCGAGATCCCCTCCGCATCCACCTGCCAGAAGGCAAACGCCCCCGCACCCGTCCGCACTCCATACCCACACGTGCTTGCACCGGGTCCGGCAACCGTCATGAGCAGGCAATACCAGGGCAACACCCGCTCCGGCTCGATCGCCATCCACGCCAGATCGCCATAGCTCCGCTCCCAAGCATCCCCCAGCACCCGCACGTCTGCCGCCGTCTTCCCCATCCACCGCAAATGCACCCACCGCAAACTCGCCGTTGGCGCCTGCAGCGTCAGTCCCAGCTCCGCGGCTCCCACTACACACCTTAACTCCACGCCCGCAGCCGCCCCCCGCTCGCCCGACCGCTGCATAACCCGCGGCGCCTCATCCTCCGCATCGCCAACAACAACCCGCACGAACGACGGCTGTCGCAGGATCGATACAAACTCAGCGCCCCGCACCGCAGGAGCCGTTACGGACATCGCGTCCGCGGCTCCCATCAACGAAGCTGCTCCCACCCCTTGCAGGATTCTTCGCCTCGTCAGCGATTTTGAATTCATCGGCAAACCTGCCTCCGTCGGTGTAGCGCGCTACTGCGCCGGCCGAGGCGCGAAGTACCCCTTGCTTGCTCGCACCTTATACCGCGGATCGAGCGCCTGCAGATAGATCGTCCGGAACGCCCCATTGTCCACCAGGTTCGCCGGCCGGTACTGCAGCGAGTACTGCGATCGCAGCTCCTGCTCGATGTTCCGAAAGCCCACCGCAACATCCTCAAGCTTCGTCGGATAAAACGCCTGCCCACCTGTCGCCTCGGAGATCACGCGCAGCGTCTCATCACCCTTATCCTTCGTCGGGCTCAGATTGGTTGAGATCGTCTCCACAATCGTCTCCGATCGCTGGCACATCTTGATTGCATCGGAAAGCTCCGCGCGCGAGTAGTTATCGTCGCCATCCGACAGCAGGATCAGCACCTTCCGCACCGCCAGATCGTCCCGCAGCGTCAGCATCTGGTCGCGGCAGGTCTTGTACAGCGAGTCATAGAGCGCCGTTCCGCCACCCGGCCGCAGCTTGCGAATCCCCTGATTCAGCGCATCCACCGAGTTCGTAAAGTCCTGCGCCAGGTTCGTCTGAATATCAAACCCCTCCACAAACGCCCGATCGTTCCGGTGCATCGTCTGCAAGAAAAATTCGACCGCCGAGTCCTGCTCAAACTGAAATCGCGACCTAATTGACGACGACGTATCGACCATCACGCCTACTCGCAGGGGCAGATTCGTTTGCTGGCGAAACCCCACCACCGCAATCGGCGGCTTCCCGTTATCCAGCAGCCCGAAGTTCTCCTGCCGCAACCCTGTCACAAATCGCCCATGCTTGTCCGTCACGGCGAAGATGAGGTTCACCTCGTTCACCTGCACCTTGAACGTCGTGCTGGCCTCGTCGTCCGCCGCTCCCTGCTGTGCCGAGGTCACCGTCGGCGTCTGCGTAGCGGAGGGCGTCGATGGCGCAACGGTCGGAGGCGCTGATGGCGTGGAAGCCGCAGGCGTACTCTGCGACGTCCCGGCTGCACTAGACGTTGTCGCCCCTGACGCCGGTGCCGAAACAGGCGCGGCCGGCTTCGGCGGATAGTACGGCGTAGCCGTTCGCTGCGACGCATCCGGAGCCTGCGCCGAGACACCTGCAGCGAGAACGAAAGAGCCCGCCAGCAACACGGCAACAAAGAAAGTACGGAGACAAGAAACGCGATCGATCACGGGGTCGATTCTACTGGCTTTCCCTTCTCCCCTGCCTCACTGCCGCAGCTCCGCCAGAAAACGCACCAGCTCCGTTGAGAGCGGCGCCTCCGCCACCAGCGCTTTGCCCGTTCTCGGATGTGCCAGCTCGAGCCGCGCCGCATGCAGAAAGTTCCGTCCCAGCTCCAGCGTCTTTCCGTCAGGGCCATGCAGCACTGCCGCCGCCCCGTACACCGTGTCCCCCACCACCGGGTGCCCCAACGCCTGCAGATGCACGCGGATCTGGTGCGTCCGCCCCGTCTCGATCGTCACCTCCACCAACGTAAACGCACCAAACGCCGTGTGCAGCCGCTCCACCACATGCACATGCGAGATGGCACTCCGCACCCCCACCGCCTCAATCGGCCGTCGCGTCGTCATCCGCGTCCGCCGAATCAGGTCGCGCCCGATCGGCAGCGTCACCGTCGTTTCATCCCGCCGCAGATGCCCCTGCACCAGCGCCACGTACGTCTTGTGCACCGTCCGCTCCGCAAACGCCTCCGACAGCTTGGTATGCGTCCGATCATCCTTCGCCACCAGGATCAGCCCGCTCGTCTGCTTGTCCAGCCGATGCACGATCCCCGGCCGCAGCTCGCCCCCCACACTCGAAAGCTTCCCCGCAAAGTGATGCATCAGCGCATTCACCAGCGTCCCGGACGATCGCGGATCGTCGTCTTCACCAGACCCTTCCTCCTCCGCGATAGCTTCATCTCCGCCACTCTCCTCACTCGCCTGCCCTGGACGGATCTTTGGCGCCGCATTGCCCGCATGCACACTCATCCCCGCCGGCTTGTTGATGATCGCCAGCGAGTCGTCCTCATACACCACGTCCAACGGAATATCCTCTGCCGTCGCCTTGAGCGGAGCCGGCCGCGGCGATCCCTGAATCACGATCACCTCGCCCGGCGTCACCTTGTGCTTCGCCTTTGGTGCAAGCCCGTTGATCAGCACTTGTCCGTGCTCCACCAGCAGCTGCACCCGCGATCGCGAGATCTCCGGAATAGCCTGCGCCAGGTACTGGTCCAGCCGTAAGCCGCGCGCCTCCACCGGCACCACCGCGCTGTGCGTTGCGTCGTTCGCGCCTTCGGCATACGGATCAAGCGTCAGCAGCGGAACCACCGGCGCCGCCGCCTCCTCAACCCCGCGCGTCGCCACATACTCCCGCCGAACCGACCGGCGGCGCTGGCCCTTGGGCAACATATTCTTCGACGGCATAGCTACATCTCCCTCTGGTACGCATGCTTCGATTGCTCCCGATGGATCACCGGCGATCGCGCCGGCCTCAGCCACAGCAGACATCCCGTCACCACCATCCCCAGCGCCACCCACTGCACCGGATCGAGCCACGTCCAAGCCGCCCCTGGCTCGTACCCGTACGGAATCCGCAGAAACGTCAGCCCAAACTGCGCAATCCCCACCATCACCAATCCCACGCCGGCCATCCATCCTGCCGCGTGCTGCCGCTTCAGCAGCGAATACAACACTGCCGTCATCCCCAAAGCCATCACCGCCGCATACAGCGCCACCGGCTGCTCCCGATACCCCGCCAGCGACGTCCGTAGCCCGATCCGCGACGGCAGCCCCGGATCCGATCCCTCCGCCAGATGCCCTACCGCCAAAAACGCCCACAGCAGCGTCGCCGGCGCCGCCCATGCGTCGAGCACACGCAGCAGCGGCATTCGCTTCCATCGTAGATACATCAGAACCGCCATCGCCGCCAATGCCAACCCCACCGCCGTCAATGACGGCACCATCAGCAGGAGTATCGGAGCCGCCAGAAAATTCTTTAGGTTGAACGCAACCAGTAGCACCCGCGACGCCACAAACGCCGCCACTACCGCAAACATCCCCGCATCCCACACACCGTCTGGCGACACTCCCGCCAGAGCCGCTGTGCGCAACGATAGACTTGCCGCCGCCGCCAGCCCCAGAGCCGCCAGCAGCCCGAACGTAGGCACGTACAGATGGCCGATATGAAGAAGGATAGGGTGCACGGCTAAATACAGGCTACAGCGCCGCTTGCACCACAAACCTTGGAGAGAAGAGAAGAAAACCGATCCGCTGGGCCGTGCGTCGAGTCGCTGGTGAACCCGTCTAAGACGGTGGGACCCCGCCGTGGCTCTTTAGGCATTCCGAACTGGCGGACACTGCACACCGAGCCATATCTACGAGCTGGATCCCTGTTCAATGATTATTGGTTCAACCAGCGTTGGTCGCGCACCTGCTTTGCAGACCGGTTTCTTGAGTTGGATGCTACCGCCAGTCACTCGGATTGGCAAGTCAAGCCGCTCTACAACTTTTCGTGCCATCTCCTGAATGTTCGCCTACCGTATGTTGTCCGGAACCGCGACCACATCGAAGGCATCCGCCAGCGCCTGCAGCCGCTCCGCCACACCCTGCCCGGTTAGCGGCTTGCCATGCCCCACCGCCACCGTAAATGGCTTGAGCGCGGCTAGCTTCTCGACCGAGCTCTTCGCCGCCGCCCAGTCCGACGTGAAGTACGCCGGTGGCCCATGCAGCTCCGGCTGCTGTGCAATCGCGGCCTCAAAGAAGCTCTCCGGCTTCGTCGTGCAGAACGCATCCCCGACCAGCAGCGTCATGTCCTGCTTACGAAGGAACGACACATGACCCGGCGTATGCCCCGGCGTGTGCAGCAGCGTCCATCCCGGCATATCCCCGATCGCCATCTCCGTGCCCGCGTCCGGCAGCGCCTTCAACCGGCTTCCCAGGTTGATCGGATCCTTCGGGTACGTCGGCGACAGCAGGCTCATCAACCCGCCGCCCGCATGCCAATTTGGCGCGTCATACGCCTTCTGTCCGGTCAGGTAGGGAAACTCAAGCGGATGCGCAAAGATCGGGCAGTCCCAACCATCCGCGAGCGCCGCCGCCTCGCTCACATGATCAAAGTGCCCATGCGTCAGCACAATCGCCTTGGCCGGCCGGCCAAATTTCTTCTCCGCCCAACTCCGGATCCGTCCGGCTGACCCCGGTATCCCCGCATCGATCAGCGTCCACGTTCCATCTGCATGGGATACACCAAAGACGTTGACGAACACGATCCGCAGCCCCTTCAACCCTGGCGCGATGTCATCAAGCGTCGTTACCTGATCGTCTGAAACCTCAACCTTGTCCATGCGTCTCCTCCATCCTCATGTCGCTTCAAGCGATAGGATGCAGCCGCATCAGGCAAGCGTCCTGCAAACGCCGGACGGCAGGCCCGCACATCCTCCGCGGTCCACCGTCCGGCGATCTTCCTCAACATCCTGCAACGCACGTAAGCTAGAGCGACAACCGCCGCCGCACTACCCCAAACACACCCAGCGCACCCGTTCCCAGCAGCGCCAGCGACCCAGGCTCCGGTGTCGGCGTCGGCGTCGTCGCCGGATCAATCGTCAGGTGGTACTTGCATGGTGCCAGAGCCGCATCTGTCGAAGCCGCTGAAGTGCTCCCGCAATCGAACTGTGTCAGGTTGAACATGCCTTCCTTGAAGGTCGGCTTCTTCACCCCGCTTGTGAACAGCTTGGGGCCGGTAAAGTTCAGGCCGTCGATATCGTTGTCAGCCGCATCCTCCAGGCTGAAGCCACCATCATCCGGCTTCGTGTAGAAGTACACGTCCGCCGCCGTCATCATCGTGCCGTTCTCCGTAAACGCAACGTCGCCAAGATAAAAGTAGAAGCCCTTCGAGTAGTTGGTCCCAACAACAGGCGTGGCAGGCAGCGAGAAGGTGAGGTCTAGACCATGACCCGTCACCGTAAAGTCATCCACTGCGTCAGCGTGCGCGACGGCGGGTAAAGCGAACGTGGCGGCAACAAACAGGGCAGAAAGTGCAGATCGCATGGGTGAAGCCTTCCAGAAGCAGGATGTGAGAAACAGTTTGATCTTGGAACATCGAGACCGTAGCAAGCTAGTGACTGCAATCACAACGTCAATCTTAGGAAAACCTTTTCCCACTACCCACACTTGGAGCGCAAGCAGCCTGGTCAGCCACGTGCGCGAGCGTTCTGGGAAAGCTGTTCACGATCGAGCAGAGACCGTTTTCGCTCGACGCCCCAGCGATAGCCGGCAAGCGCTCCTGAGGAGCCGACTACGCGATGACAGGGGATGGCAAGCGCAACCGGGTTGGCGGCGCAGGCAGTGGCCACAGCACGGGCGCCCGATGGCTGGCCAAGCGATAGGGCGACCTCGGCGTAGCTGCGAGTCTCGCCCCGGGGTATCGCCTGGAGGGCCTGCCAGATGCGCTGCTGAAAGGCGGTCGCACGAACGTCCAGGGGAAAGCGGCGGGCGATCGAGTTTTCCGATAGGGCGGCGAGAACGAAGCGCGACGCTTCGGCGAGCCAATGCGCGGTGACAGCTTCGGGATCAGGAGCGGACTCGGGATCAGGATGGGATCCGGCGTCGACCTCGGAGGAAAGCGGGACACTCGGAGATCGAGCCGGGCAGGTCCGGCTGGCGGACGTAGGATCGTGGATCTCGCGGCGGACGGCTTTGGGGAAGCGGGCTTCAAGATCGCGGCGCAGCTGGGGGTCGGAGTCGCCAAAGGCGATGGCGCAGACTCCGGTGGTGGTGGCGGCGATCAGGGTTCGACCGAGCGGGCTGGTGGCAAGGGTGTAGAAGACGGTGGCGCCCGCGCCGCCAGCGCGGAGGGTCGACGGCGTCATGCCAAGGGTGTCGTTACTGGACTCATAAAGCCGCGAGGAGGAACCGAAGCCGGCGGCGTAGATGGCTTCGGTGATGCTGGGCTTCGCAGGCGCGATCGTGCTTGCTGCGGGCTGGGGCTGAAGGCTCTCACGGAAGGCGTTCAGGCGATGGCTGCGGGCGTACTTCGCCGGGGTGGTGGCGAGGATGCGCTCAAAGGCACGGGTGATGGTGGCGGCATCGACGGCGATGGCCGTGGCGAGCGAGGCGAGGGTGACGCGGGCGTTGACGGCGTGGCGGGCGTGTTGCTGGAGATAATCTGTTGCGGCGGCCAGGGCAGCCACGAGCGGGTCGGGGGTGGTGGCGAGGTCGTTGGGCCGGCAGCGCAGGCAGGCGCGGTAGCCGGCGGCCTCGGCCTCGGCGGGCAGGGTGAAGAAGCTGACGTTGCGGCGGGTGGGTCGACGCGACGGGCAGCTCGGTTTGCAGAAGACTTTGGTGGAGCGAACGGCGTAAACGAAGGCGCCGTCAGCAGCGGAGTCGCGGGCGAGCACCTGCTGCCAGGCTTTGCCGGCAAAGTCGCCGGAGGGAGGAATGCGAGTTGGTCTGGGAGCAGGCATAAGCGTCGCGGCGGGAAGGGATTGGGTGGCCATAAACAGTATGGTGCCGCTGGGCGCCCATGGCCACACTCCGGAATTTGATCCGAAGTGGTAAGAGGCGGAGCGATCCCAATCAGGCGCGGCTGGCGAACTCGCGCGTCTCTGTGGTAACGCGGATTTTTTCACCCTGCTTGATGAACAGCGGCACGCGGATCTCAAGGCCGGTCTCGAGCTTTGCGGACTTGGTAACGCTGCCGCTTGAGGAGTCGCCGCGCACGCCGGGCTCGGTGTAGGCGACGTCGAGATCGACGAAGATGGGCAGTTGCAGGGCGATGGGGTTGCCGTTGTACTTGTGCATCTGGAGTAGGGTGCCTTCGATGAGCAGATCGAGCGCATCACCGACGGTCTCAGGAGCGAGGGTCAGGGTCTCAAAGGACTCCTGATCGAGGAAGTGTGAGCCTTCAGTGTCGCTGTAAAGGTAAGAGACGGGCACCAGGACCAGGTCCGGCTCCTTGAATCGGTCGCCGGCTTTGAAGCTCTTCTCGAAGACTGCGCTGGTGAGAAGGTTACGCATCTTCAGGCGGACGAGGGTCTGGCCGCCGCGCGCGGTAGGCGTGCTGATGTCGGAGTCCAGGCAGGCGTACGGTGCGTTTTCGAACTCGAAGACGGACTTGCGTTTGATGTTGATTGCTTCAATCAGTGCAGCCATGCAACTCCTTCGGGACCTCGGCGCGCTTCGGCCGCGGTCTCAGGCGTAAGTATAAGTGGTGGCGACCGGGAGACCTCGGGTCAGGCCGTGATGATAGGCGCCGGAGCGTACCGAGGAAAGTTCGGATTCGGCGGCACGGGGAGCTTGTTGTTGGCCGCATCCACTTCGTTCGACTCCACGTAAAAGTTGGCAAGATTGGCAACGCCGAAGCTGGTGGTCAGGGCGACGTCTGTGGCGTCGCGCCCTGTGGCCATGAGAATGCGGCCGAAGCGCGGATCGTTGTGACGCGCGTCCATGGTCCACCAGCGGTCATCGAGAAAGACCTCGTACCAGGCGGAGAAGTCGCCTGCGCCGCTGTAGTGATGGCGGATATCGCCGAGATGGCCGGTGACGTAGCGGGCCGGGATGTTCATGGCGCGGCTGAGCGTGATGGCGAGGTGCTGGAAGTCGCGGCAGACACCGACGCGCTCGGTGAAGACGTCGAGCGCCGTCTTGGTGGGGCGGGCGGCCTTGTAGTTGAAGGCGACGTGGTTGTGCACCCAGTCGCGAATGTAGATGGCGCGCGCCCAACCGGGACTGGTGAAGCCGAAGAGATCCCCCGCGATGCCGCTCATCTGGTCGACCTGGCAGTAGCGGCTGGAGAGCAGAAACTGAAGCGTCTCGGGCGGCAGATCTTCGACCAACGCCTGGGTCGCCGCGGTGTTGATGGGGTCGGGCTCCGCAGGAACCTCCACGACACTGCGGCCGCTGAGGCGCAGCCCACCGGCCGGAGCGGAGAAACGTGCGCACCGATTGCCAAAGCTGTCGAGATAAAGACCAGGCGTGATGGTGGTGGTGGAATCGGCGTCGACGTGCTCGATGAGCAGCGTGTCCGGCTCGACGAGAAAGGGATCAAGGGACGGATGCAGATGCAGCAGAGCCACCATGGCTGTCGGCGCGGGGAGCTGAAATTGAATGTCGAACTCGGAGAGAAGGCGCATGCGTACCTGCCTTTGAGGACGCCGGATCAAGAACAAGCTGCTGGCGACGATTTCTTAGAGACGAGCTAAAGGTCAGTTCGGTTGCATGCCCCCGCAGATGCCGTCAGAGCGGCGGAGAGAAGG
>CAXSEC010000104.1:0-12127 GCA_964236325.1 uncultured Acidobacteriaceae bacterium | reverse complement strand
TACGCTACGCGTTGACTTCGGTCGAGATGATGGCGGTCGGTGGCGGGTTAGGGCGTGGTGGTGAGGGGGATCAGTTTCGGGTCGGGGGCGTGGGTGGATTTGAAGATGCGGGCGCAGGGCTGGCCGGTGGTGCAGAGGACGGTAAGCTCGTTGAGGTTGTCGGGGTGGGCGCGGACGGCGGCGTCGACCGGGTCTTTGGCGATGGCGATGATGTAGTCGGCCTGGGTGCCGGGGGCGGCGAGGGCGGACTGGAAGCTGTCGCGATCGTTTTCGCTGAGCAGGAGGTGGAGCGGGATGCCGGCCTGCTGGACGGCGCCGATGTGGTCGTTGGTGGACATGAGGATGCGCGAGCCGGCGGGGAAGCTTTCAAGCTGGCGGGCGAGGGAGCGCTCAAAGGCGACGCGGGTGATGGAGTTGACGATGCCTTCGCGGAGGACGAGCGGGGTCTGGGCCATCATGACGACGGAGTTCACGGCGGTGAGGGCGAAGCAGAAGGGGGGCAGGAGGCGGGCGGCGAGGGGGTGGGTGGGGCGGAGGCGGCGCTCGGTCCAGGCGAGGGCGACGAAGGCGAAGAGGGCGATGGCGGGGAGCAGTTCCATGCCGTAGCGGGCGTTGTAGAAGGAGTGCGGGTAGAGCTGCGGGATGAAGATGGGGACCGAGCCCCAGGCGATGGAGTAGACGTAGAACGGGAGCGGGAACCAGAGCAGGAGGGCGGCGGCGGGGAGGCGGAGGGTGGGGAGTTCGAGGTGAGTTGCGCTGCTGTTGCCGACGGTGGAGGTGGTTCCGGCTTCAGCCAAATACAGGGGTCTCTCCGCTCGCGTTGCTCGGTCGAGATGACGGCTCTTTTCCTCTGTGACCGACACAGTTCCATCGTTGGTGCGGCTTGCGGGGCGGAGCCAGCTCAACAAAACGCGCCAGGCGCCGATAAGGGCTAGAGGGAGGGTGAGGAAGCCGATCTCCCAGGCGGTGGTATCGACCTGGGCGGTGCGGGTGTAGAAGAGGAGGGCCCAGGCGGGATTGTGCCAGCCGCGGTAGTGCTTGGCGCCGGGGGGCGAGGTTTTGCGCTCGATGGCGGAGGCGGAGAAGGGGCCGCGCAGGAAGTCGAGCGGGTCGCCGAAGAAGTGCTGGTTGTAGGCCAGCCAACCGAGCGGAGCGGCGATGGTGATGAGGGTGAAGAGGGCGAAGGCGGCGCGGAGGTCGCGCGCGTGCTGACGATGGTGAAGGAGGGCGAGGGCGAGGACGCACCAGATGAGGGCGGCGAGGATCCAGCCGTCGTAGCGGGTGTAGACGGCGGCGACGATGAGGAGACCGATGTAGAAGAGGCGGGAGCGGACGTGCGCGAGTGTGGCGGGACGGTGGTCGGCGGAGGCATTGGGGGCGGCTGCGTTGCGGGCGGTTGCGTTAGGGGCGGGTGCTTTCGGGGCGGCTGCGTTGAGGGCGGCTGCGTTGAGGGCGGCTGCGTTGAGGGCTTCGAGGCACTCGGTGGTGAGGAGGACGAGCCAGAGGATGATGGCGAGGAAGAGGGGTTCGGTGAGGGCGGTGGTGGCCATGTAGAGGAGGTTGGGGTTGAGGGCGAAGAAGGCGGTGGAGGCGAGGGCCCAGAGCGGCGGCATGAGGCGGCGGGCGAGGCGATAGAAGGCGATGATGGCGAGGAGAAAGGCGGCGAGCGAGGGCCAGGCGCCGGCCATGCCGTTCTGCCACCACTCCATGTTGCCGATGAAGGGGAGCATAAGGAGGTGCGGCAGAGGGAGCCAGACGCCGCCGAGCTGGCCGAGGCCGGGGTAGCGGGCGTCGAGGATGCGGCGGGCGATGCCGAGGTGCGCTACGGCGTCGCCATAGAGGAGGAGGTAGCCCTTCTGCAGGCAGACGATGAGGGTGAGGCAGGCGAGGGCGAGCGCGCCCATGACGGTGGGGAGGGTTTCTTCGCGAGAGGCGGGACGGATGAGGTCGTTGTCGGTGAGGGAAAGGGATTTGTTGCCGCGGGCGCCTCGCGGCGTGGCGGGACGATTGGGCGCGCTGCCGGATGCGCGGGTGCCGGGATTGGCGGGAGGAAGGCGGCGGCTACGTCTGCGGAACGTCAAGGTGCGAGATCTCCTCGAAAAGGCGGAAGCGCTGGTCGATCTCTTCGCGGGTGCAGGTTTCGAGGCGTTTGGTGCCGAACTGCTCGACGGCGAAGGAGCCCATGACGCCGCCGTAGAACATGGCGCGGCGGAAGACCTCTGGCGTCAGGGCGGGTTGCGAGGCGAGATAGCCGTAGAAGCCGCCGGCGAAAGAGTCTCCGGCGCCGGTGGGGTCGATGACCTCGGCGAGCGGCAGGGCGGGGGCGCGGAAGGGGCGCGGGGCGGTGCTGATGCCGGGGAAGGAGCGGGTCGAGAAGAAGGCGGTGGCGCCGTAGTCGCCGTGCTTGATGACGAGAGATTTGGGGCCAAGGGCCATGACGGCTTCGGCGGCACGGACGAGGTTGGACTCGCCGGTGAGGAGGCGGGCTTCGCCGTCGTTGATGAGGAGGACGTCGAGTTCGGCGAGGACTTTCTTGAGGTTGGCGGTGTGGTCGGCGATCCAGTAGTTCATGGTGTCGCCGCAGACGAGCTTGACATTAGGCAGGGACTGACGGACGCGGAGCTGGAGGACCGGGTCGATGTTGGCGAGGAAGAGGAAGTCCGAGGATTTGTAACTGTTGGGGATCTTCGGGGAGAAGTTGGCGAAGACGTTGAGGTCGGTGCCGAGGGTGGTGGCCTCGTTCATGGCTCCGGTGTAGGAGCCGGTCCAATGGAAGGAGAGGCCGTCGGCGTGTTCGATGCCGGTGGTGTCGATGCCGCGGCGGGTGAGGACGGCCTCGTGCTCGGGGGTAAAGTCCGTGCCGACGACGCCGACGACGCCGACGCTTGTGAAGTAGCTGGCGGCGAGGGCGAAGTGGGTGGCGGCGCCGCCGAGGATCTTTTCGGCGCGGCCGGTGGGGGTGGTGAGGGTGTCAAAGGCAACGGAGCCGACTACGAGAATGGACATGCGGTGTGGGTTCTCTCTGGCGGAGGGAGGTGTGCTCCTCCTGCAGGTTGATTCTAAAACATTCAATAGACGCGGGTTAGGTCTGAACCGGCACGATCCGCGGGGGGTTGCGATGGGGCAGCTGCCGACCTCTTCATTATGCCGTCTGGACGGGGTGGACGGCGTTTGGGCTTTGGGACGCGCGTGATCGCAGGATGACCTGCATGATGGCGGCTGGGTGGGTCGTGCTGAAGGCTACCGGGATGGACAGGCGCGTGGGGATGGGGGAGACTGGAGTTCCTCCCTGATCGTGTCGTGTGTTGGAGTGAAGCTCCGATGTTCGACCTCTAACTTTGCTTTCTGGAGAATTATGACGGTGAAACAACACATTGTTTTTGGACTACTGGGATGCGCGCTGTGCGCGAGCGTTCCGACGTTTGCACAGAAGCCTGCTTTCGAGTCACAGACCGGAGTCGCGGCGTATTACAGCCATGTTTTTGAGGGGCGACGGACGGCAGACCATGGCCATTTTCATTCGAATCGGATGATTGCGGCCTCGGCGACGATCCCGCTGGGGACGCGCGTAAAGGTGACGAACCTGGGCAACAATCGCAGTGTCGTGGTGAAGGTTGTGGATCTGTACTCGGACAAGGGGCGCATCATCGACCTGAGCCGGACGGCGGCGAAGAAGCTTGGGTTTACGCATGCGGGCACGGCGCAGGTGAAGGTGGAACCGGCGTAGGTTGGCGAAGGTCTGAGCAGGATACGGGCTGAGTGCACTCTGTGGCGTGGGGGTTTACTCTATCGCGCGGGCAAGGTGACTGGCCCGTTCCTGCAGCAGCTGTCGGGATCGCTCGGGGTTGATGAGGTGACGTCGCCCGTCCTCACTCGCCGATGTGCCATCACGCAGCAGCGCAACTAGCTGTACCGGCGTCAGGCGAGGATTGATTGCAAGCAATTTCGCCGCGAGATTGGTGACCTGCGGGGCTGCCATGGACGTTCCGCTTTCCTTGACTGTGGCACCACCTGGCACAACGCTGGGAACGGCGAGACCATCGGCATCCACCAGAACGTTGGCGCCATAGCTGGTAAAGGCGGTCTCTTCGCCGGCCTGATCCACGGCACCTGTCACGATGAGATTGGGCAGCACAAACGACGATGGAATGCATTCTTCAAACGCGTTATTTGCGTTGTTGTTTCCCGCGATGGTGACAAACAGGATCTCCGGTGCACCCTGGATGGCTTTGAACAGCGCCTCCCGCTCGATCGAGAAGTAGTGGCGCGCCAGCTGTTTGCGCTCTGCATCGTCCTTGCCAATGCCGTTGTCGGCGAGGTCTTTCTCGTAGTTCGAAGGGCGGTTCCACCAGCTCATGTTCACTACCCGGATGCCATGCGCCTTGAACCACTCGACTACAGTCGCGTACTGCGCGGTGAGCTGGCGCAGGTCCTGCTCTGTGGGCGGCAGGTGCGGATTGTTGGTGTCATACGTAAGACGCGCATAGGCCAAGCGAATCGCCGGGTTGCCACGAGCGGCGATGCCCGCTACGTGGGTGCCATGTGCATACCCGCTCGCGATATCGAGCTGGTCAAAGAAGGTGCGCATCTGGGCAGGCGTCATGGAATGCATTGTTGTCTGGAGTGCCGCCGCAGCGGGCGTGTCTATGCCGTTCTGCAGATCGCCTGCGCCCTCCATCCGCTGGACCATCACCGGATACTGCTCGCGCTGCTCGGCCGAAAGGGGCATCAGCTCGCCATGCGTTGGCAGGCTGTGCACATCAAAGGCGATCCCGTGCAGGTCCTCGGTCGCGGCCGGCGTGGGGTTGGTATAGAGGCGGCCGGGAAACAGGGTGAGGTCGAGTCCCGAGTCCCAGATCGCTACGTTGACCGGCGTCAGCTGGGATGCTGGCGGCAGCTTCATCTCCCGTACCGCCCAGATGTCCGGCTTTGCGACATCGTGCAGGGCGACGTACTCGTTGAGTGCAGATGTTGCCGGCGCGGTACAGGGCGCGATGACGAGCATCGCCGTTCGCGCTCGGATGACATACTCCGCCTCCGCCAGCGTCAGCGCATGTTGCTTTGCCAGTGTCGGCCCCACGCGGGCATCGGTGATCCCGAGAAAGAACTGCCGGGTCGCGACGTGATTAAAGCCGCGGGCCTCCTTGATCGCCGGGCCGGCCACGCTCCAGGGCAACGGCTTGAGCGATGCACGGTAGAGCGCCTCGTACCTCTCTGGGCAGGAGCCGGGCGAGGTCGCCGGTCCGGCCATGCGCGAGCGCAGGTAGACCTCCTGTGGCAGAGCGTCTGTCAGCTTTTCTGCCGGCTTATCCTCGAGCGCCCGCATCTGCTGGATGGTGTCCAGCGCCTCCTGGTCGCGACCCCCGGCGATCAGGTCCACGCCAAGCCGCGCCTCCAGCATGCTGCGCAGCGTCGCATGATCCTCAATCTCGTAGCTCGCCAGGGTCTTCTCGAGGTCGGCCCGCACTGGCATGGCGAAGGCTAAAAAGTCGGGAGCTGGTGCCTCGAGGAGCTGTTGCGCCGTGCCGCTGACCGGATAGCTGAAGCGCGGCAGCTCCGCTTCGGTCTTGATGCGGGGCTTCGCAGTGGAGGTCTGGGCGGCGAGGGTAGTAGAGACGAGGACGAGCAGGCAGAGCGCGCGAGCGGGGGCCATGGAACTCTCCGAAGGTGAAGTTGTATGGGGAGGAAAACGGGCCCAACGTGGCGGCTGACGCACGGTCTAACGCGCTAGCTCAGCCACATCCTATCACCCAGGAGGAGGGCGATTCACGCAGATTGAAAGTTTCCGGTCCATGACCTGGGATGCGGCGTTGGTGGATGCGGCGGCGGTTCGGGCAGTGGCCCTGAAGTCAATCGGAAGGAATTGACGCGGAGGACGTAATCCTGAGGTTTCAAGGTGATGGTTGTGACAGGTTAGTTCTCTTCTTTGAGGATTGAACCTTTATTGCCTTAAGGGTCCACAGTGGAAGGCAGGAGAAGAGCCCGGCCGATACTCCTAAAGTGGCAGCCATTAGTGTTCCAAAAAAGGTGGCGCCCACAGTCATACAGGCAAGAAGCCAAGCGATCGTCCAGAGGGACACGAAGTACTCCAGTTTCCTTCCTCTATTCAGCTGCACCCACTCCCTTCTTGTTGACCTGAATGGCAGTTTGCATTTCGGGCAAGGCCGCAACTCAGGCCCCAAGAGCACTTGGGAGGCCACCACATAAGAACCCAAGTTCTTCTTACAATGAGGGCAGTAGAAGGTTGTTGATCTTACGTACATGGCCGAGGCGCCTCTAGAGGTATTTGCCGAAGAGGAGATGGAGTTTTTGTTTGGTGGCTGGGGGGATGAGGGTGCGGTCGGTCATGATGGCGAATTTGGCGGCGGTTTGGGCGGGGCTGGCGGTCAGGTCGGTGGGCATGAGGCGGACGGCGGCGGCTACGACCTTCTGGGCGGCGGCGGAGTTCTGGTGCATGACGGCGATGACCTGGTTGACGGTGACATCGTCGTGGCCTTCGCGCCAGCAGTCATAGTCGGTGACCATGGCGAGGGTGGCGTAGGAGATTTCGGCCTCGCGGGCGAGTTTGGCTTCCTGGAGGTTGGTCATGCCGATGACGTCGGCGCCCCAGCTGCGGTAGAGGTTGGACTCGGCGCGGGTGGAGAACTGCGGGCCTTCCATGCAGACGTAGGTACCGCCGCGTTTGCCGGTGACGCCGACTTCTTCGCACGCCTTGACGAAGGTGGCTACTACCAGCGGGCAGACGGGGTCACCAAATGCGACGTGGCCGACGATGCCGTCTCCGAAGAACGTGGCTTGGCGGGCGAAGGTGCGGTCGATGAACTGGTCGGGGATGACGAAGTCGGTGGGTTTGTGCTCTTCTTTCAGGCTGCCGACGGCGGAGATGGAGAGGATGGAGGTGACGCCGGCGGCTTTGAGGGCGTAGATGTTGGCGCGGAAGTTGAGCTCGGAGGGGAGGATGCGATGGCCCTTGCCGTGGCGGGCGAGGAAGACGACCTGGCGGCCTTCGAGGGTGCCGAAGACGAGGGGGTCGGAGGGGTCGCCGAAGGGGGTTTCTACTTTGACTTCGTGGATGTTGGTGAGGCCGGGCATGGAGTAGAGGCCGCTGCCGCCGATGATGCCGATTGCGGCCTGGGGGGTTTGAGACAAGGTGTGTGGCTCCTGTGGGTGGGGTTAGAGGTGAGTATAGTTTGCGGCGGCGGGGGTGGGTGAAGCGGGTCCCTCCACTTCGGCTTCGCCTTCGGTCGGGATGACGGAGTTTGGTGGTGGTGTCTTCGCGTCGCTGCGCTCCGTACTTAACGTCGAAATGCGGGGGTTCCTCGGCTGCGCCTCGGAATGACAACTAGAAATTAGGCGTTGGACAACTACAAGTTATGCTTCGGCAACTACAAATCACGCTTTCGACAACTACAAGCTACGCTTTAATAACTACAAATCACGCTTTCGGCAACTGCAAATTACGCTTTTGACAACTACAAATTGTTGGGAAGAAGGCAGGTTACTGGCGAAGAAGGCGGGTTACTGGCGAAGAAGGCGGGCCAGAGAGAGCGTGAGCTCGTGAGGAGCTGGAACGTGGTTGGGCTGTGAAGCGCTCCATCTGGCTTGTGTGCGGGGATCGACGGGTGGATGTACGCGGGTCTGGATCTGGGGGCCGGAGAGGTCGGGGATGGCGAAGAGTTGGGCGACCTGGCGGGCGAGGGGGAGAGGGAGGCCTTCGGCGAGGAAGACGGTGCGGCCGCGGGTGAGGATGAGGGCGTCGCCTTCGTTGGTGGTGTAGACCTGCTCGTCCGAGCCTGGGGAGGAGAGTTCGTCGCCGGGGCGGCGATGAATGGTGGCGTATTTGTGATGGAGGCCGAGGGCGTAGAGGGCGGCGAAGGAGCGGGCGGCCTCGCGGGTGCGCCAATGGGACTCGTAGATCAGGGCGATGGAGGCGGTGGTTGATTGTTCGGCGGGTGTGGCGGAGCTCTTCCCATCGGGTATGACTCGGCGTTGGGCGGCGTAGTAGACGCCGCCGGCCCAGTTGGGGGCGAGTTTGTCGGCGGCGGGCGCGCCACCGAGGATGTGGCCGAGGATGCGAACGTCGAGTTCGCCCATGACGCCGACGTCGTAGGGGATGAAGTCGGGGTCGAGGAGCGGGTGGAGGTCGGGCATGGCGACGGTGGGGACGTCGCCGTGCTCGAGCCAGATGCGGGGGTTCATGATCTCGTAGCTGGTGGAGGGGGCGTTGGCGAGGACGTCGGCGAAGGCGCCCTGTTTGCCGCGGCGATGGAGGACGGTCTGCTCGAAGGCGAGGCCGTAGCTGTAGGGGAAGAGGAGGGATTGCTGGAGGAGGTAGGGGGCGCGGGCCATGACGGGGGAGCCTTTGGTGTCGGAGTCGCCGTCGGGGTCGATGAGGGCCTGGCCGTCTGGTAGATCGGCGAGGGACTTGCCGCTGGCGCGAAGGGCGTCGTCGTAGAAGACGACCATGGCCTGGCCTTCGGCGACGGCTTCGCGGGCGGTTTCGAGCTCGTCGGTGGCGACGTGGCGCTGATCGTCGGCGAAGGTTTTGGCGATGCCGTGAACGTTGGAGTCGCCCCACTTGTCCAGGTCGACGGTTTGGTCCTGCAGGGCGTGGGTGAGCTCGTGGGCGAGGACGGGCTGCTGCTCTTTGGGGTCGACCCAGTCGAGGAGGTTTACCGTTTTAGTTTTGTTGTCGTAGAAGCCGGCGATCTGCTCGGTGAGGAGGCTGACGAGGAAGGGCTGGAGGTCGAAGGAGCGATCGAGCAGGCCGAACTTTTTGAGGACGATCTCGGAGCGTTCGAGGCGCCTGGTGGATTCGTCGTCGTGCATGCGCTGGTTGAGGTAGTGAGCGACCTGGTCGCGGGAGATGAGCTTGCGTTTGACCTTGTGGCGGATGGGCAGGGCGGAGTCGGCGCTGACGAACTGGAGCATGCTGTCGACGGAGGCGAGGAGCTGCTTGCGCTGGGCCTTCGTCATGGGCGGCGTGGGGGCGTCGGGCTGATTGGGTGGGTGTGCGGTGGGAGGTGGGGGTGGTTGAGTGGTCTGGCTGGAGCCCGTGAGCGCGGCGGAGAGAAGCAGCGCGGCGGCGAGGGAGCGGAGGTGGCGGGGCGATCTGGCTGGCACGCGGGCCGCTCCTTTGCGGCTTTGGTGGGACGGACGACTATAGTTAAAGTTTACGGTGATGTTGCCGATATGCCTCTTATGCCGACTACTTCCCTTTCGGAGAATGATGTTTCGCCACGAGCAGATGCTTTGCCGCGGGCAGATGTTTTGCCGCGGGCGCTGGCGGGTGCGGGCTTTCGGGCGGCGCTGACGGGCGTGTGCGTGGCGCGGCTGCCGGAGGTGGGATGGATCCGGGTGACGGGCGAGGACCGGGTACGGTGGCTGAACGGGATGGTGACGAACTCGATCCAGGCGCTGGGGTCGGGTGCCGGATGCTTCAATTTTCTATTGAATGCGCAGGGGCGGATCCAAGGGACGGCGACGGCGTTCGCTTCGGAAGACGCGATCTTACTCGAGACGGATCTTGCGCAGGTTGCGCCGATGGTGGCGATGTTGGACCGGTTCATCATCATGGATGATGTGGAGCTGGCGGATGTTTCGGGGGAGTGGGCGGGGCTGGCCATCGTTGGGCCGGGATCGATAGGGGTGCTTGGTGGGTTGGGATTGATGCCGGACGGGCTGCCGGCGAGCGGGTATGGCTTCGCCGATGCGGTTTGGCAGGGTGCGGAGGTGCGGGTGCAGGCGATGGCGGGCAGGGCTGTGCCGCGATACGAGGTTTGGGCGGCGGCCGAGGTCGTGGAAGCGATGAGGGCGGCGCTGCTGGAGGCGGGCGCGGTGGCGGGGGATGCAGGTGATCTAGAGACGCTGCGGCTGCTGGAGGGTAGGCCGAAGTTTGGAGTGGATCTGCGGGAGAAGGAGCTGCCGCAGGAGACGGGGCAGGTGGAGGCGCTGCACTTCAGCAAGGGGTGCTACCTGGGGCAGGAGATTGTGGAGCGGATCCGGTCGCGGGGGAGTGTGCACCGAATCTTTGCGGGGTTTGCTCTCGAGGGCGAGATGCCGCAGGCGGGGGCGGTGCTGAGTGCGGGGGGCAAGGCAGTGGGAGAGATCACGAGCGTCGGGGTCATCCCGGAGGTGCCGGGAGGAGTTGCGGGTGGTCTGACGGGGATGGTGCTGGCGTTGGGGTATGTGCGACGCGAGGCGATCGAGGCAAAGCAGGAGATTGGGTACGAGGGCGGGGTAGCGCGGCCGGTTTCGCTGCCGGTGGTGGTTGGGCTGGCGGGCTAAGTGCATCCTATGGGTGCGAGTACACGAAAGATCAGGAGAGAGCGATGCCGGAAGGAAATAAGCCGTTTGTAGTAACGGACCGCCGCAAGTTCACCATGGATGGCGAGGTGCGGCCGGATGCGGATCGGCCGGTGGAGGCGAAGGTGCCGCGCGTGGAGGCTGCGGCGGGGGCTCCTGTGGAGGCGAGTGCGCCGGTTGCGCCTACGCTGGCGGCGGTTGAGCCGAGGCATGGGGCCGTTGACGGGACGGCTGGAGCTTTTGCGGTGAGGGAGATGCCGCAGCAGGAGGCGCTGGCGGAGGAAGACGGCGGCGGCGAGCAGGAGCTGCCGGCACCCACAGCGGAGCAGATGGAGCAATCCAAGCGCGCGTACGAGCAGACGGCGGAGCGGATTGAGACGGCGATCCGGGCGACGAACCCGGGGATGGAGCATCCGCCGGCGATGAACTTCGAGCAGCTGGTGCAGTCGGTGTACCTAACGGCGATTATGCAGCTAGGTGGAGCGACGCAGGAGGGTGAGCAGCCGCGGGTGGACTTGCTGGGGGCGCGATCGAGCATTGACATGATGGGTGTGCTGGCGGACAAGACGGCGCGCAATCTGAGCGGCAAGGAGCAAGTGTTCCTGGATAGTGCGCTATTTGAGCTGCGGATGGCGTTTCTGGAGATGACGCAGGCGCTGGCGCGGTCGGCGCAGGCTCGACAGGGTGGACCGGCGGGGGCGGGCGGCTTCGGCGGTGCGGGTGGTGCCGGAGGTATTGGTGGGGCGGGGAGCTTTGGCGGAGGAACGCCGACGCTGGTGCGGTAGAGGATGCAGGCGACGCTTACGTTTCTAGGCAGCGGGACGTCGATGGGTGTGCCGACTCTGGGGTGCGGCTGCGCGGTGTGCACGTCGACCGATCCGCACAATCGGCGGACGCGGCCGTCGGTGCGGCTGGAGTACGGCGGCAAGGTAGTGCTGATTGATACCGGGCCGGACTTTCATGCGCAGGCGCTGCGAGAGGGTGTGTCGCAGGTCGATGCCGTGCTGTACACGCACGGGCATGCCGACCATATTCTGGGGTTTGACGATCTGCGGCCGTTGAGTTTTCGCCATCCGGTGGCGCTGCCGGTGTATGCGGATGACGAGACGGCGCGGACGATCGAGCGAGTGTTTGAGTACACGTTTCGCACGGAGAACCGCTATCCGACGAGCGCGCGGGTGAAGATGCATCGGCTGGACGAGGGGCCGGGTGCGGGGGTGGAGCTATTTGGGGCGTGCTTTCAGCGGATTGCGGTGACGCATGGGCGGCAGACGATTACGGGGTATCGGTTTGGGTCGGCGGCGTATCTCACGGACATGAGCGATATTCCGGCGGAGAGTCTGGCGCTGTTGGAGGGGCTGGACGTGTTGATTCTCGATGCACTGCGGAGAGAGCCGCATCCCAGCCATTCGCACCTGGAGCGATCGATCGGATTTGTGAAGCAGCTGAAGCCGAAGCGGGCGTTCTTCACGCACATCAGCCATGGTCTGGACCATGCCGAGGTGGATGGAGCCTTGCCGGACGGGATCCGGCTGGCGTATGACGGGCTGCAGCTCGAGTTCGAGATTGCGACATGATCGTCTGTCGCCATCTGGATGAGATATCACGCGCGATGGGGCCGCTGGTTGCGACGATCGGCAACTTTGATGGGGTGCATTGCGGACATCGGTGGGTGATTGCGCGGGTGCGGGCGAGGGCGGCAGAGCTGGGGCTGCGATCGGTCGTGGTTACATTTGATCCACATCCGGCGCGGGCGCTGCGGCCTGGCGAGACGCGGCCGATGATTACGCCGCTGCCGCGCAAGTTGGAGCTACTGGAGGAG
>CAXSEC010000103.1:0-12337 GCA_964236325.1 uncultured Acidobacteriaceae bacterium | reverse complement strand
CTTCCGCTGCAGAGCGTTTCTGTTATGGTGCAGTCACACCCTTCCAGGAGCCCTTCCTCGCTATGCGCCCTTCTGCATGCGCTACCTTCGCCGCCACTCTCCTCGTTCTTCCACTGCCCGCGCAACAACGCACCGACCTAACACCTGAGCAAACGGCCACCCTAATCACGAAGCGGGAGGCAGTCGAGCGAGAACTGGAAGATGTGGCCCTGATCGACCGCAAGGTCATGGTGCCGATGCGCGATGGAAAGCGCATGGCCGCCGACATCTACCGGCCCAAGAACACATCGAAGCAATACCCGATCATCTTCAGCAGAACCCCATACAACTTCAACTTCTGGGACGTGCGGCTTGGAACGTATCGTGACATGACTCAGGAACTCGACGCGGTGAAACGCGGCTATGTGCTGGTCGAGATGAACGAGCGAGGCCACTTCTTTTCAGAGGGCGACTACGACATACTTGGCGCGCCACTTACCGATGCCAACGACCAATTCAACTGGATGGCTTCGCAACCCTGGACGACCGGCAAGATCGGCCTGATAGGTTGCTCCTCCACCGCAGAGTGGCAGCTCGCAGCGGCATCGCTTGGCAACAAGGCTTTGACGACGATCATTCCGCAAAGCTTCGGCGCGGGCGTTGGCAAGGTTGGACCCTACAACGAGCAGGGCAACTGGTATCGCGGTGGCGCAGTGCAGATGCTCTTCATCGACTGGCTCTACGGCGAACAGAATCAGGTGCGTCCACAGTTCCCGGCGAACACCTCGCAGGCGGATCTCATCGCAGCCTCAAAGCTCTTCGACCTCGCCCCACAGATGCCGACGATCGATTGGGCCAAGGCCTATGAGCACCTGCCCGAGAAGGACATTATCTCCGCTGTCGGCGGCCCCAAAGGCATCTTTAGCGACACGATGAGCAACACCACCGGCGGCGCCATGATCGAGCGAACGCCAAATGATCCAGCCTGGCGCAAAGGCGGTATCTGGCAGTCAGACACCATGCCGATCAACGTTCCGGGCTTCTGGTTCATGACCTGGTACGACGTCTCGACGGGACCGAACCTGGCAGCCTACAACTTCGTTCGTGATCACGCCACGGGCGACATCGCCAATCAGCAGTACGCCGTAATCGCGCCGACCCTGCACTGCGCCTACAAGCGCGCCACCGAGCACACCGTTGTCGGCGAACGCGATATGGGCGACGCCCGCCTGGACTACGACGCCATGACCTACGCGTGGTTCGATCACTTCCTCAAGGGCGAGGACAACGGCTTCCTGCAGAAGACGCCGAAGGTGCAGTACTTCACCATGGGCATAAACAAGTGGCAGCATGCGGAGACCTGGCCTCCGCAGGGAGCGAGGACGGAGGTGCTTGATCTCGGAAGCGGAGGCCATGCCAACACGCTCGCTGGCGATGGAACGCTCAGCCCGCACAGGGGAGACGATCCGACGGCCCTGCTGCAGTTTTCCGGCGGGTCCGCGACCGGTCGTCCCGTCGGTCCAGCCAGCGGCCGAGCGGCGCGGCGGCCGATTGATCTGGCTGACACCTTCACCTACGACCCTCTGCATCCCACCCCGAGCTATGGCGGCAACGTCTGTTGCGCCGCCAATACAATCCCTGGAAACGGGGGTGCGCTCGATCAACGAAGGATGGAGAACCGCGGAGACATCCTGGTGTATACCTCTGCACCGCTGGCAAAGGCGGTCGAGGTGTCGGGACCAATCACAGTTACATATTACGTCTCAGCCGACGTCAAGGATACGGATGTGACGGCCAAGCTCATTGATGTCCTGCCGGATGGAACGGCCTACAACCTCGATGAGACCATTCAGCGGCTTCGCTATCGGGATGGCGACGACAAGGTGGTCTGGCTCGAAAAGGAGAAGGTCTACAAAGTGACTTTGACCCCCATGGTGACCTCGAATCTATTTGGCGTCGGCCATCGCATTCGACTTGAAGTTGCCGGAGCGAACTTTCCTCGGTTTGATCGCAACTTGAACACGGGCGGCGACAACTTCAATGAAGTGACTGCACTCGTGGCGCATACAACAATCCACCACTCGGAAAAGTTTCCCAGTACCGTAACGCTGACAGTTGTGCCCGATCATCCGTAGAGCTTCTTTCGAAAATCCTTTATGGACTTTCAAGGCTGCGACTCTGTGACGCCTCGGTCGCACAAGGCATCAACTTCCAATCGCGTAACTCTGCAGGGGAAAGAGGTTTCAGCAGATCAAGGGGCAGGTCGCTGGTCGAGAGCTGCAGCCATCGATCGTGATCCTCCCGAGCGATGACGATTGCCATGCGATCGAAGACCGGCCGAAGCAGAGGAGAGACCCGGCTGTTAATGACCGCAAAGGTCTGAATCTCATGACCCTCATCATTCAACCAGGTCTCCCAGACGGCAGCCAGGCTGAAGATCTCTCCCGAGTTGAGAGCGAAAGAGCATGGCGGTTCAAGTCCGGTCGGATCGTGCCGGCATTCATTTGTAACCGTCGCCGGAATCAAACATCGCCGTCGACGGAAGGCACTCCGATAACAGGAGGTACAGGTGAGGGACTCGGCATGCGCTTCCGCTCGCTGCTCGGCCCCCTCCTCGTCGTGAGCGTATGAAGGGATAAGGCCTTCCCGCATCCAGCAGATCTCAGGGCCGTGGGAGAGGGGCGAGCGGCGGAGTACCGGGTAGTGGCGATGACTGTAGAGCCGACCTGTAAAGTGAGGTTCTGGCAGTGAGGGAAGGGGCAGATGCGCCCAAGCCGCCAGGTGTTCCTGGTCGGCGTCGAGCTGGAAACGCGGAAACATAAACGAACTCCTGCATCCATTTGAAGCTGAGTTGTGAGGGTGCTCGGGAGCGGCACAACATCCCAGCGGCCCTGCCGTGAAGTACGAACCGGCAGAGCCGTTCTCCTAGAACTCTAGTCGCAATGCTCCCTGTCCAGTACGGTTCCCCGCGTTCTCGGCGGTCTGTGCAGCGATGAGGACGCCGAAGGTTCCGGGCTGGTCAATCTGGGTTGCAGGCGGTGCGAAGTTAGTGTGGTTCAGGACGTTCGTGAAACTCGACTCAAAGCGGAGCCGGAGGTTTTCATGAAGCTGAAACACCTTCGCAGTGCCCAGACTTACAGCGATCGTGCCAGGCCCCTGCAGAATACCTACACCCGCGTTGCCGAAACGTCCCGCTCCTGCCGGAGTTGGCTGAAAGGCATGTAGGTTGAAGTAGCTGGCACGCGACTGACCGGCGTAGAAGTTGTTCGAGATCTGATCCGGACGTAAGAAAGCCCCGCGGTTAACCACGTTCGTGTTGGACTGGTCGGCACTTGGGCTAATGCTTGGTGTCAACCAGGGACCAGACTCCAGCAACGAGATCGTATTCAGTTCCCAGCCTCCGAGAACCTGGCTCAGCCAGCCTGACGTGAGATAGCTGCGGCCAGAGCCGAAGGGCAGTTGGTAGGATCCCGAGATCAGCCCGCGATTGCGGCGTGTGCCGGAGACGTTGCCGTAGTCTGCACCCACGTGGAAGCGGTCCGCGATGGGGATGCCGTAGTTGACCTCTCCAGCGAACGCCGTTGGAGTATCGCCCTGGTTATCGGCCAGGTTCTTGGCCAGAGTGTAGCTCGCGTCGAAGTAGAGACCGTGAGACATAGCGTGGGTTGCCTCTGTCTCAAGCGCCGTATAGTTGGCACGGCCGGCATTGAAGGTGCTAAAGAGCTCGAGCCAGTTCGGATAAGGAGAGCGGGGATCGACGTAGGGGCTGGCGGTAGTCGTCACAAAAGGAGTTGTACTCGCCGGCAGCTGGTTGAGGTCCTCCGTGATGCTCAGCCGATAGCTATGCATGCCAACATAGCTCACACGCAGGGTATCGTTGCGCGAGAGCTGTCGCTCCACGGTCAGGTTCCACTGGTTTGATTGCGGATCGCGGAAGTTCGGGTCGACACCTTGATCGAGTGAGCCGCCGCCAATCTGCGCTGCCGAGCCGCCTGCGGGCATGGTATTCGGAAACTTCACGTTGTTGTAGGTGTGCAGGCTGGAGGTTGGATTGCCGCTGTTATTGAAGGAGAGCGGTCCCAGGTTGGTCATGGTGTAGATGCCGAAGCCGGCGCGAACGACCGTCTTGGTATCGGCGAAAGGCCGATAGGCAAGCGAGATGCGCGGCTGCACGTTGCCGAAGTAGGTATTACGCAGACCGCGAGGAAGGTGATCCTGGCTGGAGGTGACGTAGTTGGTGCAGGGAAGCGAGTTGTTGCCGAGATTGCAGGCATTGAACGACTGCTGAAAGGCGAGGTTTGAGGCCTGCAGGTTGTTCGCCGCAAGGTAGCTCGGAAGCTCATTCGGCACTACGATCGAGTTATTCCGTTGATCAAAGCTGGCTGCATTTCCACCCTGTAGATAGAAGGGGGGAAGAATTGTCCAGCGAATGCCGTAGCTCGCGGTCAACTTAGGCGTGATCTGATAGACATCCTGGGCGAAGAACCCCCCCTGCCATGCCAGGCCGGACACGTCAGGGCTGGATACGGCGAAGGCAGCCGTTGTCGGCTGGCCAGTCAGAAAGTCGCCAAAGGTGTTGTTGGTGAACGTGGGTTGGAAGGTAAAGTCGCCAAAGTCATCCGAGTTGTAGGAGGGCGCAAAGCTTTCCAGATCGAAGTAGTGCACCCGGCGTAGATCAATGCCCGCCTTCAACGTGTGCTTGCCCTTGGAAAATGTAACGTTATCGGCAAATTGGATCGTGTTTGACTGGGTGATGCCGGCCTTATCGCGACCGATGGCAGTAAAGCCTGTCTGGTTGTTAAAGTTGAAGGTTGGAAACGCGTGCGTGGTCAGATGCTGCGAGATGTCCGCGCCCTGCAGATCCAGTTGAGAGAGAGCCGCTGCTCCGGAGATGGGAAAATTGACCGAGGTTCCAACCTTCGTGAAGCCGAAGCGGAACTCGTTCAGCAGGTTCGGCGTGATGGTGAAGGTGTGCGAAACCAGCAGGCTGCGGTTGTATTCGCTATCGACGTCGTTCGGCAGAAGATTATTTGCAACGTTCGTGGTGATGTTCTTCCGGCTGAAGCGCGCGTAGATCGACTGCTTCGGGTTGATGGTCTGGTCGATGCGAACGTCAGCGCCATCCTGCGCGGCCGGCGTTGCCTGGAAATGTTCATAGTTGAAGCCGGACTGCGTTGTGGCATTTGGCACATTCGGCAGCGGGTAGTACGAGTTAAGCAGCGCCGTTGCCGTGTTGCTGATGCTTCCTTGCGGGATCACAGGGCCGGGCGTGCAGGTTTGGCTTCCATCAGGGTTGGTGACGCAGGTGGGAAGGGTCGTCAAGTCGCCGGCTCGCTGCTGCGCGGTCGGCACAAGAAACTGTTGCGCCACTGACAATCTGCGACGATTGCCTTCATAGGTCGCGAAGAAGAAGGTGCGGTTGTGGCCGTCGTAAAGGCGCGGGATTACGATCGGGCCGCCAATTGAGCCACCGAAGGTGTTGTAGCGCTTCGGCGCCTTGCTGGTGAAGCCGTAGGGGTTCGCATCGAGCGCGTCGTTCTGGAGGTATTCAAAAAGGCTGCCGTGATATTGATTTGAGCCGCTCTTCGTCACGAAGGTTACGTCGCCAACCTGCGAGAACTCTGCGCTGTTGTTAAAGGCGGTCACCTTCATCGCGGAGATGCCCTCCTGCGAGGGGTACGCATCGGCTAAAGCGCCGTTCTGGCGCACGTTCGAGGTCGAGATGCCATCAACGGAGAAGTTCACCATGGACGAACTGGCCCCGCCAACGTTGATATTGCCTTGGCTGTCGGTCTGCACGTTAGGAGAAAGCCCGAGCGCACCGAGAGGACTCGTCGTCGTCGCTCGATTATTGAGCGGCAGCTGAGTAAGCTGAAGGTTGCTCTTCTCGTCGCCGATCACGGCATCTTCCGTATCGATGCTGGCGGCGTTAGCTTCCACGGTCACCGTCGTGCTTTCAGACGCCACGGCGAGCGATACTGGCAGGCGCAGGTCCTGACGTGCAGCCAGGGTGACGGCGGAGACCAGTGCATCCGAAAAGCCATCATGATGCACCGTCACCTTATACTGGCCCGGCTTTAGATTCTGTACCTCGAACTCGCCGGCGCTGTTCGTGCTGCTAACACGATCCGTATTCTCATCAGTGGAGTGGATCGTGATGGCCGCGTCAGAGACGACGGAGCCGCTTGAGTCCTGCACGATGCCACGGATGGTGCCGAAGGTGGATTGCGCCAGGCATGCCGTCGACAAGGCTAGG
Organism: uncultured Acidobacteriaceae bacterium; assembly: GCA_964236325.1. Classification (GTDB taxonomy): domain Bacteria; phylum Acidobacteriota; class Terriglobia; order Terriglobales; family Acidobacteriaceae; genus Edaphobacter. The sequence goes on along the minus strand of CAXSEC010000103.1, from coordinate 6,102 downwards.
CAAGCCAGGCCCAGTGCGAGTGCGTCTCGAAGTGAGAAGGAGTGCTTTGTGTTGCCAGAGCCGCGATGCAGCTGCTTCGCTCGTATCGTTCGTCTGAGTCGAAAAGTAGTGCTTCCGTGCTCTTCGAGCCCGTGCGATAGAACATTGGCCTGCATGTCACTGTGCTTCATTTTTGGACTCCCGCCAGACAACCCTGGCAGCCCCTAGTACATGACCCATAGGCTCAAGAAGGCATAAAGATTTGCTACGGCTTCGCGGGTTCCTACCGCTTTTTTACCGACGGAGCGCTTACCCTTGTCGTGAGGGCGTGTGAAGCTTCGTTCCGCCAGCTCCGTTCTCTGGGTCGCCGCTCTTTGCGCTCTTGTGCTCGCCTCCGGCAGCCTCACCGTGGGGCGCCAGACTGGCCCCGCGGCTTACATTCCCTTCTATCTTCTCGTCACCATCGTTGTTGCATGGCAGGTGGGGCTTGTTGCCTCGATCGCGGTAAACCTTTGTGCCACCCTCGGCCTCGACTTCTTCTTTACAGAACCTCGCTTCACCTTGCGAGTCGCCTCGGCCCAGGACATCATCGCGCTGATCTCCTTTGCAGCCGTGTCTCTGCTGGTCAGCCATCTTTCAAGCCTGATACGCGCGAACGCGGAACGCCTGCGAACGGCCGAAGAGGAACAGCGCTCGCTGTATGCACTCTCTCGCAGTGCTCTGCTGCTCGACTGGAAGGTCTCGGTCGCCACACAGATCTGCTTCCTCGTGCTCGATCAGCTCAAACTCACGGGCGTCGCTCTGCTTGCTCAGGACGAGCACAATCTCGCCTTTGCAGGCGATGGAGCAGACGCCGCAGAGACCTTGCACGCAGCTTTGCGCGCCGTGACAACCCAGGACGAGCCGGGTCGTTCAGAGCGTATCCGCCTGCTGCGCTTTGGCGTTCGTACAATTGGCGTGGTCCTGTTTCGCGGGTCCATCGAACCGCTCATGGCCGACGCCGTCGCAACGCTGATCGCTACCCACCTCGAGCGCACCCGGGCGCTTTCGGCTGAGGTCTCAGCGGAGTCGCAGGCCGTCTCGGAGCGCCTGCGAACCGCCGTTCTTGATGGTCTCGCCCACGCTGTCAAAACGCCCCTCACCACAATCATGGTCTCAAGCTCCGGGATTCGTGAGGTCGGGAGCCTGTCGCCGCTGCAAACCGAGCTGGCCGAGGTGATCGAAGGACAGGCGTCCTACCTGGCGACGCTCACCGATAAACTCCTGCGCACGGCGAAGCTCGAGAGCGGCGACCTGCTCTTTCATCCAAGGGACGTTGATCTGCGCGTTCTTCTCGAACATGCGCTTGCAGGCCTGCGTTCCGAGCATGATGTTGACCGCGTTCGTGTCCATCTGGAAGACGACGCGACCATGTTTAATGCTGATCCACAGCTGCTCGAGATGGCCTTGGTGCAGCTGCTCGAGAATGCCCTGAAATACAGTCCTGACGGCACGCGCGTGCTCCTGCAGAGCAGCCGGTCACCGGATGGCCCTGAGATCTTCGTGCATAACGAAGGCTCGGTCATCTCTGAACGGGAACAGAGCCTGATCTTCGAGCGATACTATCGGAGTCCCTCCACCGAACATCAAGCTTCAGGAACGGGCGTCGGTCTGTCCGTCGCGAAGCGGGCGGTCGAAGCTCACGGCGGTCAACTTCATGTGGAAAGCAGTGTCGAGCGTGGAACAACCTTCACGGTTCGTCTACCTGCGTGAAAGGAGTCGGAATGCATCAGGGATCCGTTCTGATCGTTGAAGACGATGCTGCGCTGCGTCGCTCATTGGCAAGCACGCTGACGGCTCTGGGCTTTGAGGTGCGTGAGGCTTCTACAGGAGAACTCGGGATGGCCGAGCTTCGGAGCAGAGGCGCCGAGGTCGTCCTGCTGGACCTCAACATGTCTGGAATGGGGGGCATGGCAGCCTGCGCAAAGATGAGGAACCTGCACCCAAAGCTGCCGATCATCGTGCTTACGGTGCGAGACAGTGATGAAGACAAGATCGCCGCGCTGGACGCTGGCGCCGATGACTACGTGACCAAACCCTTTCGCATCCCGGAGCTCGCCGCCAGGGTGCGAGCCGCTGTCCGCAGAGTGCGGCAGCCCGACGAACAGGAACGACGCACCTTGGAGTACGGCGACATCACGCTCGATCCAGTCGCCTATCGGGTTACAAGGCTGGGAGAGGATCTGCATATGACTCCGAAGGAGTTCGAGCTGTTGCACCTCCTCATGCGGTTTGCCGGTCAACCGATCACGCATCAGCGCCTGCTGACTCTGATCTGGGGTGAGGAGTATGGCAACGAGCGCGAGTACCTTCGCACATACATCAGTCAACTGCGCCGCAAGATTGAAGCGAATCCAGCGGATCCCAAATATCTCTTGACCGAAAATCACGTGGGATACCGCTTCCATCCGGGTTGACGCCCTGAAGGATTCCGCTGCGGCGATTCATGTCACACGGCGTCTTTATGCCTCCATGAGGTGCTGCCTTCTACTCTTCAAGCGATGCAGATGAAACATCTAGTCCTGGTCAGCCTCTTCGGTTTGTTGACGGTAAGTCGGAGTCCTTGTGAGAGATGAGGGAAGGACAACGTCGGCCGTGATCTACGCCGCGTTGGCCGCCAACCTGGGCATCGTGATTGCAAAGTTGATTGCGGCCAAAGTCACCGGCAGCTCGGCGATGTTCTCTGAAAGCATCCACTCCATGGTCGATACCGGCAATGGCGGGCTGCTCCTGCTTGGTCTAAAGCTCAGTCGCAGGCCGGCCGACGAACTGCATCCCTTTGGCTATGGAAAGGAGTTGTACTTCTGGACTATGGTCGTAGCGCTTGCCGTCTTCGCCCTTGGCGGCGGCATGTCAATCTACGAGGGTGTGAACCACATCCTGAGCCCGCATGCGCTGGAGCATCTTAGCGCCACCTACTCTGTGCTCGCCTGTTCGCTGGTCTTTGAGGGCAGCTCCTTGTTCTTCGCTCTGCGGTCCTTCTCTGGCAATGACCCAACCACGAGCCTCTGGGGAACCATCCGGAAGAGCAAGGATCCCGCTCGATTCACCGTCATCTTTGAAGATTCAGCAGCTGTCATCGGCATACTCATCGCGCTGCTGACAACAGGCATGACTCAGTACTTCCACTTTGGCTTTCTGGATGGTTTAGCCTCAATCCTCATCGGCTTGCTGCTGATGAGCGTGGCCTTCCTGCTTGGTTCAAAGACGAAAGCGTTGTTGATTGGAGAAGGTGTTGACCGTACCACCCTTCAAGCCATTCGTGATGCCGCCGAAGACGTCACTGGAGTGGAACGACTGGGCTACCCCTTCACCACCTTCTTCGGGCCCCACGACGCCTTGCTCACCATGACAGTTCAGTTCAGAGTGGATTTCTCAAGTAGCGACATTGAGACTGCGGTTGACCTCATCGAAGCCAGGATCCAGCAGCAGTTTCCAGAGATCCAACACATCTTTCTTGAAGTAGATACGGTACGTAAAAGCAAGCCAACCGATTCCGTAAGTGGAGTTGTGTCACCTCAGAAAGGCGTAGAGATCGCGGTGCTCTGAGTAAACGTATTCTCTCCGGAGTGGCCGAGGGCTAGCCACTCCGGATGCGTCTGATTTGCTGTGCAGCTTAGGCAATACCCTTGCCACCTGTTACCCCATAGATCTCGCCAGTGATGTAACTGCCTTCCTGTGAGGCCAGCAGGACATACACGGGGGCAATCTCCACCGGCTGCCCGGGACGGCCAAAAGGAACTTCCTTTCCAAGTTGAGCCACCGACTCTTGCGGTTGACCCGAAGGCTGGATCGGTGTCCAGAAGGGCCCGGGAGCCACGGCGTTGATACGTATGCCCTTCTCCATCATCTGCTTCGCCATGCCCTTCGTGAAGGCAACGATCGCCGCCTTCGTCATCGCGTAGTCAATGATGCCGTTGCTCGGCTCGTAGGCCTGCACCGACGCCGTGTTGATGATCGAAGCGCCTGGCTTGAGCAGCGGGATCGCCGCCTGCGTGATCCAGAACAAGGCATAGACGTTCGTCTTCATCACCTTGTCGAAGTCCGCCGTCGTCACCTGAAGCAGATCCGGATGAGAGGACATCGTGCCCGCATTGTTGACCAGGATGTCAAGCCCTCCCAGCTCCCGTTCTGCCTGCTGCACCATGGTCTGGCAATACTGTTCGTCCGCGATGTCACCGGCCAGAGCCACCGCCTTCACTCCGGCGCCTTTAATGAGCTCCAAAACCTCTTTAGCGTCTGCCTCTTCGCTGGGAAGGTATCCGATGGCCACGTCTGCACCTTCACGTGCGAAGGCGATGGCGACGGCTCGTCCAATCCCCGAATCCGCGCCGGTCACCAGCGCCTTCCGGCCCTTGAGCTTGCCGCTCCCCGTGTAACTGGACTCGCCATTATCCGGCTTCGGGTTCATATCCTTGGCCAGGCCCGGCTGGCTCTGATGCTGGGCCTCAAAGGGAGGCTGCGGGTACTGCGTACGTGGATCCTGCTTCTGCAAACGGCTGTCAGACATGGGCACTTCTCCTAGCCCATCAGATGCAATTTTGAAAGTTGTGACGCCGGCACAGCCACTTGCACAACGATGCAAAGAATGTCGAGCAATCGCTCGCCGGCCTTCGGGACCTGCCTCTGGTAGACGTACTCTGGGCGCCGCGTTTCTTTCGACCTGGCGAGGGAAGATAATCGGAACAGGCCGACGATCGCGTTGGTAATCGCGCGAGCACCGGTCTTCGTCCTTGCCCTTCAGGTGACGAGCACGCAAAGCGGATGAGACGAGAGGGAAGAACATGCTTGATCAGGAACGGCTTCAGAAAACAGGAAAGCAGGCACTCTCCCGTCGCCTCTTTGTCGGTGCGGGAAGCGCGGCAGCCTTGGCAACATTCTGGCGGCTGCGCCACACTCCGCACACCGTACAAGCGAGTAGTGTGCCAGTGAAGGACGTCCAGATTGTAAGGTTCAGCCGATCGGGCCGGCGCGAAGACACGAGGACCGTCAAGACCATCGTGAAGACAGACGCGGAGTGGAGAGCGCAGCTCTCGCCCCAGGCCTACGAGATCACTCGTCAGGCCGGTACGGAGCGGCCGTTCTCGGGGCCCTTCGGCGATCTGCACGATAAAGGGATCTTCAACTGCATCTGCTGCGACACCGCGCTGTTTAATACCGACTCGAAGTTCGATTCCGGCACCGGCTGGCCAAGCTTCTGGCAGGCGATCGCCAAAGAAAACGTCCTCGAGACAAGTGACACCACGCTCGGTATCGAACGCACAGCTGTTTCATGTCGACGATGCGACGCACATCTTGGACATGTCTTCGATGATGGACCGCAGCCGACAGGGCTCCGCTACTGCATGAACGCAGCGGCGATGAGGTTCGTGAAGGCTGCTTGACCGCTTCTTTGATCGGCTCGGCCTTGCCGAAGCTGCAGCCCGTTCCTGTCGCTCCACACGTTTGAACGGGTCGGCGGCGGTGATCTTGAGGCGGACAGGGTTCTTGCTGATCCCGAATCGCCCACCTCCCGAGAAGCAGGGCCTCGGCACCGGCCCTCGCGATGTTTGTGTATCGTCATGAAACAGTCGCCGATGAAGCAATCAAGCTCGCTGCAGCCGCGCACGTCAGGTGGTAAGTAATGCGCGATGACGTTCGGATCCTTCGGGTAGGCAGACGTTCTGCGTACGAAACGCCTGCAGTTTCTCGCACGCTGGGAGCGATAGCCTATGTCTAACCGCAGCGGTCTCTCGAAGAGCCAGGCTTCCGACACCCTTGTCGGCCGTATCTTCGATGGGTCCAATACGCGATGGATCGTATGTGGCCTTCTCTTCCTTGCGACGACCATTAACTACATGGATCGCTCAGTTCTCTCACTGATCGAACCCCTGCTGCACAACCTCCGCTTCATGGGTTGGGATCCGACGCTCGCCGCCGCCCATCAGTCAGTCTTCAACAATAACTACGGCAACATCGTTATCTGCTTTCAGATCGCCTACGGCGTGGGCCTGCTTACCGCCGGCCGCATCATTGACAAGGTCGGAACGAAGATCGGCTACGCGCTCGCCATCTCGGTCTGGGCACTCTCCTCCATGAGCCACG
>CAXSEC010000102.1:0-12361 GCA_964236325.1 uncultured Acidobacteriaceae bacterium | reverse complement strand
CCTCTTCGTTGGAGTCCACCAGCACAAACTCCCGCCCATGCCGCGCCGCCGCCTCGCCCGTCGTCCCGCTGCCCGCAAAGAAATCCAGCACCACCTCCCCCCGGAGTCGAGTGCTTCAGCTTGGCCGCGGTGCCCAGCGCCAAGGCATACAACTTCCTCGCTCCGCCGCGTGCAGATGCTTGATGGTCTCCGCAGCCTGCCAACGCTGCTGCTGCTTAGAAGACTTTCTTTGCCATAGGTGTCCAATTTGCATTGGCTACAAGCCGAAGTAGACCCACGCGAGGTTATTTGCTTAGTATGCCAAAGCTATTTACAAGTGAATTGTTTCTAGAAGACAGCAGCGGCGATCCGAGATTCGACGGCCGCTATTGTTCCTCCATATACCTGCAGCCAAGTCGGAACATTATCCGGGTCGATACTCAGCCAGTAAGTATCCACAGCGGCATGTCCTCGATGCTGACCTGTCAGATTCTCCCGGTCCTGCCAATTGCCATCCGACACAATATCGACTTTCGGTATCAGCCAAGCGTAAGCAGCGTTGGGCCGAAGACCCAAGCAAAACATGTGATCGTAGTTGGTGTCCTTGAACTGTTCGAACTTAAAACCGCCAACACTCCACTCCAGAGACGAGCGGACCGCCACGAGGCTCTGCCCTACCGACAGCAGATTTCCAGTGCGAACTGCGTGTGCACCTGCGTTTACAAAGATTGATTCCGCAAGTCGGAGTCCGATGGCTCCCTTAGTGCGTGGAGGAAGGATGCGAATCCATGAAAACGGACTGCCTTCCCAAGTTTCTTCAGCATCATCAGTGTTGTAATCTGCTTCAAGCGCGGAGGCATGTTGGACAAGTTGTTGAAAACTCAAGTAACCCTCCTAGGTGCCAAATTGGTGTAGTGCGGCGCTCCGAACAACCAGAGGATCATAAGGAAGCAGCCGTTTACTCATAATATCCACTGCCTGTACATTCTGATCAATCAGGATGACCTCTCGATCATGCCTTGCAGCGGCTTCGCCAAAAGTACCGCTTCCCGCGAAAAAATCTAGCAAGCGATCTCCAGGATTAGAATGCACTCTGACAATACGCGATAGTAGATTGAGGGGCTTCTGAGTTGCGTACCCCGTTTTCTCTTTTCCTGTCGGGCTCACGATGGTGTGCCACCATACGTCGGTCGGCGTCTTGCCGACCGCTGCCTTTTCTGCGCCTACCAACGCGGGAGCCATATAGGCGATGCGATCGCTTTCCACAAGGTTGAACGTGTAATCAGAAGCTGTTTTCGAGTACCAGAAAATGGTGTCATGTTTAGTCGGCCATCTTTTCTTGCTCCGCGCCCCGTAATCGTAAGCCCAAATGATCTCGTTCTGAAAGCATTCCCTTCCAAAGATTGTGTCCAGAAGCACTTTGCAATAGTGCGATTCTCGTGGGTCAATATGCAGAAAGAGCGATCCTGACTTCTTCAACAGTCTGTAGGCCTCTTCTAATCTCGGGCGGAGGAATCCAAGATAATCATCAAAGGAGTCACAGAAACTCGTGCAGCCGACCTTTGTCGTCTTATACCTCCTTCCTTTGAAGCCAGTACGGTCGCCCTCAAGATCATTTCTTTCGGTAAGCAGTCGCAGTCTGGATTGAGTTTTGCCGGTGTTAAACGGCGGATCAATGTATATGAGATCGATGGAAGAGCTCGGTAATCGGTGCAGGATTTCCAGGTTGTCACCTTGTACAACAAGGGGGCGCAGGTGCTGAGAGGTGGACATAGTAAAGGATTAACAGAGACACGCCGAAATTAAAAGCGCTATGTTGCCGCCCGGTATTGAACGGCGGATCGACATAGATCAGCGCCACACTACCCGCTTCCATCGCCTGCAATACCGGCAGGTTATCGCCACACACAATCCGGTTCATCGTCCCCCTCCCACTTCGCCGCTGGCCCTCATCGCCGGTCCAGGTTCCCAGTTCTGCATTGCCACATTCGTCATCCCCCGATCGGGGCTTTGGCCATCCCCTCTGGCCCGTGTACAGTTCTGCCAAGACTCATCTTCTCAGCCGTGCCTGCGCCCCACCTCATCCACGCCATGCAGACCGATATCGGTCGCTCCCGCAGCCATAACGAAGACGCCTGCGCCATCGCACCCCATCTCGGTGCCTTCGTCGTCTGCGACGGCATGGGCGGCGCCGCTGCGGGTGAGGTCGCCAGCCGTCTCGCCGCCACCACCTTCCTCCGCCATCTCAACACGCCCGCGGCTAGCACTACCCGGCCGCAAACCCGCCTGCAGACCGCTATCCTCGCCGCCAACGCCGTCGTCCACCAGCGGTCCACCGACATGCCGGAGCACGCCGGCATGGGCACCACCCTGGTCGCGCTCCTCTACATCCCGCCGCCCGCCACAGATCGCCGCACCGCCCCCCGCACGCCGCAACCCCGCTTCACCTCGCCGCCCGACCTCTTTCTCGCCAACGTCGGCGACAGCCGCTGCTACCGCCTTCGCGCCGGCGCCCTCCAGCAGCTCTCACACGACCACTCCTTCGTCGAAGAGCAGCTCAAAGCCGGCCAGATCACCGCCGATGAAGCCGCCACCTCGCCCATGCGCAACTACATCACCCGCGCCGTCGGCCCGCACCTCCGCCTCCAGCCCGATACCGACAGCTACCGCACCAAACCCGGCGACGTCTACCTCCTCTGCACCGACGGCCTCACTCGCGAGCTCGACGATCCCGCCCTGGCCGCTATCCTCCGCCGTGAGCTTTCCACCCATCCCCCCACCCAACTCGAACTCGCCAAAGCCTGCGCCGCCCTCGTCGCCGCCGCCAACGACCACGGCGGCCGCGACAACATCACCGTCCTCCTCCTCGCCCTCATCTAGACTGCAATCCATGTCGTCCCCCGCTTCGCTTGCCGCGTCGTCAAGGCTCATCCGCTGGGGCATCGTCGGCGCCGGCGCCATCGCCGCCCGCTTCGCCCGCGATCTCGCCCACGTCCCCGACGCCATCCTCGCCGCCGTCTTCGCCCGTCGCCCCGAAGCCGCGCAGCAACTCGCCAGCGCCCACAACGCAGCCGCCGTCACCACCCTCGAAGCCCTCTTCACCGCCGGCGTCGACGCCGTCTACATCGCCACCCTGCCCGACACCCACCACGCCTTCGCCCACGCCGCCCTCACCGCCGGCCTGCCCGTCCTCTGCGAGAAACCCGTCACCCGCTCGCTCGCCGAACTCGACGATCTCCTCGCCCTCGCCACCGCCCGCAACCTCCTCTTCATGGAAGCCCTGAAGACCTCCCCTCTATCCCGCCCTCCGCAACCACCTCGCCCCACCAGAAGGACAGGGAAGCCACCCAGGCCAGCAGGGAACCCGCCCATCTCTCGGCCCCATCGCCTTTGTCCAGGCCGGCAACGCCAGCGCCGTCACCCCACCCGATCACCCCTCCTGGCGCGCCGACCTCGCCGGCGGAGCCCTCATGTCCATCGGCGTCTATCAGGCCTTCCTCGCCGTCGACTGGCTCGGCCCCGCCACAGAGACCCAGGCCCTCAGCCAGCCTTCCACCCTCGCAGCTCTACGCCGGCCTCAACCTCGCCTCGCCCGGCACCGCCACCCTCGCCGCCGCCAACGGCTTCGCCACCATCCACAAGCCCTGGTGGAACCCCTCCCGCGCCACCATCACCCCCCTCTCCGGCCCGCTCACCGAGCTCCACCATCCCGTCCTCGGCGACGGCCTCCACTACGAGACCGCCCACTTCTCGGATCTCCTCCGCGCCGGCGCCACCGAAAGCCCCATCGTCACCCACGCCCACTCCCGCGCCGTCATGCACCTGCTCGATCAGGCCCGCGCCGCCATCCACCTCCACTTTCCCGGCGAACCACCGACACCGATCCAATAACCCTCGGCTGAAGCCATCTCTCCGGGGCATGCAGCAGAGTAAGTCCGCCAAACCGCCATTCTTGGTTGTCATTCCGAGCGGAGCGAGGAACCCCCGCATTTGCTTTTCACGACGGAGCGGAGTGACGCGTTATGCGCCAAGGGCCACAAAGCACACCTTGAGGTAAGTTGCTCCCATTCGCTTTAATCAATCCACCCAGCCGTCAGGTACATCTAAATCATTCATGGACCAAGCCACCGCAACGCCCGCCTCCGCAACGCCAGCCCCCGCCCACGCCGCATCCTCGGACCTCTACTTCGAAGACTTCCACGCCGGCCGCAAGTTCAACTCCATCGGCTCCTACAAGGTCACCGCCGAAGAGATCAAAGACTTCGCCCAGCACTACGATCCGCAGCCCTTCCACCTCGACGAGGCCGCCGGCGAAAGCTCTTTCTTCAAAGGCCTCGCCGCCTCCGGCTGGCTTACCGCCGCCATCGGCATGCGTCTCCGCGTCCAGTCCATCCAGGTCGCCGGTGGCATGATCGGCGCCGGCGTCGAAGAGATCCGCTGGACCGAGCCCGTTCGCCCCGGCGACTCCCTCCACACCGAAGCCGAGATCCAGGATGTCCGCCGCTCCCGCAACCGCCCCGCCTTCGGCGTCGTCCGCTCCCGCACCACCACCTACAACCAGCGCAACCAGGTCGTCATGATCGCCACCGTCAACTTCCTCGCACCCCTGCGCAGCCCCACCGGCGCCTGATCGCCACGCACACGCTTCTATCGTTTCGCCTCAAGCCCCTTGCTCGTCAACAGCAGCGACCGTAGGTCGATGGCCATCTCGCGTCGAAATCGCAGCTCCGCACCCTCGGCAATCCGTCCCAGCATCGCGCCATTGCCCGCCTGCCGCGCCTGCAGGTAGCCCGTCACCTCATAGACGAAGTTCAGCATCGCCTCCTCCGCCATGGCCTGCTTCTCCGCATCCGTCAGCCTGGCCAACGCCGGCCGGTTCGCCACCGCCCATCGCACCTGGTCGCGCACCGCCTGCATCTCTGCCGGGCTGCTCTCGCCGCCATTCGCCATCGCCCAGTTCAAGACCCAGTAGCTTGCCAACGCATCCGCCAGATCGCCCGTGCGCAGCCCATCGCCGCTCACCATCCCGGCCCACCGCGTCACCGGATCGTTCTCCCGCAGACTGCGCGCGATCGCCTCCGTCTGTGCACCGTTCAGCCTGCGCTCCAGACCCTGTAGAAACGCCGTCTGCACCTGCTCTGAGATCGCCGCGTCTCTCACGTAGGTCGTCGCTCCTTGCCGATGTGCGGCAGCCGTCGTTGGCAGCCGGCCGCTCATCGCGCCAGAGGATCGCACCGGCGAAAGCACGCTCTCCTCATTGGTGATCCCGTCGCCGCACACGGCTGCAGTCGCGCACGGATTGAGCACCACCGACTGCAGAATCGTCGGCGCCAATGAGCGCGTCTGAGCCCACGCCCCGCCTCCCCAACCGAGCGCCAAAGCCCCCATCATGAAGTAGCGAAACAAGTAGCGAAACACCACGATCTTCGTGTCAGCCCGTTGCATGAGCTCAGCCTATCCGGCAAATCCCTGCTTCCGTTACAAGACTTCCCCGAAGTCGTCCCATCCGCGATCACGGAAATAACGTGACCTTCGTTCGCTTCCCACCAATCCAGCCTTGCCCCGGGCTCGTGCTTCACGCCCTACAGGCAAACCTCGCCCCACAAGCTTCTTCGTCAGTGTTTCTTCGCCTCTGGCCAATCAAGGTCACGTCTCTCACTGCGGGGCATCGGCCGGCAGCACCGTCGACGTCGCCGAGAACCGTCTAAACTCCGAATAGCTGTGATCCGCAAGCACTCGGATGCGCTCCCCGCCGTTGATCTCATACATGGCTTCAACCGCGCTGTGGCTCACCAATGGCGATCCCTCGATGTAGGTCCAGAACTTGCTTCCCCGCGTTCCTTCGAGCATCTCGCCCTCCCGCGAAAGCTGCAGGAAGTCAAGACGCACAATCTGCGCGCGATCTACATCCAGCCATAAGCGATAGCTCTTGGCACCGCCGCCCGCACCAGGAATCGCCTCAATCACAACACAGTCCTGGCCATTGATCGGCTCATGGCCCACGATGCGATCACGGTATCCATCCGCCAGCGCCTTCAGATCGATGCCTGCGTCTTTCTGGATATGGTGATCGAACTTTGCCCGCGCGGCCCCGTCCAGTGAAGATCGCTCCCGCACGGCAGCGTCATAGTGCTCCTGCTCCTGACGCAGCGCCTTTCCCGCCAATGGCCTGCCATCCACCGCCAGCAGACGCGAGTACTCCAGCCCGCTGAGGTAGGTCACGTCAAACAGCTCAGTCAGATCAACCGTTCGCTTGCCCTTACCATCGAAATTCTGCGTGTGGCTCAGGTCCCGGTAGGTGAACCTGACCTTGCTCTCAGCCGTATCCTCGAGCTTCGCCAGCGCCGCTCGCAGCCCCGAGATTTCACCGCTGTCCCCTAGCATGTGCGGCCCGCCTGCGACCAATCCGCAGATCAGGCCGATTGTGGCGAGCCTTCGAATAGCCGTCATGCCTCCTCATACGAACTGCCCTAGCCATCGGTTCCACCGCAATCCCGCCCGCCTACGAAAACCGCGTCTGCCGCCACAGCCGCCACCCACACCCCACCACACTCGCCGCCAGCACCACGCCCAGCACCGCCACCCACCTCAGCTTCATCGCCACCGGCGGCATCACCGCCTCCCGCGCCAGCCACACAAACACCCCGCACGCCGCCACCACAATCGCGTAATCCCACCAACGCCGCCGCTCGCCCGCTCCATCAAACGCATCCCCACCCTGCGCCGCCAGCACCTTGTAGAAGTCCAGACCGTACCGCGTGCACTCCCGCTCCAGCGCCTCATGCTTACTCGCATGCTCGCCGCCCGCCGCCCGCGCCGTCGCAATCGCCAGCGCCCCCGCAATCATCAGCGCTGACCCGCCCAGCACCAGCAGCCGCTGCTCCCGCGCCGCCCCCGCCAGCTCGCCAAACACCAGCGCCCCCCACGCCAGCCCCCACAGCTGGTTCGTATTCGACAGCGGAATCCCGCGCCCAATCCCCAGATACTTCGCCGCGAACTGCTGAAAAATGTCCCCGATCACCCACACAAACCCACCCAGAAACAGCCAGAACAGCACCGGCTTAAGCGCCGAAAAATGAAACACCGCCGACCGCGACCCACCATCAAGCGTCCACACCAGCAGCAGCATCGTCACCAGCTCGCCCACCGTAAACGCCGTCACAAACGACAGCGGATTCATCCCGCTCAGATACGCCTTGCGATACGGCACATACATCGTGCCCCACAGCACACTCGCCCCCACCGCCGCCATCACCCCGCCCACCGCATGCCCACCTGCATGTCCACCAGCCCCATGGATGGTGCTGAAGCCCAGCATCACCGCCGCAATCACAATCAGCACCGCCCCGGCCACCACCTTCGCGATATTGCCCTTACTCGCCCCATCCAGCTCGCGAAACAACACCCGCCCCCACATCAGCCCGATCAGCGAGTTCGTATTCCACAGCGGAAACGCCACCGCCAGCCCCACATCCCGAATCGCAAACACCGTCAACGTATTCGCCACCGCCCACAACGCCCCCGCCAGCAGCGCCCACACCATCAGGTGCTTCTTCTCCATCAGGTCCGCCGCCACATACGTCGTCCCCTTCAGCAGCGTCGGAAACGTCCATCGCGCCGTAAACACCCCGGCCACCATGCACAGCGAGATCACAAACGGGCTAAATCCCGCCACCACCAGCTTCGTCGGCGCCTCCGCCGCCCCCAGCCAAACCCCCGCCGTCAACCCGCACAACACCCCCAGAACATGAAAGCTCGCGCCCTCACCCATCCGCGCCGTCATCGCCGAAGCCTTCACCGCAACGCGCTTCAATGCAGCACCACCAGCAGCACCACGCCGCCCAGCAGCACCACCACCGGTATCCAGAAGTGGCTGTCCGTCAACACCGCCTTCGCCATCTCCCTCGCCCGCATCGCCACTCCGCCGTCCTCCTCAAAACTTATGGAACATAAAGAACGCCCCCGCACTCAGACAGCAAAACGCCACCGCATGATTCCAGTGCAGCTGCTCCCCAAAATAAAACACGCTGAACACCCCAAACACCGCCAGCGTAATCACCTCCTGCATCACCTTCAACTGAGCCGGCGAGAAAGTCGCCGCGCCGATCCGGTTCGCCGGCACCTGCAGGCAATACTCAAATAAGGCGATCGACCAGCTGATCAGGATCACCTTCCACAGCGCAACCTCGCGATACTTCAGGTGGCCGTACCAGGCAAACGTCATAAAGATATTCGAGCCAATCAGCAACAGAATCGTGCGCATGTCTGCTTTCGATGCCGATGTCCCCGCCCCGTTGCCGTGCCCGCCGGCCGTCTGTCTCGGCCCGTCTACCCCCGTCCCCGAAACCGGTTCAACACCCGCCGATCCCGCCCCATCGGCTTCGCCATCGGTAGCGCCTCGAACTGCATCGCCACCTTCCGCTCCGCCGCCACCTTCAGCCGCATCTCCTTGCTCGCCTCGGTCTCCGCGTAGAGCGCCTGCGCCTTCGCCGCCGGCCCCCGCACATCATCAAGCGCCTGCACCTCCACCACAAACTCCCCGCCCTCGTTCTTCACCCGCAGCCTGTCCCCCACCTTCACATCCCGCGCCGCCTTCGCCGTCACCCCGTTTGACTCGATCCGCCCCAGCTCGCACGCCTTCGACGCCAGCGCCCGCGTCTTGAAGAACCGCGCCGCCCACAGCCACTTATCCATCCGCACCGTATCCATACCCACCATTCTCCCCCACTTTCCCGCGGCCGCCCTCAGCTCGGGCGTAGCATCACAAAGGTCAGGCCTTCCACCTTGAGGATTTCGCCATGCAGCGTCGCACCTTCCTGCAGCAAGCCGCCACCACCGCCGCCCTCGCCGCCGCCCACCCGCTCCACGCCGCTGCGACTCCTGCGAACAAGATCGCCCGCCGTCCCCTCGGCAAGACCGGCGAGCAGCTCTCGATCATCGGCTTCGGCGGCATCGTCGTTATGAACGAAGAGACCCCCGCCGCCTCGAACATCGTCGCCGAAGCCGTCGATCGCGGCGTCAACTACTTCGACATCGCTCCCAGCTACGGCAACGCCCAGGAGCGCCTCGGCCCCGCCCTCGCCCCTTATCGCAAAAACTGCTTCCTCGCCTGCAAGACCGACGGCCGCAAACGCGACGACTCCCGCGCCCAGCTCGAAGAATCCCTCCGCCTGCTCAAGACCGATCACGTCGACCTCTACCAGTTCCACGCCCTCACCAAAATGTCCGATCTCGACACCGTCCTCGGCCCCGGCGGCGCCATCGAAACCATGGAGGCCGCCAAAAAAGAAGGCAAGATCCGCTTCATCGGCTTCTCCGTTCACTCCGCCGAGACCGCCCTCGCCGCCATGGACCGCTACCCCTTCGACACCATCCTCTTCCCCGTCAACTGGGTCCTCTTCTCGCAGGCCAACTTCGGCCCGCAGATCCTCAAACGCGCCCAGGAAAAAGGCATCGGCATCCTCGCCCTCAAAGGCATGGCCAAGACCGTCTGGTCCGCCGATCAGAAGAAGGATCACCCCGAACCCAAGTGCTGGTACCAGCCCGCCACCTTCCCGCAGGAAGCCACCCTCGGCCTCCGCTGGACCCTCGGCCATCCCGGCGTCACCGCCGCCCTTCCTCCCGGCGACGAGAAGTACTTCCGCCTCGCCATGGACGTCGCCCAGAACTTTCAACCACTCGATCACGGCGAAGAGCAGGCCCTGCTCGGCCGCGCCGCCGGCGTTGAACCCATCTTCCACCTCGGCAACGACGTCTAGACCCCATGACCGCCCGCATCCCGGCACAACCCGCGCCTGCGTCTTTGTAACTCCTCATCCACCCGGCGTACCATTCCCCAACGCTTCAAGACCCTTCCCTGGAGACCCGATGCTCTCTCGCCGCACCTTCGTCGGCAACGCCACCACCGCCGTCGCCGGCCTTGCCCTCGCGCCCATCACCGCAAAGTCCTACGCCCAGATCGCCGGCGCCAACGACCGCGTCCACTTCGCGGTCATCGGCCTCAACAGCCGCGCCTACGCCCATCTCTCTTCGCTCCAGGCCAACCAGAAAGACGCCCGTATCACCCACGTCTGTGACGTCGACGCCACCATCCTCGACAAGTTCACCGCCGCCACCACCAAATCCATGGGCGACGCCCCCACCCCCGAAAAAGACTTCCGCACCGTTCTCGCCGCCAAAGACGTCGACGTCATCACCATCGCCACGCCCGACCACTGGCACGCCCCCATGGCCATCCTCGCCTTACAGGCCGGCAAGCACGTCTACGTCGAAAAACCCTGCTCCTACAACCCCCAGGAAGGCCTCTGGCTCGTCGAAGCCCAGCGCCAGTCCGGCAAAGTCTGCCAGATGGGCTCCCAACAACGCTCCTCCCCGCACACCATCGAGATCGTCAACAAGATCCACGGCGGCGCCATCGGCCGCGCCTATTGGGCCGAGACCTGGTACACCAACCGCCGCAAACCCATCGGCGTCGGCAAGGTCGTTCCCGTCCCCGCCACCCTCGATTGGGATCTCTGGCAAGGGCCCGCCCCGCGCCAGGACTACAAAAGCAACATCCACCCCTACAACTGGCACTGGCTTAAAAACTGGGGCACCGGCGAAGCCCTCAACAACGGCACCCACGAGGTCGACGTCGCCCGCTGGGCCCTCGAAGTCGACAACCCCTCCCGCGTCACCGCCGCCGGCGGCCGCTACGCCGCCCATGACGACTGGCAGTTCTACGACACCCTCGACGTCTCCTTCGAGTACCCCGGCAAACTCCTCACCTGGAAGGGCGACTGCATCACCGGCAAAACCACCTACAACCGCGAGCGCGGCGTCGCCATCCACGGCACCGAAGGCACCGTCATCATCGATCGCGACGGCTACGAGATCTTCGACCTCAAAGACAAGATGACCGCGAACTATCGCGTCCCCTCCAAGCCCGCCACCACCTCCACCGACCTCGTCGGCGCCGACAGCATGACCGACGCCCACTTCGCCAATCTCATCGCCACCCTCCGCGGCCAGGGCCACCTCAACCAGCCCATCGCCCAGGGCAACGTCGCCGTCACCCAGCTCCAGCTCGCCAACATCGCCTGGGCCACCCGCCGCTCGCTCACCCTCAACCCCAACACCGCCGCCATCCTCAACGACACCGAAGCCGACTCCATGACCCGCCGCCCGGCCTACGCCAAAGGCTGGCAGCCCAAAGTCTAACCACCGCACGGTCACCCTTGTTTTCGAGTCGGTCACTCCAGTCAACCTGGCTCTGTTTGTCCTGATCTTCTTTGCCTGGCTTTCTTGTTTGTCCTTGTTTTTTGCTTGCCGTTGTTGTTTTGGTTTGTCATCCTGGAGCGCAGCGAAGAATCCCCGCACCTGTCCTCGCCGTTGCTTGTTCTCTCCTCTCCACTGATAAAGAGGCCACCATGCCATTCATCGTTCCTCGTCCGCTCTTGCTCCTCGCCGGTGCCCTCACCCTCACCGCGCCCCAACTCTCCGCCACCTCGGAGGTTCTCCTCCAGACCAACTCGCAGCACCTTTCCTGCCCGGTCGACCTCTACGTCCAACCCCGCTTCGACTCCGGCGTCACTCTCGTGCCGGATCAAACAGCTGTGCCTACCCGCGCCGGCGTTCATCTGCGCCTTCAGGATCAGGACCGTCGTCCCATCCGCAGCGCGGAGATCACCCTGCGCGGCCTGCCCGCCCCGCGCGGCGCTCAGCCCGCATCCCTCGAGACCTCCAGCCAGCTGATCCAGACCTTCCATGTCGTTAGCGGCCAAACCTCCGCCGCCGGCCTGACCGCAGATCTCTGGCTCCCCCACGCCGTGAGCATCCGCAACGTCTCTGTCACCTCCATCTCCTACGCCACGGCTCCAGCCTGGCACGCCTCCAGCACCAGCGCCTGCATCACCGCTCCCAGCGGCCATCAACTCCTCAGCCTCCTTCGCTGATCCGGCCCCGCATCCCTCCATCACTAGCGTTCTAGCCGGCGCCATCCCAAGCGCCGTTGCCAAACCGAAGGTATCCCCAGGCCCAAAATACTTCTTGGCCCGCACCCACCCCACCTGCTACGTTCGCTCTGACTTCACTCGGCTTCTCTGCTCGAAAAGAGATGTACCTCATGAAACTCTGCCGTCTTGTTCTACCTGCTCTCCTGGCTCTCCTTGCCGTCCCGTCATCCCCCGCGCAGGATCCCCAGCCACGCCTCCGCGGCGCCATCCGCGACGGCGCCCGAGTGCCACTCGCCAACTCCCGCCCGCCCCGTACCCTACACGCCCAGGACCTCGGCCCCGTCCCCGACGCCACCCCCGTCCCCGGCATCACCCTCGTCTTCCGCCGCTCCACCCCCCAGCAGGCCGATCTCGAAACTCTGCTCGCCGACCAGCAGAACCCCGCCTCC
>CAXSEC010000101.1:0-12403 GCA_964236325.1 uncultured Acidobacteriaceae bacterium | reverse complement strand
CCCCGGCGTCAACGCCACCATCCAGTTCAACCTCGGCTACACCTGGTGGAAGTAATCCCAACGGCATAGACAATCCGTCTTCTCGACCCTGGCGAGACATCTTCCTTGTCGTGCGCAGTGGAGAATCCTGCCGTGAGCCTGTCCAAGGGACCGCCATTCCATCTCAGACCTGTCATCCCGACCGAAGCAACGCGAAGTGGAGGGACCCGCTTTTCCTCCAATCTATCCCCAAACATCCGTCATCTCGATCGAAGCGAGACAGCACCATCGTCTCGCGCGGTGGAGAGATCTCCGTTTTCCATCACCCCACCTCAGCCCCTGTCTTCTCCCGCCTGGACGAGAAAATCCGCGCGTATGAGCCTGCGCTCCACCCGCACCGTTCTTGCCCTTTTGGTCGTCCTTGCTCTTTTCTCGACATCGTTCGCAGAGCCAGCAATCTTCCTTCGCCAGATGTCTCCCGGTCCCGAACAAACTGCAGCAGAGGCCAGTCCGCCTCACGTTCATTGCGGCGCGATCTGGCGTACGCGTGCGAGCGGCTCACCAGAACATCTCCCAGCGAAAAGATCTCCGCTCCTTTCACCTCAAGCGACGTCCACACCTCGCCAAAGGCCCGCATCTACGCCGCAAATCCGGCATGCCCGCGCCACGCGCCGCCATACGGCAAAGAGTCCGGCTGATAGATCACGCACTCGGGATCAAGTGTGGCCGCAACCGGCGAAAAGTCGGGCTCCGCCGCCAGCAGGTACGCAGACTCCGCTGCATAGAAGCGCTCAAGGTTAGCCACGGCCGCTGCATTTTGTTGTTGTCCTGCCATGCAGACCCTCCTTACCTGGCCTTCGCCGCGGCCACATAGGCCGGCACATTCCAGTAGAACGGTCGGAACTCGACGATCTTTCCGCTGCGAACCGTAACCACCTGCACCATCGGCAGCTTCATCTCTTCTCCGGTCGCGCGCCTCCGGGTCAGCAGATCGCACGTGATCACCACCGAGCCACATCTCGGTAGACCGCGGCTAACACGCTCCGGTCCATCTGCCTGTTGAGCTTCAGATGGATGAGTAACAATAGAGGCGTGAGCTCTACTCCCATCGTCGAGTGCGTCCCGAACTTCTCCGAGGGAACCAGCCTCGCCCGTGTCGAGCAGATCGTCGCCGCCATGGCCGTCGACGGCGTCAGCCTGCTCGACTTCTCGCTCGATCGCGACCACAACCGCTCGGTCGTCACCATCGCCGGCTCGCCCGAGGCCGTGCTCGAGTCCGCCATTCGCGGCGTCGGCAAGGCCGCCGAGCTCATCGACCTCACCGGCCAGGTCGGCGTCCACCCCCGCATCGGCGCCGCCGACGTCGTTCCCTTCGTTCCCGTCCGGGGCATCTCGCTCGCCGAGTGCGCGCTCCTCGCACGCCAGGCCGGTCTGCAGATCTGGCGGCGCTTCGGCGTCCCCGTCTACTTCTACGGCGCCGCCGCCGCCCGCCCCGACCGCGTCGAGCTCGAAAACCTCCGCAAGGGTCAGTTCGAAGGCCTCCGCGACGCCGTCCTCCGCGATACCGCGCGCCGCCCCGATGTCGGCGGCCCGGAGCTGCACGCCACCGCCGGCGCCTCCGCCGTCGGCGCTCGCTCCTTCCTCATCGCCTGGAACGTCTTCCTGGGTCCGCCGCTTGGCGCCATCCCGTCGCTCGACCGCCCCGGTCCCGATATCTCCGTCGCTCGCGCCATCGCCCGTGACCTTCGCGCCTCCTCCGGCGGTCTGCTGGGCGTCAAGGCTCTCGGCCTCATGGTCGACGGCCGCGCCCAGGTCAGCATGAACATCACCGACTTCCGCCAGACCCCGCTCGCCCGCGTCTTCGCCACCGTCACCCAGCTCGCTAGCCGGCATGGCGCCACCGTCGTCGAGGGTGAGCTCATCGGCCTGGTGCCGGAGGCCGCCCTCGACGGCTCTCCGCTCTGGCAGCAAAGCATCCCCGCCTTTGATCCCGCCTCGAAGGTCCTGGAGTGCCGGCTCGCCACCCCGATCGCCTGGCCCGGAGCACCAAGGTAACGGAAGGTCCTCATGACGCAGCGGACCCAAACAAAAAGGTGTCAAAGTACCCCTTAACCTCAGCGAAAAGCCGCATAACCTCAACCGTTTTCAGCTGTTTTCGTGTTCCAGGCGCCGTGACCTTCACGTTCGTCTCTCGTCCAATCGACAGCCTGGACACTAGGTCTACAACCATCGGTGCTTGCCATCCATCGCCGTTCAGGAAACAATGAGGGGCGTCAGAATTGCCCCTCGTCCGGAGTCTCCCCTTGCTTTTACGTCACGCCTATCTTGCTGCATTTGCAGCGTTTATCTTTGCCGGTGCAGCGCATGCAGCCGAGCTCTCAAGCGACGCCAAAGCGGCTATCCCTCACGACATCCAACAGCTGATCGTCGTGGACTACCGCGCCATGCAAAACTCTCCCGCCGCCATGAACCTCAAGGACCGCACCCTCCCCCCCGAGCTCAAGCGCCTCGAAACCTCCCTCAAAACCTCCGGCCTCAAGGTCGATCAGGACGCGGATGTCCTTGCATTTGCTGCCTTTAGGTCGGGTGGTGAGCAGGTCAAGACCGTCGGCATCGCCCAGGGTCAGTTCCGCACCCGCGACATCCTCGCCAACTTCACCAAAAATAAGACCAAATCCACCACCCTTCGTAACAACACCATCTATCCCATGGGTGCAGCAGGGCTTAGCGTCGCTTTCCTCAACCAGACCACGATGGTCTTTGGTGATCGCGAAGCTCTCCGTGCAGCCCTCGACGCGCGCGACGGCATCTCGCCCAACTTCCTGTCAAACGCGGACTTTGTCAGCGAGATGACCGCAGTGGATCAGAAGGCAGTGTGGAGTCTGCTCGATCAAAAAGGTACGCAAACCATGATGAAAGGCGTACTCGGAGACGCCTCCGGCCTGGCGGACTATGACACCGTAAAGAACCGTATGAAGAGCTCCCGCTACACCATGGACTTCCAAAACGGAGTGAAGTTCGATATGGCGGTCGTGATGTCTGACACCGTTACGGCAGCAACTGCTGCCGCTCTGATGAAGGGGGTTGCTCTGCTCAAGAAGACGCAAGGCACGCCGCTTGAGAAGACGGCACTCGACGAAACCACTATCGAATCCAACTCAGGAACGCTACAGGTGAGTTACTCGTCCTCGGACAGCCAGTTTGCGAGTCTGCTTAGCTCTCCGCTGTTTCAACAAGTTGTGAAATAAGCCGCTTTCCAAATAAATTGAAGAAGATGGGCTCAACGAATCGGCCATACTGCCGATGCTTTGTGTATGACCAATATGCAGCGGTGGTTATGAGGCGTATACAGGGTCGGAAGGGCACATCAATGGAACAGGAAAGTTCTCGTCAAAGAAAGAAGGCTCCTTCTCCGGGGTCCGTAGCAGGGAAGGGTGACGGTGATCCAGGCGAGAGGTCTGCTCGACTGGCTCAGCTAAAGCTTGCGATTGATCAGGGCACATATAGGATCTCCTCAGGGCGGATCGCCGATAAGTTGATAGTGAGGCTTCGCGATGCACCCAGAAAGACCTGATCAGGCCTCTCAACTTCCTCGCATGCCTCCTCACGGCGCGGCGATCGTGAGATGCGAGTCGCAGCATGTTTGAGTGGCTGCGATTCACTTGGAAGGCGACTCGCGGGTACAGGCTGCGACCGTGGAGGAGCCCTTACCTGCTTTGGCGCGTGGAGACCTACACGGGGAAGAAGGCAGAGACAGTGCGCTTGCCTGACCTGTTCCGCATGGTCTGGCACGAGCGGTTACAGCTGCTTCGCTTCGCCTCCTGGCTTCATGCCATGCGTGGGTTGACTCAACCCAAAAACTAAGCGATCACCCAGGATGCCTCGGGCGACACATAGTACAACCGGCCTGATTGCTCCTCATCGGCACGGAGTGTTACTCTAGCGGGAAACACGAGTGAGTGTATTAGACGATGAGGAGCACCCCAAGGCAGTGTTGGCATCCGCACGAAAGACAGACATAATCCAGCAATTCCGTACGCATGAGTCGGACACCGGTAGCCCGGAAGTCCAGATTGCGGTCCTGAGTGAGCGCATCACCGAACTCACCGAGCATTTCAAAACCCATAAGAAGGACCATGGATCGCGGCGTGGCCTGTTGATGCTGGTCAGCAAGCGTCGCAGTCTGTTGGACTACCTGAAGCGCTGCGATGCGGATCGGTACCGTGACGTAATCGGCAAACTAGGCATTCGCAAGTAGGGCAGAACTCTCCTCCAGTGGACACGATAGCTAGTATTCCTGCATCGGGCAGTCCGCGGAGATGCGCGACAGGGCGTGACTCAGTGAAGATGAACGCGCAAGCAGCAGCCTTCCATCCCGGGACAACCTCCTGATGCAGGGTCCTAGCCGAGTTAGAGTATGGACTCCTTGTACCGCAGCGGCTCAGTTCGCCTAATAGAGGTGGCTGTCCGCTGCTTTGCTGCGTTTGCACCCGCAGTAGTTGAACTTTCGAAGATGTAAAGACGATAGAAGAAGAGGACGCACATGAAGCAGGACGTCACAGTACAGCTTGCTGGCGGCAAGCAGATCAAATTTGAAACGGGACGCATGGCCAAACAGGCCTCCGGCGCGGCATTCACGACAAGCGGAGATAACGTCGTTCTAGCAACGGCCGTTGCTTCCCCCGATCCAAAGGAAGGCATTGACTTCTTTCCGCTTACCGTCGAATACCGAGAGTTCACCTACGCCGGCGGCCGCATTCCCGGTGGCTTCATCAAGCGTGAGGGTCGTCCTTCAGAAAAAGAGATCCTGACCAGCCGGCAGATCGATCGCCCTATCCGGCCGCTCTTTCCTGAGACCTTCCGGAATGAAACGCAGGTGGTTGCATTTGTCTACTCGGCCGACAAGGAGAATGATCCAGACGTGTTGGGCATCAACGGGGCGAGCTGCGCCCTGGCGCTGAGTGACATTCCGTTTCATGGGCCAGTGGGGGCGGTTCGGATAGGCATCGTCGATGGCCAGTTTGTGGTCAACCCGACGTACGCCGAGCGCGAGAAGAGCCAGCTTAACATCATGGTTGTCGGTACCAAAGACGGCATCGTGATGATCGAATCCGGCGCGAAAGAGATTGAAGAAAGCCGAGTTGTCGACGCAATTGAATTTGCTCACGACGAAATCAAGAAGATCTGTGCAGCCATTGAGGATCTGGCAGGGCGAGCTGGAAAGCAGAAGCGCTCCATCAGTGCCGCCGAGACAGATGCGGAGTACCTGCAGCAGCTGACGGGGAAGGCGGGCGATCGTCTGCGCGATGCGCTTGACACCAAGAAGAATCCCAAGTTCGAGAGCTACGCCAAGGTCAAGGAGATCAAGGATGAGCTGAAGCGTGATCTGCCGGAAGGCGATGCCGCGGCCTCAAAGAAGCTCAGTAAGTACTACGAATTGCTGCGCGAAAACATCTTCCGCGAGCAGGTTCTGAAGGATCGCATCCGCCCGGATCATCGTGCATTTGATGAGATTCGAGCCATTTCAATCGAAGTCGGCGTGCTGCCTCGGGTGCATGGTTCGGCTCTGTTCACACGGGGAGAGACGCAGGCGCTCGTAACGGCGACGCTCGGCACCACGGACGATGCACAGCGGCTGGAAAGCTATGAAGGCGAGCAGAAGCGCCGCTTCATGATGCACTACAACTTTCCGCCTTTTTCGGTCGGGGAAGTCGGCCGAATGACGGGTGTAGGGCGTCGAGAGATTGGTCATGGAGCGCTGGCCTTCCGCGCCATCGAGGCGGTTCTGCCGCCCGAGGCTGAGTCGCCGTACACACTCCGCGTGGTCTCTGACATTCTCGAGTCCAATGGATCCTCGTCGATGGCGACTGTCTGTGGCGCCTCGCTGGCGCTGATGCAGGCAGGCATCGCTCTTGGTGGATCGGTGGCCGGTGTCGCGATGGGCCTCGTCAAGGAGGGCGACAACTACGCCATTCTCAGTGACATCGCGGGCGCGGAAGATCACTACGGCGATATGGACTTCAAGGTGGCCGGAACGCGCAAGGGCATTACCGCGCTGCAGATGGACATCAAGATTATGGGCATCACGCCCCAGATCATGCGCGAGGCGCTGGAGCAGGCGCGTAAGGGCCGGCTGTTCCTGCTGGATACGATGGACGCGGTCATTGCGGGCGCCAATCAGGAGAAGAGCAAGTTTGCTCCGCGCATCCACACCATCCAGATTCCGACGGACAAGATTCGCGATCTTATCGGACCCGGCGGCAAGGTAATCCGCGGCATTATTGATGCGACAGGCGTGAAGATCGATGTCGATGACACCGGTCGGGTGAACGTGGCGTCGAGTGATGCAGACGGCTTGAGCCGCGCCATCCAGATGATTACGGATCTCACGGCAGTTCCTGAACCCGGCCGCACGTACCTGGGCAAGGTGGTTCGCATCGCGGAGTTTGGCGCGTTCGTCGAAATCTTTCCCGGCACAGACGGTCTGCTGCATGTCTCCGAGATCGCGGAGCATCGCGTCAAGGACGTAAAGGACGAGCTGCGTGAGGGCGACCAGATCCTGGTCAAGGTGCTCGCGATTGAGGGCAACCGGATCAAGCTCTCGCGTAAGGCTGTCCTGCGGGAGCAGCGAGCCAAGCTCGGTTTGCCTGAGACCCCCGAAGGTGGTGGAGCGTCGCAGCAAGCTCGTCTGCCGGATGCAGAGCAGAGCGCGGCACCGGTCGAGCTTGAGGCCGTCGGCGAAGAGGACCTCGACGATGAGGATGACGAGCTTGAGGACGAGCCGAACTTCAACCGCGCTGACGAAGCACAGCCTGTTCCCGGAGCCACCGATCCCGCGCAGGGCGGTCGACCGAGCGAAGGCGGGCAGCGCCGGCCCGGCGGAGGCAATCGTCGCCGTCGCGGCGGTCGACGAACTGGCGGCGCACCACGCCCCGGCGGCACGCCCAGCGCCAGCTAAGCGCTCGGAGCGTCAGTAGCACGCGCGGTCGATGCATTATTCAAAAAGAGCGGGAGATACGAGCTTGCGAGAAGCAGGACGGTCTCCCGCTCTTGTTGCAAGGAACACGATGGGTTGGTTTACCGCACTCTTGTTCGGTCTGGTGTGCTTGTTGTCCGGCTCGCTCTGGCTTCTGCCGATGGACGAGGGCAGTCCAGCCGTCGAGCTCCTTCAACTGGTTCTCGTGAGCATCGTGGCGTTCGTTGTGATTAGCGTGGCGTCTCTTCGTAAGGGCGGCGCAACGCAGGTGGTGGATCGGGCTAGCTGGAGACTTGCGCTAAGCGGTGTCGGCGCTGTTTGTGTTCCGACCTTGCTTCTGTGGTTTGGTCGACCTTATCTGAACAGCGTTATGGCTGTGGCGACTCAGGTCAGCGTGCCGGTCGTCGTGGCAGTCGCACTGGCGGCGAGTAGCGAAGGCGGCGATCTGCAAAGGCGGCTGACTCCAAGTCTCGTAAGCCTTGCCGGAGCCCTGCTCATCCTTCCTGTAGCGCTGCCGGTAGGCTCTACGGGTTGGACAGGCCTTGCGTGCTACATGGCGGCCGCAGGTTGCAGCGGAGTGTTCAGCATCGTGTGTCATCGCGAGATGACGCGAGTCTCTCGAGCAAGCGCCCTGCTCACCGTGGCTGGCGCCAACATCATCGGTCTTGCTGCGTTTGCCGCTGTGTTGCTGAGCGTCACGGCGACCTGGCGGGACGCCTGGTCCGCAATTACACTTCCGAGCCTCCTCCCCCTGACAGCGCGAAGCTTAAGCACGATTGGCGTCCTTATTCTTCTACGACGGTTATCGCCCCTCGCCATCGCTTCACGCTTCATCTTCATTCCGCTTGTCGCTACGGCAGAGGCATTCTTTCTTCTGCATCTGCCTCTTTCTCCGCGAGCATGCCTTGGAGCTGCGCTGATGCTCACAGGCGGGGCGGCATGTCTGCGACAAGACTTTGAGCAAGATGCCTCAACGGCGATGTCTCTGCGTTGACACCTGTTCCATTTGGCTGGGTATGAGTAAACTTCCTCCATGGCAGCTTCGATGTACATCGTCGTCGAGGGTGAGGATCCGGGCTACAACACGTTTGTGAACGGTCGCGCACTGGCTCGTCACGAAGATGCGCTCGAGAAAGTCGCTCTCAGGATCGGTGCCCGCCCCCTGATCGAGTTCTTCTCGGCCGACGAGAACTCCCTGGCGCTGCTCATCGAGGAGGGTGCTGGTGATAAGGAGCTGATGCGCAGGCTTCCACCGCCGCAGTGGTATGGTGCCGCTGATGGACTCGCAACCGTGCAGGCCCTTGTCGAGCAGCTGGAGCGCGACCCGCAGCAGCTGGGCAGCGAGGGCCGTGTTGTTCTTGAAGAACTGCGAGAGTATCAAGAGGTTCTTACGAAGACGGTCGCCAAAGGTCTTCGCTGGCACCTCGCCGTAAGCTGGCGTTAGTCTTCCTGTCCCAGGGCGAGACGGCGGTGGAAGAGGTCGAGAACCAGGCTATAGAGCGTGTGGGCCAACTCGGGATCATAGCGGACTCCCTCATCCCGGAGAAAGGCATGGGCTCCGTTGACTTCGATCCAGTTCAGCCGCACGTTGCTCGCGTTCAGGCGATCGAGGATCGTCATACGGCCTGCCATGGGCACATGCGGGTCTTGACGCCCCCAGATCATCATCAGCTCACCGCGAAGGTCACCCGCACGTTCGAGAGAGTCGTCGCCTTGACCAAGAGAGCCCTGGTGCAGGTCTGTTGCATAGAAGCAGGCGGTGGCTCTAACCCGTTTGTCGAAGCCGGCGCGAAAGGCAAGATGTCCTCCTAGACAAATGCCTAGGCTACCGATCGCCCCGGTTGTGTCAGGCCTTGTGGCGAAATGATCGATGACGGCATGCGCGTCTGCGTCGTAGGCTTCGACACGCTTGCGGTATTTGAGTTCGTTGCCGCGATCGGAGCCGGCCTGATCATAGGCAAGGATGGTCCCTGCCGGCTCAAACTCGTGGTACACCTCAGGGCAGGCGACCACATAGCCATGACCGGCGAAGAAGGCGGCGAGTCTCCGGATCGGGCCTGTGATCTGGAAGATCTCGGAGTAGAGAACGAGAGCGGGGTAGCGCCCCTTTGCCGCTGGCCGAAGGATGTGGGTCCGCATAGGACCGGAAGGCGTTACCAACTCGACGAACTCTGCGTCCACAATCGTCATGAGGGAAGTATAGGCACTGGCCGGACACTTTGTTGCTCCTTGCATGCCCCCTTCCGGCGAGATAATCCCCATAGGACATTAGTGGAAAATCTTCTACTCAAGGGACTTAGGTCTGGATCTCCCTGCTGGTACCCCGAGGGTAAGCTGGCCGTCTGTGAGGACAGTCTTTTCCAGCTTAGTATGCGGGGGTAAGTCGATACGCCACTGTTTGCGACGGAGTTTCGGACGTCACGCGAAGAGGAACTCCTTGGTGCGGAGCTCCTTGACCGTGTCACGAAGCTTCGCGGCCTTCTCGAACTCGAACTTTTTGGCAGCTTCGCGCATGTCTGATTCGAGCTTTCCTATGTACACGTCCAGCTCCTGTTGGGTCGAGAAGTCGGGCATGCCGTCCGTCTCGTCGGTCAGGTCGGCATACTCGGCTCGGAGGATGCCCGCCAGGCCCATCTCGAGAGGGCGATTGATGGCTTGAGGGATCTGGCCATGCTCCTCGTTGTAGGCGATCTGCACCGTTCGCCGGCGATCCGTCTCGTCGAGGGCGCGCTTCATCGAGTCCGTCATCACGTCGGCGTACAAGATGGCGCGGCCCTCAAGATGGCGGGCGGCGCGGCCGATGGTCTGAATCAGCGATCCCTGCGAACGGAGAAAGCCCTCCTTATCCGCGTCGAGGATGGCGACCAGCGATACCTCGGGGAGATCGAGACCTTCCCGAAGGAGATTGATCCCGATAAGTACGTCGTACTCACCTTTGCGCAGATCCCGCAGCAGCTTGATGCGCTCCAGGGTT
The DNA here is from genome assembly GCA_964236325.1 of uncultured Acidobacteriaceae bacterium. Taxonomy (GTDB): domain Bacteria; phylum Acidobacteriota; class Terriglobia; order Terriglobales; family Acidobacteriaceae; genus Edaphobacter. The sequence goes on along the minus strand of CAXSEC010000101.1, from coordinate 2,474 downwards.
TCAATCTCGGAGTGCATGTAGCGACAGCGAACCCCCACCTCGGTGTAGTAGTTCGCCAGATCCTCGGACATACGCTTCGTCAGCGTCGTCACCAGAACCCGCTGATCGTTCGCGGTTCTCTCACGAATCTCAGCCAGAAGATCATCGATCTGGCCCTTGACGGGGCGAATCTCTACTGTCGGATCGACGAGGCCAGTAGGTCGGATGATCTGTTCGACCACGACGCCAGCTGCTTTCGTGAGCTCATAGGGCCCGGGCGTGGCTGAGACATAGATTATCTGCCCCGTGCGACCCTCGAACTCATCGAACTTCAGCGGCCGGTTATCCATGGCGCTGGGTAGGCGAAAGCCGTAATCCACCAGGTTCTGCTTGCGCGAGCGATCGCCGTGCCACATGCCATGCAACTGCGGCACGGTCACATGCGACTCGTCGATGAAGAGCAGGTAGTCGCGAGGGAAATAGTCGAGCAGGGTTGGCGGCGGCTCTCCAGGCAGGCGGCCGGAGAAGTGGCGGGAGTAGTTCTCGATACCGTGGCAGTAGCCGACGGACTTGATCATCTCAAGATCAAAGCGGGTGCGCTGGTGGATGCGCTGCGACTCAACCAGGCGGCCCTCTTTTTCGAGCTGCGCCTCCCACTCGAAGAGCTCGCTCAGGATCGAGTCGCTAGCGGCTTTCTTGCGCTCCGGCTGCACGACGTAGTGGCTCTTGGGATAGATGGGGAGGCGCGCATACTTCTGTTTGACGGTGCCGAACAGGGGATCGATCTGCGAGAGCGAATCGATCTCATCTCCAAATAGCTCAATGCGATAGGCCATCTCGTCGTAGGTTGGGTAGACCTCGATGATGTCTCCGCGAACGCGGAAGGTCCCACGGCGGAAGTCGACATCATTCCGCTCGTAGAGGATCTCAACCAGGCGGCGGGTGATGTCCTCTCGCTTGATGGTTTGACCCCTTTCCAGAAGCAGGAGCATGCCGTAGTAGGCCTCTGGGCTGCCGAGGCCGTAGATGCAGGAGACGGAGGAGACGATGATGGCGTCGCGACGCTCGAAGAGACTTCGAGTAGCGGATAAACGAAGCTTATCAAGTTCTTCATTTATCGTGGCTTCCTTCTCTATGAAGAGGTCGCCGGAAGGGATATAGGCCTCGGGTTGGTAGTAGTCGTAGTAGGAGACGAAGTATTCGACGGCGTTGTTGGGGAAGAACTGCTTGAACTCGTGGTAGAGCTGGGCCGCAAGTGTTTTGTTATGAGCGAGGATGAGGGCGGGACGGTTGGATTGGGCGATGACCTGAGCCATGGTGAAGGTCTTGCCGGAGCCGGTGACGCCGAGCAGGACCTGATCTTTCTCGCCGGCGGTAAGTCCTTGTAAAAGCTCATGAATGGCGCGGGGCTGGTCGCCCTGCGGCTTATAGGAGGTCGTGAGCTGGAAGTCCATCTTTAGAGGATAAATCGGATGGGGTGAAGCGCGTTTTCGCGGAGGTTGAGGGGTGTTTTGCGCGCTTTTGGTGATGATCTCGCGAGGCGCGCGTGGACGGGACGACATCTCATGGAAAGAAACGGCAAAAGCTGGAGGATGTGGCGCGATGGCGGGAGCGGTGGAGTTGTGGCTGGTGCGGCATGGGGAGACGGAGTGGAGCCTGAGTGGAGCGCACACCAGCCGGACAGACATTCCGCTGACTGATCATGGGCGGAAGCGGGCGGAGGAGCTGCGAGACTTTCTGAAAGGGACGAAGTTCGACGCCGTGTTGACCAGCCCGATGCAGCGGGCGCGGGAGACCTGCGCGATCGCGGGGCTGGGCGGTCAGGCGGTGGTGGAGGACGGGTTGAAGGAGTGGGACTACGGGATTTACGAAGGCAAGACCACGAAGGAGATCCGCGAGACGGTGCCGGGATGGAGTGTGTGGAGCAACGAGATCAAGGGTGGAGAGACGGTGGAGCAGGTGGGAGAGCGCGCGGACGGGGTGATCGCTCGCGCGCTGACGGCGGCGCAGGCGGCGGGCGAAGCGGAGGGACGGGTGGCGCTGTTTGCCCATGCGCACATTCTGCGGATCCTCGCGGCGCGATGGATTGGTCTCGAGGCGAGCGGTGGACGGCTGTTTGGTCTAGGGACCGGGAGTGTGAGCCGGCTGGGATGGGAGCGGGAGACGCGGGTGGTGACGACCTGGAATCGAGGATTTGAGGGCTAACCGTCTGCGAGGTAAAAGCTGACCGGGAGCGCAAGGAATAGCCCAAGATCCCTGAGGAGTGGACAACCTCGGTTGCAGGTTGGCTGCTTCGTCGCTGGATCGACAGAAGGCCGTTTGTAGCAGCGAATGGAGGCTCCCCTCTTTACGCCACAGGGTACCGCCATACGCTTGAAGCTGGCAGGCCAGGCGCGTCGCGTCAGGGTCTTTGCGGGTTAAGCAGGTGGAGACCTGCAGGGTCTGCGAAGCGCAGGATGGCTCCCCAGCCGTAGTAGTTGATGATTTTAGGGTCG
>CAXSEC010000100.1:0-12557 GCA_964236325.1 uncultured Acidobacteriaceae bacterium | reverse complement strand
TAGACGCGGGAGTAGTTGGCGAAGCGGGTGACGTACCAGCCGAAGACAAGGGTGGACGCGAACCACAGGGTGGTGGCGAGGATGGCTCCGGGAAGGACGGACCGCCATGCGAGATGGAGCGGAGTTCCGAGTTTGTAGAGCAGCGCGATGAGGCAGACGGAGCCGGCGAAGGCGACGAGCCAGCGGACGGAGAGGACAAAGACGTAGATCGAGAGGTAGATCGGGCCGCTTTGCTGCGAAGGGGCGTGGCCGGCGAACCACGCGGCGAGGACCTGGCCGAAGAGGATGAGCAGACTGGAGGCGGCGAGGGGCAGCAGGGACAGGGGAACGAGCAGCAGAGCGCGGGTACGGCGGCGCCAGAAGCTCCAACAGTCCGGCGGCAGGCTGTGGGCGCGACGCAGGCCTTCCATAATCGTGGCGATGACGCCCGAGGCGCCGGAGAGGGAGACGAGCACACCGAGCAGAAGCGCGCGCGCCGAGGTAAAGCCCTCCTTGGCCGGGGTGAAGTAGCTTGCCAGCAGGGGCAGGACGTCTGCGGGCAGGATGCGAGCGAGGACGTCGGCGAGTTCAGCGTGGATGGGGGCGGTGTCGGGAAGGAGTGGAACGAGCGAGGCGAGGACAATGAGCGCGGGAAAGAGGGCGACGATCGCTGAGTATGCGGCTGACTGAGCGATGTTCATGGCGTCATCCTCAAAGCCATGTGCCACCACACGCTTCAGGATGGCGGAATGATGCAGCAGCGATCGCATGAAGGACAGGGTATCGTGCTGGGAGCCGACGGGGGACGCTCGCAGGGGGAGAGCGTCGCCGAAGGTGGCCTCGGGCGACGCGGAGACGGCAAGTACGATTGCTTTGACCTAATGGCGCGGGGTTAGGCCTTCCACTGATTGAGGAACTCGTTGACGGTGCGTGGATCCATGTGGCGCATGTCGGCGAACTCTCCGGTGGCCTGGGCGTGGATGACCTTGCCGTGGGCATCGACGACCGAGACCGCGGGAACACCCTTCTTGAGCGGGACACCGTACTTCGCGGCGAGGTCTACGTTTTGATCCATGTGGCCAATGTTCACGTGGACGACGATGTAATTGCTGGCGAGAAGGTCCGCGTTTGCGGAGTCATGCAGGTTGATGTCGAGCACCTGGCAGTCGCCGCACCAATCGCCACCGAAGATGAGGATGACGCGCTTGTGTTCGGCGGCTGCCTGGTGAAGACCTGCGTTGACGTCAGCCTCGGCTTCCGAGATCTCCGGGTAGATGTGGCGATGGACGGCAGGAACTGCGGGCGGCGCGACCTGGGCGACAAGGGCGGAGACTGGCAGGAGGCTGGCGAGCGCGAGGGCGGCGGCGCGAAGCGTGGTGGAGGAGAACGTCGTCGTCATAGGGAAGGCACTCCTTGTGACCGAGGCGGTCGGCATCGGCATGAGGTTAAGGATGCGACAACGGGCGAAAAGGCACAAGTGGTGTGATGGAGGGGGGGCGGGTCGCGCCGGGACGAGTCTGGATCGCGGGTGAATGCGCAGGGATGGTTTTAGATTGAGCCGCGAGTGACCTCCGGATGCCTGATCACGTCGACGGCTTCGCGGGAGGCTAAGGCGGTGTCGTATGCTGACGACGATGATCTTTCGTTTTTTCTGGATGGCTGTTGCGACGGCCCTGCTCTCGGCGGGTTTGCTGGCCCAGACCTCTGAACCGCCGTTGCTGACGCCGAAGCAGCCGAGGCTTCCGCCGGGCCATGAACGCGTTGTCATTTTGTGGCCGGAGGGCGCGCCCGGTGCGTTAGGCAAGGCCGACATTGATGAGCCGCGATTGTTCGTCTATCCGGCCAAGGTTGCGGCGACGGAGCGGGCGGCGCTGCGAAGCCCGCGAACGGGTGTGATTGTGATGCCGGGCGGGGCGTATCGGACATTGATGATGGATAAGGAAGGAGCGGCGGTTGCGCGATGGCTGAGCGAGCGCGGGGTGGATGCTTTCGTGCTGCAATATCGGCTAGGACCCAAGTATCACTTTCCGGCTCCGATGGTCGATGGCGGACGGGCAGTGCGCTATGTTCGCAGCCATGCGGCGGAGCTTGGGATTGCACCGAACAAGGTGGGGGTGTGGGGGTTCTCTGCCGGCGGCCATCTGGCGGGCTGGCTGGCGACGGTTCACGACGATGGGAACCTGCGATCGCCGGATCCGATCGAGCGGGTGAGCGATCGGCCTGACTTCGCCATTCTTTCCTACGCGCGGCTGAGTATGGATCCATCCATTCCGCGGCCGACCAACCTTGAAGCGCTGATCGGCGATCACCCGTCGCAGCAGACGATGGAGATCATCTCGATCGATCGCCATGTGACCAAGGGAACCTCGCCCAGCTTTATCGTCTCGACTTCGGCGGACGAGACGGTGAACTCGCTGACGGCGACGGCGTACTACGACGCGCTCAAGCGGCTGAATGTCGCGGCCGAACTGCATATTTTTGAACGCGGCGCGCACGGCGTGGGTCTGGGACTGGGGCTGCAGCACGTGCCTGAGTTGAGTGAGCTGACGGTTCTGGTGGAGAACTGGATGCAGACGCATGGATGGATGGACGACCGACCGGCTCACCTCTGATCCCCTGAATAGGGGATAGCGAAAAGGCCTGGGCACCGCAATGCTGTTGCTGAGACGGATTGGCCTGCGCGCGGAAGATGCTTTCTTTCAGGCGCTTCTGGTGCTAGCGTGACCGTGGAAGAAACTTTTTCCTGTCAGCGATCGTGCGTTCTGGATGCACGAATTTGAGCTCGACTGTTGACCTGAGGTGCTGCTTGATTGGCCGTTTTGCGGATTTGCCAACGTGGAGGCGTATCGGACGAAGCGTGATTCCCGCGTGGCTGCTGTCTGCTGCAGCATGGCGAATCTGGGGTCATGGCGGCTTGCTGGGTGGAAGCGAGATGATGACGGGAAAGGGCCTGGCGGCGGCGAGTTCTCTGCTGCTGTTTCCTTGGCAGGCGGGACAGCGGCGGAAGCTGGGGGGAAGCCGACCGGCTCAGGAGCGGCTGCAGCTTCTGGCCTCTGCGGAGACGAGTCTTGATGCCTTTCTGCTGCTCGATGCGGAGCGGGATGAGCGTGGCGCGATCGTTGACCTGCGGATCAGCTTCTCGAACCGGCACGCGGCCAGCTTAATAGACGGGTTTGAGGGCGAACTAACGGGACGAACGCTTCTGGCGATGCTTCCCCATCTTCCGGGCTGCGAATCAACTTTCGATCAACTCTGCCGCGTCGTAAACACTGGCGAGCCACTGGTGGGGGAGACGCCGGTGCATGACTCGCGACTGCGAGCCACATGGCTGCGGTACCAGATGGTCCGGCTGGGGGATGGGATAGCGATTACGCTGGGCGATATCAGCGAGCTGAAAGCGTCGGAACGCCGGTACAAGGAGCTGGGCGAGTTTACCGAATCGATCTTTGAAAGTGCTCCGTTCAGCATCTTCGCGACGGATCCGGATGGGATGATTACGGCGATGAACCGCGCGGCGGAGGAGCTGTGCGGCTACACGCGGAAGGATCTTGTCGGCAAGGCGCCGCTTACGCTGCTGTACGACCGGAAGGAGCTGGGGCTACGCGCGCGAGAGCAGAAGATCCGGACCGACCCATCGCTCGAGGGCTTCGATGTGCTGACCGTGAAGGCCGTCCAGGGTGGTCTGGATGAGCAGGAATGGACTTTGCTGCGGGCAGGCGGCAGGCGGGTTCCAATTCATTTTGCGGTGCGAGCGCTCAAGCGGGAGAACGGGGAGGTCACGGGCTTTGTTGGCATCGCGTTCGACGTGACGGAGCACCGGGCGATGATGGAGTACGTTACGCATCTTGCCACGCATGATCAGCTGACGGGACTGGTGGGACGAGCGGTGCTGCAGGATCGGATTCGGCAGGCGGCGGAACGGGCGCGCCGCTACGGCACCAAGGTGGCTCTCTTCGTGCTCGATCTTGACCACTTCAAACGCATCAATGATTCGCTGGGACACTGGGCCGGCGACCAGGTGCTGCTGGAGACGGCGGCGCGTCTGCGGCAGGCGGTTCGGAGCACGGATACGGTCGCGCGCATGGGCGGGGACGAGTTTGTGCTGATGCTTGAAGACCTGACGAACCTGGCGGACGTGGAGCACTGTGCGCAGAATGTGATGAAACGGCTGCTGCCGGAGATGGCGATCGACCAGCATCAACTACAGGTGACGGCAAGCATTGGGGTGTGTGTCTACCCGGATATCGGAACGGATGTGCAGCACCTGCTGAAGTGGGCGGACGCCGCCATGTACTCAGCCAAGGAGAGCGGGCGGAATCAATTCCAGCTCTTCCAGACGGAGATGCTGAAGAACAGCGAGGACCGCCTCGCGATGGAGCGAGCGCTGCGGCATGCGATCGATCGGGATGAGATGGTGCTGCACTACCAGCCGCACGTCTCGCTCAGCACCGGCGCGGTGATCGGGATGGAGGCGTTGCTGCGCTGGCAGCATCCTGAACTTGGACTGCTGATGCCTGCGCACTTTATCGGGCTTGCCGAGGAGACCGGCTTGATTCTTCCGCTTGGGGAATGGGCAGTGCGGCAGGCGTGCAAGGAAGGGAAACGGCTCTGCGACGAGCTCGGGCTCGATCTCGCGCTGTCGGTGAATCTGTCGCCGCGACAGTTTCTGCAGAAGGATCTTACGGAGATGATTGAGGGCGCTCTGCTTGAGAGCGGGATGCACGCTGACCGCCTGGAGGTGGAGATCACCGAGAATACCTTGATGGTGAAGTCAGAGGCGACGATGGATAAGCTGCAACGGCTGCGGGAACTCGGAGTGCGCATTGCCATCGATGACTTCGGCACGGGGTTTTGTAACTTCAAGTATCTACTGGATTACCAGGTCGATCGCCTAAAGATCGACCAGCAGTTTGTGCGGCAGGCTGCCGTCGATCCAAATGCTGCGGCGGTGGTGCGATCGATCATCGCCATGTCGCACGGCTTGAATATCCGGGTGGTGGCGGAGGGTGTGGAGACGGAAGATCAGTTCCGCTTTCTGGTGCGAAAGCGGTGCGACGAGGCGCAAGGATATTTCATCTCGCGGCCGATCCCGGCGAGTGAGTTTGCCGCGTCTGTTCGGGCTTGCGGTGCGGTAGCAGCACTTCGCTCTGCTTAGGTTGTGCGCGACTTCACGAGACGGCCGTGCGGCGGCGGATGAAATGGTAGATCGCTAGCAGGATCAGGGCGCCGATCAACGACATGATGAAGCCTGCTGACTGGTCGGCACCGTAGTGGCCAACGAATCGACCCAGGAAGGTCCCGAGGAACGCCCCCGCGATGCCGAGCAGCATGGTGATGAAGATGCCGCCGGGATCTTTCCCCGGCATGATGAGCTTCGCCAGGGCTCCGACAATGAGACCGAGGATGGCGACCCAGATGAGATGGAACATGCTGCAGACCTCCAAGGATGCGCGTGGGCGGTGACACGGAAGATACAATCTCGGCGCAGCGCGCGCAAGCTTTTTGTAACAGCTCGGAGGCGGCGGGGTGGTGAGATCAGGCAGGTCTCTTCCTGGATCGAGAGCCTGACTTCTTCACTCCACTTATGGGTTCCGGAGCATTCTTGACGGGTGGTGCCACAGCCTCGCGACGCATTTCCTGATGCCAGAGCGCGATGCCGCCGGTGATGGCGTTCGAATTGGCGCCGAGAGCGGTCGCTTCGGGCAGCTTCTTCATGAGCTTGGCATTGCCGCCACCAAGCAGAACCGAGTCGGCGACGAAGGCTGCGCGTAGGCGGTCGACGATGTCGGTCACGGACCGTCGCCACCGCTTCTTGCCACGGCGTTCGAGGCCAGCCAGACCGATGTACTCCTCGTAGGTCCGCTTGTTTTTGTAGGGAAGGTGGGCGAGCTCGAGGGGCAGGATGTGGCCGTCGTCAATGAGGGCGGAGCCAAGGCCGGTACCGGTTCCGAGGAAGAGCATCTTGCCGCCTCCATAGCCGCCCAGGGCCTGCATGGCAGCATCGTTCAGAAAACGAACCGGCTTGGGAAAGGCCTTGTTGAAGTCGAAGTCGACCCATCCGTGCCCCAGGTTGTGTGGCTCCGCGCTGGGACCATCTTTGCCGACCGGACCCGGGAAGCCGATGGTGACGGCGTCATACTCCCAGTCTGCGGTCAGTTTCAGGACCTGTGACGACATCTGTTCCGCGGTAAGGGTGGGTCCGGAGACAATCTTGAGCGGAACCAGGCGATCAGAGGAAGCTACTTTGACATGGGTTCCGCCGATGTCGATGACTAAAACTTTCATAGTGGGCGGGTGGTCCTCTCAGACGTTCAGAGAAGAATATCTGGTTCTGCCCGGCTTGGGTGCGATTGGTCGCGGACGAAGATAGGTTTGCGACGGAGTGCCCTTGGTGTCGAGCGGCAGAACAGTCTTGCGATGGCTGAGATAAAGCCAGCTTCCGAGCAGAATGACCAGGATGGCCACGGCAAAGCCGATGACGACGGCAAGGAAGTTGGGACCTTTGGGCAGGTTGCGGTCTTCAGGTGCGGTCGGAAGGGTCATGGAAGTTGAGATGCAGGTTGCGGTTGTTGATCATGCCGGTGCGGAAGCCTGGGCTAAGTGGGATTCCCTTCCCCGGGGCTAGTTTGGTCCTAAAAGATACGATCCAGGCGGCTTAGGTCTGGACCAGACTGGTAGGTGGACGCTTCTTCTGGCCTCTCCTGAGAGGTCTCCCATCAGCCCATGCTATCCGGGTGGGGAGGGTGGTTGCGCCATGCGGACTCATGCGGCGGTCTTGCGCCCAGGACACTCCCTGGTTGGATCGGGCGGAACTACAGGCTGACGAGTGCGCCGATCGCACTGGCGCTCGGCGCGATGAAGAAGAATCTGGCGGCGGATGTGGCGACGCTCTCCGGCGGGGAGGCTAGCGGGTTTGCGGATCGCGGGACGTTGGAGGCGGATCTGGGAGCGCTGGCGAAACCATATTCGGAGCCGGTACCTGCTGAGCTTTCGGCCCACATCGAAGGCGCCGGGGATGCATGCGCTGGCGGTACGGGTGGTGGGCATCCGGAGCTGGTGGTGGCGGCGCGGAGTAGTTACTGGGCGGTGGAGTTAGAAGGCTTGGATCGGTAAACAGTCATTGCGTTCGCGCTACGCGCGAAAACCCTATGGCAATGGCTGCCATGAACGGAGCCCCCGCCATCAGCGTCATTGATCTGCCTGATCACGCCGCCTGCGAAGCTAAAGCGACCCTGGTTCGCTTATCACTTGATCAGTTCCCAGGCGGCTGCCGACCCCTTTCTGTCAGTCATCATGCGCAGCTTGTTGAGATCACGAAGCTTGTAAAACTCCCTTTTCATCGCATTCTCAGACCGTATGCCAGTGAGGTCTCGTGCTTGGCTGTTCGTGATGGTTTCATGATTTTTCAGAAACTCGAGGATTGTGTCAGTCGCACTTGCCAAGGAGATATGTGGAATAACCACACGGACGTGGTTTTCGGTTTGCGCTATCTCGGGAGCTTTGAGCTTCCACTCAGTCATCTTTTGAAAGGCGGTGTTAAGTCCTTCCCCGAGGTCTTTGTTAGGAGGGTCTGGGTAGCGAGAAAGCGTTCTAACTAGCTTCGAATTACGTGCAAAACGAGCAGTCAGGATGTTCTCGGGCGTGACGTACCCAGGCAACTTGCCAGGACTTATCACTTCTATACGATCATTGAAGATGAAGATTTGAATGTCATCTGAAATGGAGTAATCGCGGTGGATAAATGCGTTTGCGATGATCTCCCAGATTGCTTCGGGTGGATACTGGAGTTGTTTGAGCCCGTCAGCAGTCCAGACATTCACGGACGACATAATCTCGCTTACCTTCGCCACCGTCGCATGAATGAGCCCATATAGTGGCCCCTCCAGAATGACACTTGACTCAAGGTGATCTCTCTCCGGATCATCTTCTCTCGTCGCGTAACGAGTGATGCGAACTGAGCATTTCCGTGGCATAAAGGACGGAGGTGAATCGCAGAATAAGAGAACTCCTGCAGCTCTGGGATCGAGAGAGTTGCGATCTATGAAATTTTGACCGAGGGCGAAATCAAGAGCAGATGTTTGAGGCGAGTACGATGAGAGAAATTTCTGCATTTCGGAAGATTCATATACTTCCTCTGCGGATGTGGTTGGTATGGAGAAGTCCTCAAAGGTCGTTGCGCCCTTGGCAAAGGAGAGTGCTTGCACCTGTTCCTCGTCAAGCTTTAGTGACTGTGCTCCCTTGCGTTGATAAACATCGCCGTTCGCTGCACGATGTAATTGCTCGCTTTTCTCAATTGTTACTTGCAATACACGACCCGATTTTCCTTCAACCCCGAGAAATGTATACTCCGCCTGCAATGTTGGCCTGACCTCAGCCAATGCTTGAATGTGGGGGTTGAAGCTTTCGATTGGTGCTCCCTGCCATCTTGCTGCTACGTCTTCTTCTTCGCCAACATCAGCAATGCCAACAACAAAATCTCCACCGTCCGCATTTGCAAACGCAACCGCGATCTTCTGTGTTTTAGCACCCGAGAGTGCTAATGCCTTGTGATCAAAGACATGGCTCTCTTCCCGAAGAGCCAGTGTCATGTAGTCAGCATTCGTGATGGATCGTTCTTTCACTAGTCTCCTGTAAGCCCGAGATAGGGTAAACCAAACGGGCGGACTCTTATGAGTCCGCCCGCTTCTTGTTGCTGGTATTCGTGGTTTTGCGCGTGAGCGCGTTGGCTGCATGCAATGCTTACTCGCTGGCGGCGAGTTCTTCCTGCTCGCCTTCCATGCGCATCTGCTCGAGCTCGCGCTCTTCGGCGTCGTGGGCGTCCTGGACCTCTTGCTGCACGGCGGCTGCTGCTTCCTCGAGCTCTTCGGAGAGTTCGACGTTGCGGTAGTACTCCATGCCCGTACCGGCGGGGATGAGGCGACCGACGATGACGTTTTCCTTGAGGCCACGGAGCGTGTCAATGGAGCCGTTGATGCTGGCTTCGGTGAGCACGCGGGTGGTCTCCTGGAAGCTGGCGGCCGAGATGAAGCTATCGGTCGAGAGCGAGGCCTTGGTGATGCCGAGCAGAAGCGAGCGGCCGATGGCGGGCTTGCCGCCCGTCATGAGGACGCGCTGGTTCTCGGCGTTGAAGCGGAAGCGATCGGTCTGCTGATCGATGAGGAAGGCGGTGTCACCGACCTCTTCGACCTTGACCCAGCGGAGCATCTGCCGAACGATGGTCTCGATGTGCTTATCCGAGATGGCCACACCCTGGAGGCGATAGACCTCCTGGATTTCGTTGACGAGGTACTGCTGGAGAGCGCGCTCGCCGAGGACTTCGAGGATGTCGTGCGGGTTACGGGGACCGTCGATGAGAGCATCGCCGGCGCGCAGACGCTCGCCTTCCTGGACGTTGATATAGACGCCACGCGGCACGGTGTACTCCTCTTCCTGACCGTTATCCGCGGTGACGTAGACCTTGCGCTGACCCTTGGCGACATCACCGAAGCGAACGACGCCATCGATTTTCGAGATGATCGCCGGATCGCGGGGCTTGCGTGCCTCGAAGAGTTCGACGACGCGCGGCAGACCGCCGGTGATGTCCTTGGTGCGCGTGGTTTCGCGCGGGATCTTGGCAAGGATGTCGCCGGGGTGAACCTCATCGCCATCCGTGATCATGAGATGAGCGCGTGAGGGCATGAGGTACCGCTTGTTGCCGTTGGCTGACTTGATGAGGATGGTCGGCTGCCGCTTTTCATCGGACGAATCCGCAACGACGAGACGGGAGAGGCCGGTGACCTCATCGACCTCTTCGTTGAGGGTGACGCCTTCCTGCAGGTCCTTGAACTGCACGGTGCCGGCAACCTCAGTGAGGATGGAGAAGGTGTACGGATCCCACTCGCCGAGGGTGTCGCCGAGTTTGACCTGCACGCCGTCTTCCACGCGGAGCTTGGCGCCGTAGACGATGGCGTAGCGCTCCTTCTCACGGCCCTTTTCATCGATGATGGCGATGGAGCCGTTGCGGTTGAAGGCAACGAGACCACCCTCCTTCGAGCGGACAGTGACGAGGTTGATGAAGCGGACGGAGCCGGCGTTCTTGGCTTCAAGATGCGAGGCATCCTGCACGCGGGAGGCGGTACCGCCGACGTGGAAGGTGCGCATGGTGAGCTGGGTGCCGGGCTCGCCGATGGACTGCGCCGCGATGACGCCGACGGCTTCGCCCATCTCGACCATCTTGCCGGAGCCGAGGTTTCGGCCGTAGCAGAGGATGCAGCAGCCGCGCTTGGACTCGCAGGTGAGGACGGAACGGATCTTCACCTTCTCGATGCCGGCGGCCTGTACCGCGGAGGCGCGATCTTCGTCGATTTCCTGGTTGATCTCGACGATGGTCTTGCCTTCGAAGTCCTTGAGCTTCTCGAGCGAGACGCGGCCGATGATGCGGTCGCGCAGGGGCTCGATGGTCTCACCGGCTTCGATGATCGGCATGACGTAGATGCCTTCGTTGGTGCCGCAGTCGTTCTGCGAGATGATGACATCCTGCGCGACGTCGACGAGACGACGCGTCAGGTAGCCAGAGTCGGCCGTCTTGAGCGCGGTATCGGCGAGACCCTTGCGGGCGCCGTGGGTCGAGATGAAGTACTCGAGTACGGTGAGGCCTTCACGGAAGTTCGCCTTGATGGGCGACTCGATGATTTCGCCGGAGGGCTTGGCCATAAGACCGCGCATACCGGAGAGCTGACGAATCTGCTGCTTGGAACCGCGAGCACCGGAGTCGGCCATGATGTAGATCGGGTTCATGGCTCCTTCCTTGTCAGCGCGCTTCATGTTGTTGAACATCTCATCGGCGACGCGCTCGGTGACGCCCGACCACATCTGGATGACCTTGTTGTTGCGTTCGCCGTTGGTGATGGCGCCGTCCAGATACTGCTGCTGGACGTTGATGACCTGCTTCTCGGCTTCGGCGACGACGGTGTACTTCGACGCCGGGATCACCATGTCATCTAGGCCGACCGAGAGGCCGGACTTGGTGGCGTAGTTGAAGCCGAGATCCTTGATGCGATCAAGGGTCTTGACCGTGACTTCGAGGCCGAGGTTGAGGTAGCAGTAGTTAACCAGCTGACCAATGCCCTTCTTCTTGAGCAGACCGTTGACGAACGGCATGCCTTCAGGGAGAGCGTCGTTGAGGATGGCGCGGCCGACGGTGGTCGAGATGAACTGCTTGTTGAACTCGACCGGCTCGGTGTGGGTGAGGTCCTGATCATCGTACGCGGTGGTCATGTCGAGGACAGGACCGGTATAACGCAGACGGATCGGGCTGAGGGTTTCGACCTGCTTGGCTTCGAGTGCCATGAGGACTTCCTCGATGTTGGCGAAGACTCGGCCTTCACCCTTGGCGCCGACCTTGGCCTTGGTCAAGTAGTAGAGGCCGAGGACGAGATCCTGGGTGGGGACGGTGATCGGCTGACCGGAGGCGGGCGAGAGGATGTTGTGCGACGCCAGCATCAGGACCGAAGCTTCGATCTGGGCCTCGGGGCTGAGCGGGATGTGCACGGCCATCTGATCGCCGTCGAAGTCCGCGTTGAAGGCGGTGCAGACGAGCGGGTGAATCTTGATCGCCTTGCCTTCGACGAGCACCGGCTCAAACGCCTGGATGCCGAGGCGGTGGAGGGTCGGGGCGCGGTTGAGCAGGACGGGGTGATCCTTGATGACCTCTTCGAGGATGTCCCAGACGATGGGCTCCTGCATCTCGACGAGTTCCTTGGCCTGCTTGATTGTGGTGCAGTGACCAGTCTGCTCGAGGCGGTGATAGATGAAGGGCTTGAAGAGCTCAAGCGCCATCTTCTTCGGCAGGCCGCACTGGTGGAGTTTGAGCTCCGGACCAACGACGATGACGGAGCGGCCGGAGTAGTCGACGCGCTTGCCGAGGAGGTTCTGGCGGAAGCGGCCCTGCTTGCCCTTTAGGGTGTCGGAGAGGCTCTTGAGGGGGCGGTTGTTCGCGCCACGGAGGACGCGGCCACGGCGACCGTTGTCGAACAGAGCGTCGACGGCCTCCTGCAGCATGCGCTTTTCGTTGCGGACGATGACCTCAGGCGCATGGAGGTCCATGAGCTTCTTGAGGCGATTGTTGCGGTTGATCACGCGACGGTAGAGGTCATTGAGATCAGACGTGGCGAAACGGCCGCCATCGAGCGGGACGAGCGGGCGAAGCTCAGGCGGGATGACGGGGATCACGTCGAGGATCATCCACTCCGGCTTGTTGTCGGACTTGCGGAAGGCTTCGACGATCTTGAGGCGCTTGGAGTACTTGAGCTTCTTCTGCAGCGAGGTCTCGGTCTTCATGCGCTCGCGCAGTTCGATCGAGAGCTCGGCGATCTCAACGCGCTTCAACAGCTCCTTGATCGCTTCGGCACCCATCATGGCCTTGAAGCCGGAGGGGCGGTATTGGGTGTCGAGCTCGCGGAAGCGTGTTTCGTCCTTGATGACCTCGCGCTCCTTGACGGGGGCATCGCCTGGATCGACGACAACGTAGGACTCGAAGTAGAGAACGGCCTCGAGCTCGCGGAGCGAGATGTCGAGCAGGTGGCCGATGCGCGACGGCA
>CAXSEC010000099.1:0-12561 GCA_964236325.1 uncultured Acidobacteriaceae bacterium | reverse complement strand
CCATGGCAGACGATCAAAACGACCTTCCCTTGACCCCGCAAGACCCGCCCTCGCCCCAGGATGCCTCTGGGAACGTCCCCCCGCCCGCAGGCATCCCCCCCGGCGGCGACGGACCCGGCTCCACCATGACCGGCCCAGGCGCCCTCAATCTCATCCCGATCAACATCGAGGACGAGATGCGCCGCTCCTACCTCGACTACTCCATGTCGGTCATCATCGGCCGCGCCCTGCCCGACGTCCGCGACGGCCTCAAGCCCGTCCATCGCCGTATCCTCTACGGCATGCAGGAGATGGGCCTGCAGTTCAACAAAAAATACACCAAGTCGGCCAAGGTCGTCGGCCACGTCATGGGCAACTACCATCCCCACGGCGACTCCGCCATCTACGACACCATGGTGCGTCTTGCGCAGCCTTTTTCGCTGCGCTACCTCATGGTCGATGGCCAGGGCAACTTCGGCTCCGTCGACGGCGACCCACCCGCCGCCATGCGCTACACCGAGTCCCGCCTCACCCGCGTCGCCGGCGAAATGCTCGCCGACATCGACTCCGACACCGTCGACTTCACCCCCAACTACGACGAGTCCACCTCCGAGCCCACCGTCCTCCCCTCCCGCCTGCCCAACCTCATCATCAACGGCGGCACCGGCATCGCCGTCGGCATGGCCACCAACATCCCGCCCCACAACCTCACCGAGACCATCGGCGCCTGCATCGCCATCCTCACCCGCGCCAAGGACGAGCCGCGCAGCGATCTCGAGCTCGCCCTCGACCACGTCAAAGGCCCCGACTTCCCCACCGGCGGCTACCTCTACGGCCGGAGCAACATCGCCCAGTCCTACCGCACCGGTCGCGGCCGCTTCATGATGCGCGCCAAGTGCTCCATCGAAAACATCACCGGCGGCCGCCAGGCCATCATCACCACCGAGATCCCCTACCAGGTCAACAAGTCCACCCTCATCAAGCGCATCGCCGAGCTCGTCACCGAAAAAATTGTCGACGACATCTCCGACGTCCGCGATGAGTCCGACCGCGACGGCATGCGCATCGTCATCGAACTCAAGCGCGGCGCCGAGCACCAGATCGTCCTCAACCAGCTCTACAAGCACACCGCCATGCAGGAAAGCTTCTCCATGATCTTCCTGGCCGTCCACAACGGTCAGCCCAAGGAGCTACCCCTCGACCAGGCCATCCACGCCTTCCTCGACCACCGCATCGAGGTCGTCCGCCGCCGCACCAGTTTCCTCCTCGCCAAGGCCCGCGACCGCGAGCACATCCTGCTCGGCTACCAGATCGCCCTCGACCACCTCGATCGCGTCATTCAGATCATCCGCCAGTCGTCCTCCCGCGCCGACGCCCGCGAGAACCTCTTCGCCTTCTTCTCGAACCGCCGCATCTCCCTCCGCGGTACCGAGATCGCCGGCATCACCCTCGACCCCGCCAAGTACGCCATCGATCTCGCCGGCGGCAGCGTCTCCGCCCAGCTCTCCACAGGCACAACCGGCGCCACCGCCGCCACCCTGATCCTGTCCTACAAGCAGATCGACGCCATCCTCGAACTGCAGCTCTATCGCCTCACCCAGCTCTCCATGGACGAGCTCTTCCGCGAGCTCGGCGTCGTCCGCGACAACATCGCCGAGTTCGAATCCATCCTCGCCTCCGAGACCAAACTCCGCAACGTCATCACCAAAGAACTCGAAGACATCCGCGACAAGTACGGCGACCCCCGCCGCACCCAGATCCTCGACGAAACCACCGAGCTCACCCTCGAAGACCTCATCGCCGACGAGCAGGTCGCCGTCACCGTCTCCCACACCGGCTACCTCAAGCGCACCCCCATCTCCATCTATCGCCAGCAGCGCCGCGGCGGCACCGGTCGCCTCGGCATGAAGACCCGCGACGAGGACTTCGTCGCCCAGCTCATCATCAACTCCACCCACGCCTATCTGCTCTGCTTCACCAACACCGGCCGCGTCTACTGGCTCAAGGTCTACGAGATCCCCGACATCTCCGCCGCCGGCAAAGGCAAGGCCATGGCCTCGCTCGTCGCCCTCCAGCCCGGCGAAAAAGTCGTCACCATCCTCCCCGTTCGCGACCTCAACGAAGACTCCCGCTTCGTCCTCTTCGCCACCCGCAACGGCACCGTCAAGAAGACCCCCCTCAAAGACTTCTCAAACGTCATGGCCCGCGGCATCATCTCCATCAACATCGACAAGGACGACGAGCTCATCACCGCCAAGATCACCGACGGCCAGCAGGTCATCTTCCTCGCCACCCGCGATGGCCTCGCCATCCGCTTCAACGAGACCGACCTCCGCGCCATGGGTCGCCCCGCCACCGGCAACCGCGGCATCTCCCTCCGCAAAGGCGACTTCGTCATCGGCGCCGCCGTCACCCCATCCAACGAAGCCCGCAACCGCCAGCGACTCGAAATCGCCCGCCTCAAAGGCCTCTCCTCGCAGGTCGAAGCCGCCATCGACGAAGCCGGCTTCACCCTCCCCGACCTCACCACTCCCCCACTGTCATCCCGACCGGACTCCAACCCGCCGTCATCTCGACCGGAGGCCGCAGGCCGTAGCGGAGAGACCCCTTCCTTCGCCTCTCTACCGGGAACGCCCAGCTCCACCTCGAACCCGCCGTCATCCCGACCGGACACCAACCCGCCGTCATCTCGACCGGAGGCCGCAGGCCGCAGCGGAGAGACCCCTTCCTTCGCCTCTCTCCCGGGAACGCCCAGCTCCACCAAAGCCAACTTCACCAACACCCCCAGCGCCCCCGACGGCCAGGAAACCCTCGGCTCCGACCAGGAGATCGACCCCGCCAAGCTCGCCAAACTCGAGAAACTCGACGAGCAGCTCGGCCTCACCCCCTGCCTCATCCTCACCGTCTCGGAAAACGGCTTCGGCAAGCGTACCGACTGCGACCGCTACCGCCTCCAGTCCCGCGGCGGCAAAGGCGTCATCAACATGAAGACCGGTGCCAAAATCGGCAAGGTCGCCGCCATCCAGCTCGTCGACGACACCACCGAAATGATGCTCATCTCCCAGTTCGGCAAGATCATCCGCATCGACACCAAGACCATCCGCTCCGCCGGCCGCTCCACCTCCGGCGTCAAACTCCTCAACCTAGACACCGACGACAAAATCGCCGCCGCCGTCACCATCTCCCCCGAAGACCCCAAAACCCAACCCGAAAACGGAACCCTGCTGCAGTAGCGAAATTCAGAATCGATATAGGTTGCTGCGACCATGCACTTCACTGACGATGCGGCACGATTGCTTCGCGATAATTTGCGCAGCACCTACGCAAAAGTAGCTGCTGCTGCTGCAGTTCTCTTGGCTTGGACTGCCCCTTTTAAAGCAGCAGAGTACTTAGGGATTGAGAGCAAGTCACACCGCTGGTTGGCCGTGTGCGCCTTCTATGCGGTTCTTGCAATTGTCACTTTAGTAGCTTTTCTCATTCGAAGTTTACGTCAGGCATACGAGCGACTTGGCCCCGGAGTGCCAAGCCAAAAGGCACTTGCGGATCTCGCGGCAAAGTTCATTGGCGTGGAAAAGCAAGTCATGATCGATGAATGTCAGATCCATGCAGACGGATCTTCGGTGTCCGTCAACGACGTCACATTGTTTGCACACACTCACCGGGTGACGAAGCTGGAACAAACCTCTTCAACACCATCTGCTCCGGAGGTGACAAATGGTTCTCTAGACGTAAAAGCAGAGGCGCGCCGAGACCGTGACATGCGCATCACCTCCGAGATTTTGCGGCAAACATCGAAGCAATGCTTTTGGAGCATAAACTTTCTTCCAGAACTCCGGAAAGGAAACTCTGCCCAGTTTAGATATCGGATCACGACTGCTAGCGGGAGTTTTGCCCGGTCCTTGGAGGAGATGAAATCAAGAGGATTAGACCGTGAGCACTACTCTCACCAAATCTCCGTTCCAACAGCTCAATTCACCGTCAAGCTAACTTTCGACGATGAAATAACTGATCTGTCCTACGATGTGTGGCTTGGGCGTGGTGGACTCCGCCATTTTGAGGAATATGTCAGAGTTGCTCAGAGTGACTATTTCAGTACGGGGCTTGATGCCGATGGCAAGTTATTCGGGCAACTCTGCGTGTCATATCCCGTTTACGGACTACGTTACGTAATCACCTGGAAGCCAGGAGAGGCAATTGAGAATGGGAGGCCATAAGCCTCCCATCTCATTGCTCTAGTCCAAGTCTTGTTCGATTCTCATGAGCCACTCCATTGGTTCACGTCAACCTACCGGCGCACTAAACAACAGTCAACAGCAGACTTCTATTCGGACGTTACTACGTTCGAATAGTTGCGCCTTTAGTAGCCATATCGGCAAAAACGTATGCGCAAGGCAAATGGACATTCGCTTTGCGCATTTCAATTCTGCCGTGCTAACATCATCATAGCTACACTGGAATTAAGTGCGGCCAAGCCAGCCATACCGTGGTCGGCAAGTATAAACATCAATCGATTCCTTACGGTTTCGTGAGGATGCGTATGAGTTGTATGCATGCGTTCTCCGTCTTCAGAGCGTTGGCGCGCAAAGAAGACCTAAAAGGCGGGGTTGACCAAAAAAGCTCATCACAGATGAACCTCTTCACCCCTGAAGATATCTGTAAAGCTCTTTTTGGTCAACTCCTTATTTCAAAAATAGGAGTTCTGACCGCGATGAAAACAAAAAATAGAATTCTTTTAACTTCTTCCCTATTCGTTTTCTGTCTACCGCTTGTGGGACAGAATATCAGCCAGGCACCAGCGTCTGCGTCAGCTCAATTAGGCGATGAACGCTCTCATCTTCACGCTGGGGATGAGCTCACATTCAAAGTAAGGCTAAATGAACCCCTTCCTAAAGAGGCACATTTTGATGTTCACCTCTCGCCACTGGGAGTAAACCAAGATGTGAGTTTGACTTCAGGGGAACCGGCCAATGAGCAGCGAACCGAATTTCTCCTTCACACAAAACTGCCCCAGGCTGCATTTCCAGGCGAATGGCATATTCAAGTTGTTTGGTTGTTTCTTCCTGGATCTTCCTGGACGACTAATCAATTGAAAATGGCTGATTTGCGGTTCACTGTTGAGGGCCGTAAATTTGAAATTCCCACATCAGCTACTGCAACCCTGCTCAACGATAAACACTAAAACCGCTGCTGAGCCCCATCTTCGACACAGCTTCTGAGTGCCTAAGGTGGGGTCGAGGCGGGTGGCCCAGGTCTCCATGAAGCCACAACACCGGGTGCCCATCTTCAGCACGGCTTCATCGTGCCTAAGGTGGGCCAGATTCGGCAGCGAAAATCCATAAGCTCTCTACGCCATTCGGGTCATTTCACCTTAGGCACTCCCGCCAGCCATCCGCGCACCTGCTCGCGCTCTTCAGGGCTCATTTGCCCACTCGGAACCCGAACATACGAGCTTGGCCCGACCACCAAGAACATCGCAGTGCTCCGTTCCGCCCATTTGTCGACAGCGGACCACATAAAGTGCGCGGTCGCGCTCCCATCCTTGCGAACCGCTCCAATGCCAGTCTCATCGATCGTCAGAACACTCTGGAGCGACCTCTGCTGCAGCTTGTACGACTTCCTGATCGCCGCGCTAAATCGGTATCGCGCAAAAACCATCAGCAGGGCAAAGACCAGATTCGTGACGACAGGAGTGGTAAACACCCGGTCTGACATCCAGAAGAAAATTGCCAGTCCTAAAAATACAAGACCCAGCACTGGGTACCCGAACTTTATGAGGTAGTAGCAAACTCTTCTGTTCAAAGTCGTGTTCAGCAGCAGGAAAGTGTTTCCCTCCTCAAACTCCTCCAACGTGTAACCGACGTCGATCCGCATCCATTTCTCCGGCAGTAGCCACAGCCTACCGGAATGACCCTACCGGTCCATAGCACCTTTGCGCAGGCGGGACGCCCAGGTCTCATCGAGCCACCACACCGGATGGCGGGTGGCCCAGGTCTCAATCGAGCCACACACCGGGTGCCCCATCTTCGGCCGGCTTCATCGTGACTAAGGTGGCCCATTATCGCGGCAGCGAAAATCGACACTCGGCCGCCCTTCCGGGGTCCCCGCGAGCTCCCGCTCGTGGAGTGGTCAAGCGCTACCAACAAGAAGGCCACCTCCACGTCATCACCGTCAGCGGCTACCCCCGCCACCCCCCCTCACCCCGCACGACACCCTCGTCGAACACACCCCAAAATCCACCCGAAAACGCCACCACCTCAACGTCCACGGCTACGTCCTCACGCCCAAACACGTCCACCTCCTCCTCAGCGAGCCCGAACAAGAACCCCTCGCCAAAGCCCTCCAGTCCCTCAAACTCCCCGTCTCGAAACAGATCGGAGCCAAACAGTTCCGGCAACCGGGCCTACTACGATTGCAACGTCTTCACCGCCAGAAAGCGCCTCGAGAAACTCCACTCGGTGTCCCCGGCGAACTTGTTCGCTGGAGTGGCTACATGCCCCGCAAGGCCCGTCACCCGAGGCCTCGTCGCTAGCCGCCCCCAAACTGATCCAGACTGGCCCCACTCCAGCGATCGCCACCACCTCACCGCCGAGCCCCGTCCCTCCCCGACCTCACCTCATCGATCCGACCCAGCCCATCAACACCCATACCGAGCATCTCTACCTGCAGGGTACCCATGCGCACCAACCGCCGAATCCGCCGCCTTCTTCTCCTACTAAGCCTCGCGCCCCTCATCCTGATCCCGGCGCTCACCCGAATCCGCCTCCCCTCGTCCCCCAAACGCCACCCACACACGCGGCCCCTCCCGCAAACCCCACAACCCTTCCCCGCCTCCCAACCCAGACCCACCTACATCCCGAGCCCCATCCTCATCGCCACAGCCACCGCCGCCGCCCTCGCCGCCCTGCGCGCCATCAAAACCGCGAACGACGCCATCCGCTCCACTCGCTACAGCCTTGCCTTCCAGATCAGCATGGGAGAGTTTCTCGCCACCCCGGAACCCACCCCAGACTCCAGCGCCGCCGACGAGGATCTAAACAACCGCGGCTTCCGCTCCATCAACTCCAAGCGCTCAGACTTCCTCATCTACACCCGTCCCGACTTCCTCCCCGCCCTCGTCATCGAGTATCACGGTCCGGGTCACTATCAGGGAAACGCCCTCGCTCGCGACGCCGTCAAACGCGCGGCCCTCAAGCGCGCCGGCATCCCTCTCCTCGAAACCGACTGCATCGATCCCGTCCGCCTCTATCGGCAAATCAGCGAAAAGCTCGCCACGCTTCCGCGTCCTGCAGCAACGTGAACCGCCATCCCCCGCAAGGCTCCCGCGCATTCCGAAATACCCGCCCTCGCCTTCGTGTAACCGCCACAATGCTACGATTCCATCTCACCCGCAAGCACCGCGCAAGGACCCGCCATGACCCCCAACCAACGATCCCCGTCCCCCGCCCTCGCCTTCCTCCTCGGCATCCTCGTCACCGTCCTCAGCGCCGTCGGCGGCCTCTACACCTACCTCCGCTTCGGCCATCCCCCCGTCGCCGTCGCCGACGCCCCCTTCCCCGCCGAAGCCAAGATCGTCCACGTCCCGCTCTCCGCCCGCATCGACCGCGAGCTCGCCACCTCGCCCATCACCCCCAGCCCCGCCGACCTCCTCGCCGGCGCCCACATCTACACCACCCAGTGCGCCATCTGCCACGGCACCCCAAACCAGATCAGCCCCATCGCCAAAGCCATGTTCCCCTCCGCCCCGCAGCTCTGGAAGTCCCACGGCACCCACGGCGTCGTCGGCGTCTCCGATGACGAACCCGGCGAGACCTACTGGAAGGTCGCCAACGGCATCCGCCTCTCCGGCATGCCCGCCTTCGACCACATCCTCAACCCCACCCAGATGTGGCAGGTCTCCCTCCTCCTCAAGCACGCCGACCAACCCCTCACCCCTGACGTCGCCACCGCCCTCAACCCACCCCAGCAGCCCTGATCCCCCAACCGCATCCCGCCAGAAACCCAGCCAGGCCCTAGTCAAACTGCCGAACAGCCTGCACCACCGTCTCAATTGCCAGAGGCTTCGTAATCATGTCCGAGTGACTCAAGCCGGGAAGGATCGCAACCGGAACATCCTGACGTTCCGCGCGAAATACCTTGGCAAACTGGTCCGGAAGAAACAGCTCATCCGCACCCCCGACAAAACACCAGCATGGGCCCCTTACTCTCGCGGATGTCCGCCCGATAGTTCGCATGCGGCGCAAAGTTCTGCTGCATGCGCAGCGAATAGCTCGGGGTAACAGAGTCGAGATCATCCGGCACCGGAAATGAAAGAACCGGCAGCCCATCAAAATGATGAATCCCGAAGGATCCCAGAATCGAAAGCCCCACAATCCTTCCGATCGAAACACTGTACCAATGCGCATCGTCGGTCGGCCTGGCCGCATCCTGCCGAGCCGTCGGTGCGTCGTAGCGCAGGTAGGGCGACAGAAGAATAAATCGGTCAAACTCCCTTCCCTGAGCGTCGCCACTGATCCGCAGCGCAAAGCCTCCGCCTGAGGAGAAGCCAAGCAGCGTCCACCGCTTACCCGGATACCGCGGCTTCATCGCCTGCACGAAGTCTTCCATGTCCTCGTCCAGCTGCCCTACATACGCCACGTCGCCATGCGGCCTGTTCGCTCCATGACCACGCACATCCGGCACCAAAACCGTCGCTCCGCTCTCCCGTTGCAGCGCCGTCGCCATGCCATGCATATCCTGGCTGCTCCCGGCGGAGCCATGGATCAGCACCACCACCTGCCTGCCCTCTCCCGGATACACACGGTACGAAAGCGCCGCACCATCCCTCGCCCGATAAAACACCAACCTCGGCAATCCGGAGAGATCCATCCTGGCAAACGGTTCCGTAACGGAGGCCATAGCCCTCGGCGCATCCGGGTGACACAGCCCGACCAGCGCGGCCGCAACGCCCATCAGAACGACCCACCAACCCGCCAGACCGATCGCAATCCGCTTGAGCCATCGCATCCAGTGCCTCCGCATCGACCGACCAATCGCAGCCCGGGCAATGGATCAGCGCGCGATGAACTTCATACTACCTCCGCCAACCGGAGAGACCCGTATGTCTTTCCCCTCCTCCGGTCGCACTTCTTGGTTGTCATTCGTCTCGACCGATGCGGCGAGCCCGAATCCCTTATCCGCCGCAGACCCTCCCCGCTATCGGCAGCAAGCCCCGCCCCTACTCCGGAGTCAGAAAAGCCGTCGCCAGCTTCTGGTGCCCCGCATCGTTCGGATGAAGAATATCCACATAGTCGCTATACGCCACCAGCACATCGTGCGTCGCCGCAAACTGAACGTACAGGCCATCCCCCTGCAGCTGCGTCACTACCGATCGCACCAGCCCGTCATACAGCGACGTCAGGTCTGGCCGCAGACCAAAGTTCTCTGCCGGTATCCCCCCCGCGATCAGGTGCGGCACCCCGGTCTGCACATAGTTCCCCGAAGCCACACCCGCCCACAACAGGGTGAACGCATCGTCCGACAGCACATCGGGCTGGACCGTGATCACCAGCTGATGCGGCCCAACCGCCCCCAGCGCATACGCCCGCAGAAGCACCGTCGTCGTCCCTCCGTTCTGCGTGCGAATCGGACTCCCCTGGTTCCCACAGCCATACACCGTATCCACCACCACGCCGTCGATCGCAATCGTGGCATTCGCCGCGCTGCCGTCCGAAGCACGCCATGCCACATACACCCGCCGCCCCGCAACACTCTGGCGTACCGGGATCGTCACGCTTGATCCCGCTACTTCACTCGAAAGCCCCAGGCCCGCGCGCACCGTGTCATCGTTCGTCCAGACCCCCGTCCGCACCGCGCTCTGCTGCGCAAACACCTTGTCCGTCTCCGGCATCGCAAGCCACGCCAGCCCCGCGCTCAACTCCTCCGTGTAGTTCGTCGTGCAATCCACAGTAGGGCCGCACAGCCAGACATCATTCGTCCCCGTCATCATCGCAGCGGTCTGCACACTCGCGGTCGTAGGACTCGAGTGCCGATACACCAGCATCGCTGTATCCGCCGCCTGATCCCCGGGATTGCAGAAGTACGCACTCACCCCGGCGACCGTCGCATCCATCAACGCCGCATAGCCATTCGCCGGCGTAGACGCCCCAATCCCGCAAGTAATCGAATCGCCAAAATGCAGATAAGCTGTGACCGGCGCGGGCGTAGGCGCAGGTGCTGGAGCAGGAGCCGGCGTAGGCGCAGGTGCTGGAGTAGGTGCCGGCGTAGGAGCCGGCGCGGGAGTAGGCGCTGGTGTCGTCACCGACACCGGGGTGGTCGTCGGAGCAGCCGCCGCCACCGTCGTCGTCGAGCCGCCGCAGGCCAGCAGGCCAAGACATGCCGCCGAAGCCATCGTGAACACCACCACCCGAACCCGTCGTCGCGCCCCCATCAGTCCACTCACCCTCATACGCAAACGATTTCTGGCCTACCCGGGCATGCGCGCCCGCCCCAAAGAGCCCCTAAATCAACCCTTCCAGGCACCCTCACAAACTCCCTTTTGGTTAAGGGCATGGCTTCAGCCATGCCGTGACCGCTCTTCCTGAAGGGCGGCTTTAGCCGCTGCGGTCAGCTTGGTCATACCTTCCTGACTCAATCAAAGCCTCCTTCAACATGGCCGGTACCGGAGAGCTGTCACTCCGACAAGGAATTGCCTCAGGTATAGGGCCATCCAGGCTCCGGAGCCATAGCCCATCTAGGGGATTGCCTCCAGCTTCTTCCCGGCATAGATCAACGGACTCCCTCGACCCACGCTCATCCCGCCGCCACTCCTCAATAACCGCGCGCCATCATTCGTGAGCTGGCGATAGCCTCTGCAAACCCGCATCTCTGATCCGATCGTGCCCTTGTATACGGACGGGTAAAGAGAGAGACTCCGTACTCGTTACCCGATCCCGCAGTCATCCCGACCGCAGTGGAGCGACTCGCCTCTCACCCGCACCGAACGTGTCCGGTAAAGACCACCAAAATCAACCAGGCCCGCACCAACCTCCCCACTCCCTGTACACTTTTCCTCCAGCCCCTGTGACCAACTCCACCCAACCCGCCAAGCCCCTCGACATCCTCCGCCAGCACATCACCGCGCTTGAGGCTGCCATCACCCTTGCCCTCGCCGACCCCAAAATCCGAACGGTCCATCTCCTCCGCACCTCCACCCGCCGCATCGAGGCGCAGCTCGCTCTCCTCAACCTGCTCGACGAAAACGGCCCGACCCGCCACCTCAAGAAGTCCACCCGGGGTCTTGGCCAGCTTCGTCGTGCCGCCGGCCGGGTTCGCGACCTCGACGTCGCCCGCCATCTCCTCAAGGATCCCGGCGCCCTTCAGACCGCCGCCTCCTCGCAGGGCGCCGAAGAAGATCTCGCCTCCACGGCCAGCCTCCATCGCCATCTCGAGCGCGACGCAAAAGCTCTACGCAAATCCCTCCGCCACCAGCGCCTCTCTGCCGCCGCCGAGCTCGTCGCCCTCCTCCATCACCAGGGCCCCGCCCTCGCCCGCACCCTCGAGTCCCTGCTCGCGGCGCTCGCCATACCCGACGAGACCAGCTCCCTCAGCATCTCCCCCACGCGCCTCGCCACCCTTACCCGGGAGTGGGCAGCCAGCCGCCTCTCCGCCGCACCCGACCCCGACGCCACCCCGGAAGCCCTGCACCGCCTCCGCAAAGTCGCCAAACTCGCCCGCTACATGGCCGAGTCCACCCCCGCCACCGCCTCGCTCGCCCGAACCTTTGAAGAACTGCAGCAAACCGGCGGCGCCTGGCACGACTACCTCTATCTTCACGGCCTCGCCCGCCAGGAACTCGGCAGACACTCGCCCCTGACCGCCCTCCTCACCCGCCTCACCGCCTCCTCGCTCGCCGCCTATCAGGCAAAACTCGCCACCGCGCCCGTTTCGGGGGATGGACACCACCCGCCACACGCCGTCTAATGAGACGGTTCGCATCCTGACCCGGGGAGATCCACCCTGAGCATCATCCGCGCTTTAATCCAGGTCTTCGCCGCCGTCTTCCGCTCCGCCGCCCTGACCCTGCTGCAGTTCGTCTCCATCATCATGGGCGCTATGGGCGCCGCGGCCATTGTCGGCTTCTTCGTCCTCGGCGGCGCTGGCTTCCTTGGCGTCCGCTTCGCCCGCCGCAACAAACCCCGCAGCTGATAACCCCGTCGGGCCAAAACTGCGCCACCTCGTCTCATTTTTGTTGTCATCCTGTAGGGATCCGCTTCTCTACCAGGAACATCCAACCCACCCAGCAACGCCCTCCCGCCAAGAACGCCTCGGACCTCCCCACGGTTCCGACCAGTTCAAGCCCCGTAGAAGCAGCTCGGCAACCCCCGCTCAACGCGACCTCGACGAAAACCGCCCCAAACACCCCTGAACCTCGTCCAAAACCCGCTTAACCTCATCCAAAAACGAGCTTATTATACTGTCGGCGCGCTATGGCTTGGGCGCATCCTCGGGCATGATCGCCCCCGCCTTCACCCACTGCGCGACCACCGCAATGTCCGCATCTCCCACCTTCGGTCGCGGCGCTGGCGGCATCGGCATCGGATCGTC
>CAXSEC010000098.1:10569-12566 GCA_964236325.1 uncultured Acidobacteriaceae bacterium | reverse complement strand
GAGCCTGCTCCCGCGACGAGCGCATGGCCGACCTCCTCCCCAGCACCAAAGGCCTGCTGTGAGGTTCACCGCAAGAAGTGCTGATGAGTACCTAGTTCTACAACGAGTCAGTCTAGGCGCTGCGTGCGTGTTGCAAGCTGTCTTGGCATTCCTTCTTCGTGGCTCGACTCTACCTTCAGGCTGGCTCCTTTGTTGGTGGAGTGGACTGCTCGCTTCTTTCATTGCACTCTGCCTATCGCTTGCCCGTACCGGATGGCCACGTGTAGTTGGGGTTCTAATCGCTGCCGCCCTGCTTTGCTTTTCACTTCTCGTTTTCCTCATTCCGAAGCCGTGACTTGCCTTCGTCCAAGCACAATCTGCGATCTCACCAGCGCCCTTCTGTGAAGCGCCTAAGCAACCTGTATCGAGCAGCCGTAAACAAATGACCATCACCCTCCCAAAACAAACCCGCACCGACGCCATCGCCTCCATCCGCCGCTACGCCGAAGAGAACCTCTCCGAGCCCCTCGGCGAGCTCCCCGCCACCCAACTCCTCGACTTCTTCCTCGAAGAGATCGGCCCCGCCGTCTACAACAAGGCCATCCTCGACGCCCAGACGCGCGTCCAGGAGCGCCTCCTCGACCTCCCCGGCGAGCTTTATCTTGACGAACTGCAATACTGGCCCAGACACACTGCCAAGCGTCGCCGCTAAGCTGCTCGACGATCTATCCTCTGATATAGAACATGCAGTGCGGAGGGACGCCATGCCAAAAACCGTCAAACTCTTTATGAACGGCCGCAGCCAGGCCGTCCGTCTGCCCAGCGAGTTCCGCTTCCCTGGCCGCGACGTCTACATCCGCAAGGATGAAACAACTGGCGACATCATCTTGTCCAAACACTCTGACTCCTGGAGCGATTTCTTTAAGCTGCGCGATGCACTCGGCGGCGCAGAACCGGAGTTCATGGAGGGCATTAACGATCCGCCGCTTAAGCCAGAGGACCTTTTTTGAGGTGCCGCGATATCTGCTGGATACCAACATCATCAGCTTCAGCCTGAAACAGTCGCATCCCCTACTCGATCGCCATGTCCAGCTCACCCCCAGTCATGAGCTCACGACCTCCTCGATTGTTGAAGCGGAGTTGCGCTACGGCGCCGCCCGACTTCCAGCCGCGGCGCGCATTCACGCACTCCTGGCAGACTTCTTGCCACGCATCGAAATCCTTGCCTGGGACTCTCGCTGCGCCGCCGCGTTCGCTCTGCTGCGCAGGAAGCTGGAAATCACCGGACGATCACTCAGCCTCGCAGACGCAATGATTGCCGCCCATGCGTTGGCGCATGGCCTGACTCTGGTCACGAACGATCAGGCCTTCCACAACGTCGAGTCCCTTCCCCTTGAAGATTGGACAAAAGCACCCGCAGCGACCCCATCATGATCGCCATCATCGACTACAAAGCCGGCGATCTCACCACCGTCGTCGAAACGTAGGTCTCCTGATGAAAGTTCTTGAGCGCACGTTCAACGATCGAAGGAAGGGTCGCGAACAGATCGCAATGCTTGGGTACGTTATGTCCGCCTTCCAAGTCGCTTTTCCTGGAATCGTCTGGGGAATCGTCAGAGTGCACTATTCGCTCGCATCGAAGGACTTCAGCAAACCAGCGACCTCCCTTTTTCTTCTTGTGTGGCTTCTTATTTGCTTTTCCTGTATAGCCTCCCTTGTTTTCTCCCTGAGAGGAAAGGGGTGGAGGAGAGTCGCGGGAGTAGTCTGTTCTGCATTGGCAGGTCTTTTGAATCTGTTCTTTCTCCTCGCAAACGCTCTTGTTTAGAAACTGACATGATCGCCATAATCGACTACAAAGCCGGCAATCTCACCAGCGTCGTCAAAACGCTCCGCTACCTCGGCGCACAAGACCTCGTCGTCACCCAGAACCCCGCCGACCTCCGCCGAGCCTCCAAAATCGTCCTCCCCGGCGTCGGCCACTTCCGCTCCACCCAGCTCCTCCACGACCTTGAACTCAC
>CAXSEC010000098.1:0-10469 GCA_964236325.1 uncultured Acidobacteriaceae bacterium | reverse complement strand
TCCCCGGCGTCGGCCACTTCCGCTCCACCCAGCTCCTCCACGACCTTGAACTCACACAAGCCACCCGTGACGCCATCACGGAAGGCACCCCCTTCCTCGGCATCTGCGTCGGCCTGCAATGGCTCTACGACGGCTCCACCGAGGCCGAAGCCACCGAGGGCCTCGCGCACTTCGGCGGCTCCTGCGAGCACTTCCCCGCCACCTTCGAAGACGGCCCGCTCAAATCCCCCCACGTCGGCTGGAACTCGCTCGACTCCATCCGCCCGGACTCCCGCCTGCTGGCCGGCATCGCCCCGGGGGCTTTCGTCTACTACACGCACTCCTGGCGCGCTCCCGTCACGTCTGATACCGCGGCGGTTACAAACTACGGCGGCCCCTTCACCGCCGTCGTCGAACGCGACAACGTCATGGGCGTCCAGTTCCACCCCGAGAAATCCGCCGACACCGGCCTCCAGATCCTCCGCAACTTCCTCGCCCTCTAACTCGCCAAGCCGAAGGCGGGTGCCCCAACCGACGACCCACCGCAATGCCACTGGGCCCCTGGTTGTGAGAAGCTGGCTGCCACGAAGAAAGGGCCATCGTCACCCATGCTGAAACAGACTCTAGCCGTCCTCGCTCTTCTCCTTGCCACCGTCCCGCTGCACGCCCAAACGCCTGTCCCCCACGAGCCCTTCCGCTGGGGCGCCGCCTCCGCCGCCTATCAGGTCGAAGGCGCACCCACCGCCGACAACAAGGGCAAGTCCATCTGGGACGTCTATCTCGACGACGATCATCTCGCCGGCCCCGGCATCTCTGGCCAGATCGCCATCAACTTCTACGATCGCGCGCAGTACCTCAAAGACATCGCGCTGCTCAAGCAGATGGGCCTCACCAGCTATCGCTTCTCCATCTCCTGGCCGCGCATCCTGCCGGATGGTCTCGGCCCCGTCAACCCCGCCGCCGTCGCGCACTATCGCCAGTTCATCACCGATCTCAAGGCCGCCGGCATACAACCGATGCTCACCCTCTATCACTGGGATATGCCGGCCTCGCTCGCCGCCGCCGGCGGTTGGGAAAACCGCGACTCCATCCAGTGGTTCACCCGCTACGCCAACGTCGTCTTCGCCAACTTCGCCGATCAGGTCGACCTCTTCGTGCTCGTCAACGAACCCGCCATCGAACGCGACATCAAGACCGCGGCCGAAGAGCGCCTCGCCGGCCAGCCCGGCAAACTGCGCCTCGTGCCCGACGCCGCGCACCTCGCCGTCTCGCTCAAGACCTACAACCACGTCCTGCTCGCGTCGGCCTCAGCCAAAGAAAGCTTCAACGCCAGGGGCTACAAGGGTCGGCTCGGCATCGCCCTTCCACTCCTTCCCGCCCTCACCGCCGCCAACGCGTCGCCGGCCGATCTCGCCGCCGCAAAGTTCGGCGATGGCGTCCTCAACCGCTGGTTTCTTGACGCAATCTACAAGGGCACCTATCCCGCCGACATCCTCGCGCTCGCAGAGCAGAAAAGCATGCAGATCGACGTGCAGCCCGGCGATGCCGCCCGCATCCACGCCGCCCACTTTGACTATCTCGGCGTGAACTACTACGCGCCGGTCTTCTACCGTCAACCCGCCGGCACCACCGACGTCACCGCCGCCGAGACCTACAGACCCGCAGGCATCGACTCAGCCTTCAACGGCCCCGTTCGCCCCGACCAGTTCAAGGCCCTGCTCGACCGCATCCGCGTCGACTACGGCGACCCCACCGTCTTCATCACGGAGAACGGCGCCGGCTTCCCAGGCGACGACCTGCTCGTCCACGGCGCCGTCCGCGATGTTCGCCGCTGCCGCTACATCGTCACCCACGTAGCCGCCATGCAGCAGGCCATCGCCGCCGGAGCCGATGTTCGCGGCTACCATCTCTGGTCCAGCCACGATAACCTCGAGTGGTTCAGCGGCTACGGCGGCCGCTTCGGCCTCATCTACGTCGACTTCGACACCCAGCAGCGCATCCCCAAACTCAGCGCCTCCATCTACACCCGCCTCATCCACGGCGAACACCTCACACCCGAGGCCTGCGGCCAGTAAGATGAGGGGACACAACCCTCCATGCTGACCAAACGCATCATCGCCTGCCTCGACGTCCGCGCCGGCCGCGTCGTCAAAGGCATCCAGTTTGTCGACATCATCGACGCCGGCGACCCCGCCGAGCTCGCCCATCGCCACGCCGCCGCCGGCGCCGACGAGATCGTCCTGCTCGACATCACCGCTACCCACGAAGGCCGGGGCACCTTACTCGAGACCGTAGAACGCACCGCCGCCAGGCTCTTCATCCCCTTCACCGTCGGCGGCGGCATCCGCTCGGCCGACGACGCCTCCGCCGTCTTCAACGCCGGCGCCGACAAGGTCTCCATCAACTCCTCAGCTATCGTCCGCCCCGAGCTCATCACCGAGATCGGCCAGAGCTTCGGCGCCCAGGCCGTCATCGTCGCCATCGACGCCCGTCGAGCCGCAGGCCCACAGACCCCCAGCTACGATCCCATCGCCGAAGCCGAGGTCTTCGTCTCCGGCGGCCGCAAACCCACCGGCCTGCGCCTGCTCGACTGGGCCCAGGAGGCCGAGCAGCGCGGCGCCGGCGAAATCCTCCTCACCAGCATGGACGCCGACGGCACCCGCGCCGGCTTCGACCTCGATCTCACCCGCGCCGTCTCGCACGCCGTCAGCATCCCCGTCATTGCGTCCGGCGGCGCCGGCAACGCCCTTCACTTCGCCCAGGTCTTCACCCAGGGCCACGCCGACGCCGCCCTCGCCGCCAGCATCTTCCACTTCGGCATCACCGACTCCCGCGCCCTCAAAGCCGAGATCGCCACTACCGGCATCCCCGTCCGCCTTCCATGCTAGATCGCTTACCGCCGGGACTGAATCAACTTGAGCGTAGCGTGATTGAGCGCTTGCTTGAAGGAGATGCTGAAGAGCGGCCAATCCTCCGCAGACAGTACGAGACGATCTACCTCGTTGAGCGTACGTGGAAGCCGACCAGGTTTTGGGCAAAGTTCTCTGTCGACGACACTCTACCAACGACGACCGAGTACGACGACTATGATCTAGAAGGTGTCTCGTCCGACATCTCTGGCGTGCGTTGCGACTTCACGCTAAGCATGTTTGACGGTAGAATCTTTCTTCTTTATGCCGAAACGCATCACAAGAGCCCTTGGCCGACCCCTGCAATCGTAGAGAAAGTGTATCGATCTCCTCCATGCTGATCCCCTCCATCGACCTCCTCGGCGGCCGCATCGTCCAGCTCGTCCAGGGCGAGAAACTCAAACTTGCCTTCGACGACTTCGAGCCCTGGATCGAGCGCTTCGCGAAGTACCCCCTCGTCCAGCTCATCGACCTCGACGCCGCCATGCGCCAGGGCTCGAACCGCGACCTCATCCGCACCTTCACCAGCCGCCTCCCGTGCCAGGTCGGCGGCGGCCTCCGCACACCCGAGGACGGTCAGGCCCTGCTCGACACCGGCGCCAAACGCGTCATCTACGGCAGCTCGCTCTTCAACGAAAAAGGTGTTGACAAACTCTTCGCCGCATCCCTGAACAAATCCCTCGGCGAAGACGCCCTCGTCTTCTCCGTCGACACGAAAGCCGGCCGCGTCGCCACCAAAGGCTGGAAAGACTCCGCCGACCTCACCCCCGAAGAAGCCATCACCTGGCTCGAAGACTTTTGCGGCGCCTTCCTCTACACCCACGTCGATACCGAAGGCACCATGCAGGGCTTCCCACTCGACGTCGCCGCCATCCTCCGCTCCACCACCGCCCGCCAGCTCATCTGCGCCGGCGGCATCCGGCAGCAATCCGAGATCGACGCCCTTGACGCCATGGGAGTCGACGCCGTCGCCGGCATGGCCGTCTACACCGGAGCCATCACCGCCTGAACCTCGCCCTTTGCCGCTTTGTTGTCATCCCGCTGGGATCCGCTCCGCCACGAACCTGTCATCCCGACCGAAGTGGGGGGACCTGCTTCTCCGAGGCAGCTTCTGCAGTAGGGGTCTGCTTCTCTACGCAATCGCCATGGGCGCACCCAGCCCTAGTCACTCGGCATTGCCTCCGCCAGCGCATAATACCCCTTGCGCGCCTGCACCTTATACCCCTTCTGGCACGTCACGCTGATCGTCCGAAACCCGCCATCCAGCTTCAGATTCGTCGGCGTATAACTCGCCAGATACTGCGTCCGCAGCTCATCCTGGATCTGGTCGAACGCCTCCTGCAGCCGCTTGCCGTCATTGCCCACGTTGATCACCCGACCGCCCGTATCGGTCGCCAGCTTGTCCATATCCCGCGCGCCCATCGATCCCATCTGAAAGCCGCCGCCGAAGCCCCCACGATCAGCAATCAAAATCACATACACAATCGCATTCGCCTTCTGCGCCGCCTCGGTCGCCGACTTCAGCGTCTCCTGCGATCCCTGGTCGCCGCCGTCCGTCAGCATCACGATAATCTTCCGCCCCGCCTCCGGCCGCAGCTTGTCATGCGCCGCCAGATACACCGCGTCATAAAGCAGCGTTCCCCGCGCCGGCCCATTCCCCGTCACCGATCCCGACCCCGTTCCCGTGTTGATCCGCGCCTTGTCCATCGCCCGCCGCAGCTCGCTCGGCGAGTTCGTATAGTCCGCGGCCAGATCCACGTTAATGTCGAACGTGATTAAAAACGCCTCGTCCTTCTTCGTCAGCACATCCTTCAAAAACGCCGCGCCCGACTCCTGCTCAAGCGGCAGTACATTCTGCTGCGACCCACTGGTATCGAGCAGAATCCCGATCGTCAGCGGCAGGTTCTTCTCCTGCGTAAACCGCTTCGTCACCTGCGGCGCCTTGTCCTCCGTAATCGAGCAGTCGTCCTTGTGCAGGTTCGTGATAAACCCGTTCTTGTCCCGCACCGAGAAGTAAAGATTCACCAGGTTCGCCGTCACCTTGAACGTCTGCGTATCGGCCGACTCCTGCTCCGGCGCCGCCGTGCTCTCGGGCGGCGGTCCCCCCGGCGTCGGCGCCTCCTGCGCCAAACTGCCTCGACCCGCACTCAGCAGCAGGCCAAACAGCATCCAGGCAAACGCACGCGCAATGCGCTGATCTGACCTGCGTCCAAATCGATCTGGCATCCGCAGAGCTGAAGAAACATTAGAACCTAATGGAGCGGCCGAAGAAAATCCCAACATGTCTGGTTAGACGATCAAAGCCCCTTCTAAGTCAGCATGCCCTCCTTGCCCAGCCACAAAGGGCACTCTGATCAGGTGCCAGCGTCAAGGGCCCTCTGATCAGGTGCCAGCGTTAAGGGCATGGCTTCAGCCATGCCAAAGAATTAGGTACACCGCGGCTTTAGCCGCTGAGGGCAGCTTGGTCACACCTTCAGGACTTGTCGAATAACCCTAAAGATGCCGTCATCTCGACCGGAGCGAGACAGCTTCATCGTCTCGCGGAGTGGAAAGATCCCGGTATTTCGTCGTTGCCGTTGTTCTTCTCCGCTCACCGCTGAGTAACGAATGAACTCAATCAGACTCCAAACCGAGTAGCCCGGCAGCGCAACGTCAGCCCACTCGCTCGCGTCCAACGCATACAGTCCTGCAGCGCGAGACACCGGTTCAGGCGCCGCCCAGCCCCGCTGATAAACTGTGATTCGAAGCAATTAGAAGGCTTGCACGACGCCACAAGGCGCTGCACGGCAGGAGAGTCACCCGTGGTAAGGCAAAGCGTCATCGCAGGGTTTTTAGCCGTCTCACTGGCGGGGTTTGCACAGCAGAGCACCCCTCCGGACGCGCCGCAGCAACAGCAGGCCGTTCCCGACGCGCCGCGCCCCCAGACCTCCCTCCCCAGCTTCGGAACCGTCACGCCTGGCAGTGGCGCAGGCGCCGCCGCGCCG
This sequence comes from uncultured Acidobacteriaceae bacterium, assembly GCA_964236325.1. Taxonomy (GTDB): domain Bacteria; phylum Acidobacteriota; class Terriglobia; order Terriglobales; family Acidobacteriaceae; genus Edaphobacter. Next base: position 4,597 of record CAXSEC010000098.1, on the reverse strand, counting down.
CCCCCCACGACACCGGCCGCGCCCGCACCGCCCGCCGACGACTTCCAGACCCAGGCCCCCGGTACCTCGCTCCCCTCCGCCTCGCCCACACCCGCCTCCGCCGACGACGGCCCGGCACCCAATCTCCCCGCCCCCGGCCAGGGTCAGGGAGCCATCACCACCTTCAGCACCCGCACCAACTTCGTCGAGATTCCCTTCACCGTAAAGGACTCCAAAAACCAGCTCGTCCCCAACATCCAGTGGCGTGAAGTTCATATCTACGAGAACAACCTCCGTCAGCACATCGCGATCTACACCACCGACGCCGCTCCCCTCTCCGTCGCCCTCGTCATCGATCAGAGCGTCACCTTCGACGAAATGACCAAGATCAATAACTCGCTGGCCGCGCTGCAGGGTGCCTTTACCCCCTACGACGAGGTCGCCGTCTTCACCTACAACAACGGCCCCCGCCTGCGCACCGACTTCACCGCCGCCCAGAGCGCCCGCCTCTCCGCGGTGCTCGAGCAATCAAAGGCCGTCGGCCGCGAACCCATGTTCTACGACACCGGCACCGCCCTCGGCAACAACATCAACCTCAACGACGGCCAGTCCATGACCACCATGCCGTTAACCAACCCGAATCACGGCGCAACGCCAACCGGCAACATCAACGTCCCCCAGGAAGTTCACACCCTCAACGACGCCATCCTTGAAGCCGCCAAGTCCCTCACCCACGCCGGCAAAGGCCGCCGCCGCATCGTCTACGTCATCTCCGACGGCAAGGAGTACGGCTCGACTGCCAAGACCAAGGACGTCATCCGCTACCTGCAGACCAACAAGATCGCCGTCTACGCCACCCTCGTCCACGGCCTGCCCACCATCAAGGGCGAGGGCTTCCTCGACAAGATCCACCTCCCCCTACAGATGCGCGACAACCTTCTTCCCGTCTACACCACCGCCACGGGCGGCCAGACTGACCCCGAGTACCGCCAGAAGGGCATCGAGGCCAGCTTCGCCAGGATCTCCGAGCAGGTCCGCAACCAGTACACCATCGGCTACTACTCGCACGACCCCTTCATCGACGGCAAGTTCCGCAAGGTCGAAGTCAAGGTCTCCCGCCCGAATCTGACCATCGTCGCCAAGGCTGGCTACTACCCCAGTGCTCAGGACACAACGCCGCACCCGGCCGTGCAGACCTCCGCGCAGTAGCTCGGCGATGCTCTCGCTCTTCACTGGCAATGCCACCCTTGCCCTCCTCGCCGCCCTCACCTGGGGCGGCGGAGACTTCTCGGGCGGTACCGCCGTCAAGCGCGCCGGCGGGACGCTCCCTGCAGCCCTTCGCGTCGTCCTCCTCAGCCACGCCGCCAGCCTCGCCGCCCTGCTCCTGCTGCTCGCCCTTCGCCACGACCCCGTCCCTACCCGCGCCCCTCTGCTCTGGGGCCTCGCCGCCGGCCTCTTCGGCGGAACCTCTGTCCTCTGCTTCTACGTCTGCCTCGCCCGCGGCGCCATGGGAGCACCCGCCGCCATCAGCGGCCTCCTCGCCGCCGCCATCCCCTCCCTCGCCTCCAGCCTGCTCGAAGGCGCGCCCGGCCCCCTGCACCTCCTCGGCTTCCTCCTCGCCGCCATCGCCATCTGGCTCATCGGCGCCGGCGTCTCCTCATCACCACCCAGCACATCCTCGTCATCGTCTCTGGGCGAAGCTGTGATATCAGGCGAAGCCGAAAGTGGCCGAAACTTCGCCGTTCATCCGCCGCTCGCTTCAACGACCCCCAACAGCACCCTCGCTCTCTCCATAGCCGCGGGCACCGGCTTCGGCCTCTACTTCGTTGCCCTCCGCATGGCTAGCCCCTGCGGCGTTCTCTGGCCGCTCGCCCTCAGCCGCTGCCTCAGCGTTGGGGTCTGCCTGCTCGGCCTGCTCGCACTCGCCACCACCGCCCACCCGGCCCGCTCCACCAAAATCCCTTGGCTACCCCGCCCCGCCGTCACCTGGGCCCTCGCCACCGCGCTCCTCGATACCGCCGGCAACCTCTTCTTCATCGCCGCCACCCGCGCCGGCCGGCTCGACGTCGCCGCCGTCCTCGCCTCGCTCTATCCCGCCTCCACCATCCTGCTCGCCGCTTGGCTCCTGCGTGAGCGCCCCGGCCACCAGCAGGCCGTCGGCATGGCCCTCGCCCTCGCCGCCGTCGTCCTCATCACTCTCTAATCCTGCCTCTCAACCCGGGCTTAAACGGGAACGGGCGACCGCACCCGCGGCCGCCCTCCAAACTCTTACGTCCAACCGCTTACTTGATCACTGTCTCTTCGGCCTTCGGCGTCACCGTATGCGCCGTATCGCCCGGCTTGTTCGCCTCATCGGCAACACCCTTCATGCCATCCTTAAAGCCCTTCAAACCCTCGCCCAGCCCCTTGCCCAGTTCAGGCAGCTTCTTGCCGCCGAACAGCACCAGGACCACAACCGCCAGGACCATCAAATGCGTTGGTGTAAATAACTCGCCCATACCTTGCATCTCCCTGCCGCACCCGCAATCCTGCCCGCGGCCCGGCGTTCTCCATTGTCGCACAGCCCCTGCGACTCATAGAGAGTACGTCGCCATCCCCTTGGTGGATGATCCGCAGCATCACCAACCTACTTCCCCCTTGTTGCCGCCCCGATCGTTATATCTTGGTACTGGGCGCCTCGACCTCGATCGCGCGCCCACAGTTCCGCCGCACCGACGCTGCCACTGCATCGTCCAACGGGAAAGCCCCAGGCACCCGGGAGAGAGAAGACACCATTGATGAACTCGTTTGATCCAACCTGCGCCATCCCGGGCAGACCCGCATCCGGCAACTCAGCCTCTCGCAACCCAGCCACCTGCACTCCCGTCAGCCGCACTCCATCCCGCCACACCCCGTCCCCCCGCAACCTCGCCCTCGCAGCCATCCTGCTCGTCCCCATCGCCGCCGCCGCGCAGAACAAGCTCGCCCTCGCCCCCACCGCCACCTACGACAATCGCTACGAGGTCTACGGCGGCATTAACTTCGAAAACTTCCAGGCCGGCCAGAACCTCCCCAAACGCATGAACTTCGCCGGTGCCGAAGCCCAGGGCACCTACTGGCTTCGCGACCGCCTCGGCGCCACCGCCGACTACCGCTTCGAAGGCGGCACCACCCCTGTCCTGCCCAACAACTACTTCAACCGCGTCGCCGTCTTCCAGAACAACTTCCTCGTCGGCGTCACCTATCGCGGTCCCAAAGGCCGCTACGCCGCCATCGACTACCACGCCCTCGCCGGCGTCTCCCAGGGCATCTTCAACCAGGCCTTCGAACACAAGCAGGGCGGCAGCCCCGTCACCCCCTCCGAGGTCGGCCTCTACACCAACCGCACCAAATTCATGTCCGCCCTCGGCGCCTCGATCGACTTCAACTACACCAAAAATCTCGCCGTCCGCCTCCAGCCCGACCTCATCCTCGAGCACTACGGCACCGAGCTCCGCGAGTTCGTCGCCGTCTCCGGCGGCATCATGTACCGCTTCGGCAAACGCTAGCGGCGGGCCGTTCCGCTATCGCCACCACTCCGTATGCAGGCCGACGTCCGGGTGAACGTCGGTGGGCGCCCCGGGTATTGGGGACCACAGCCTCAGGCCCGCATCTTCATCAGCCAGCGCGCGGATGTGCTCGATCGGCTCACGCCAGGCATGCAGCGCCAGGTCGAACAGGCCCCAGTGGATCGGCATCAGCAGACCCTTGCCGCCCAGTGCCTTGAAGCTGCGAGCGGCGCCATCCGGCCCCATGTGAATGTCCGCCCACAGCGGATCGAACGCGCCAATCTCCAGCAGCGATAGATCAAAGGGACCATACGCCGCACCAATCTCCTCAAACCCCGGCCACTCTCCCGAGTCAGCGCCGTAGAGCACCCGGTGCCGCGGCCCAACAATCGCGAACGCCGCCCAGAGCGTCCGCCAGCGATTGAACAGGCTCCGTCCCGAAAAGTGTCGCATCGGCACCGCCGTCACAGTGACGCTCCCACTGGAGGTCTCAACCGCGACAGAGTCGGTCCAGTCGAGCTGCGTGCACAGCTCCGGTCGCACGCCAAGGCTTTCCAGGATCGGTCCCACCCCGAGTGCCGTCAGCCATCGCGTACCCGCAAACTGCGGCAGTCCGGCAAACTCCCGGATAGTCTCCGCACCCAGATGATCGAAGTGATCGTGCGAGATCAGAACGGCATCGATCGCCGGCAACTCATCCGGCGTCAGGGTCGGCGGAAAGAACCGCTTCGGTCCAAACCACCGTAGCGGCGAAGGTCGCTCGTCCCACACCGGGTCGATCAGCAGCCGCACTCCATCCACTTCGATCAGCAGCGAGGAGTGTCCAAACCACGTCACGCGCAGCCCCGTCGCAGGCGGCGTCTGGTAAATCAACGGATCTGTCCTGAACGGCCCGAGAGGCTCCTGCGGAGAGCGCTTGGTCTTGTCCTGAAACAGAAACTTCGGCAGCACCTTCAGCGTCGTTGAGAGACTACCAACACTGGTCGGCACAGGGTTCAGAAACCGCCTGCCGCGACGTTGAGCCTTCTGAAGGGTCATGCTGATGCGATGTCTCGAGACGCAAAAAGGCCCGGACAGATTCTCCGGGCTCT
>CAXSEC010000097.1:0-12843 GCA_964236325.1 uncultured Acidobacteriaceae bacterium | reverse complement strand
GGGGTAGGGATGGGGCCTGGTTTGCGCGTCGCTGCGCTCCGTCGTGAAAGGCGAATGCGGGGTTCCTCGGCTTCGTCTCGGAATGACAACTGAAGATTGCGATGTGGTGGTGATTGCGCTGTGATGGCAGGGCTTGGAGAAGGGACGCGGGAACGCGCATCGTATGCGCAGGAGACTTCTATGACGATTGCGTATCAAGCGCCTGCGAGTGAGTTTGCTGATGCTTTGTTTGCTGCGATTCAGGACCAGATGAGCGGCGAGGAGGTGGTGCGGTGGGAGGTGGGAGCGGCGGCGCCGGCCGGGGTGACGGTGTTGCTGGCGATGGGGCCGGTGACGCGGGAGTTGATGGCGGGTGTGCCGGGGCTGCAGCTGTTGCACGTGTTGACGGACGGGTACGAGACGGTGGACGTCGAGGCGGCGACGGAGATGGGCGTGTGGGTGACGTACTCGGACGGTGACGCGACGGGGAATGCGGATTCGGTTGCGGAGTTTGCGGTGCTGCTGATGCTGGGCGCGGCGCGACAGCTGATGACGTCGCTGGGCAGCCTGCGGGATGCGTCGATCACCAAGCCGGGGGCGGTGCCGACGCTGCTGCAGAAGACGGTTTGCCTGGTGGGTCCGGGAAGCATTGGCGAGAAGATCGCGGCGCGGCTGCTGCCGTTTGGGGTGCGGATGACGGCGGTGGCGAGGACGCCGCTGCACGGGCCGAAGGGGATTCCGACGCGACCGATGACGGAGCTGAAGGATGCGGTGAAGGACGCGGACTTTGTGGTGCTGGCGGTGCGTGCGACGAAGGAGACGGAGCACATGATTGACGCGGATGTGGTGGCCGCGATGAAGGACGGCGCGGTGCTGGTGAACGTGGCGCGAGGATCGCTGGTGGACGAAAATGCGCTCTACGATGCGGTGAAGAGCGGGCACCTGGGTGGCGCGGGACTGGATGTGCTGGAGCACGAGCCAGTGCGCGCTGATGAGCCGCTGCTGGAGCTGCCGCAGGTGTTTCTGACGCCGCATGTGGCGGGGCAGACGGATGTGATGGTGGAAGGGACGGCGGCGTATGTGGGCGAGGTGATTGGGGCGATGAAGGCGGGCAAGCAGGCGGGATCGGTGCTGAACCGGCCGAAGACGCCGAGGTTGGTGCTGAGCGACGGTTTGTAAGACGGTGGGGCAAAGAGAGACGGGCGGCCATGGTGGCCGCCCGTCTTCTTTTACGGATTTGAGTTTGTAACTACTTTGATTTCTTTTTGGGTTTGGTGGGGTTGGGCTCGGTTTTGCGGCCGGGCTGGGCGGAGGCGCCGACGCTATCTGCCGTGCTGCCCTGGAAGCGGGAGTGAAGACCGTCGCCGGGCTGCAGCGGCGAGATGCCACCTTTGGTCATGAGCTGAGCGGCGATCTCGTAGATCTCTTCTGGCGCGTAGTCGGGCGAGAAGAGGGTGCGGCATTCTTCCATCACGGGGCCTTCGGCGGCGTAGTCGGGAACACCGGGGACCACTTCGAGCGGCTCGCCATCAGCCCAGTCGGCGGGGCCGGACCAGACGCCTTCGACGTCGGCGTACTCGCCTTCGGTGGACCAGGTGTAGAGCTTGCGGTGGGAGCCGATTGCCTGCCACTTGCGGGCCTCGGGGATCTTGGAGTCGTCGATGTTGGGGGTGGGGAGCATCTTGGTGATCTCGACGCCGGTGATCTTGCGCAAAGCGAGGGCGTACGCGGCCTGATGGACGCCGCCGCGAACCATGAGGTAGCCGATGACGTCGCGAGCTGCCTGGTTGGTGGTCATCTGGTAGCAGCGATGCTTGTGCATGCGGGCGCCGGTCTCGAGGAAGAAGTTATGGAGGAGATCGGCGACGAGGTTGCCGGAGGCGAAGACGTGCTCGCCGGACCAGAAGTGCATGTTGGAGTCCATGACGAGGTGGCCGCCGCCGGCGACGATGGTGTGCTGGGCGTTGCGATGGCTGGCGGCTTCGACGCCGGGGCCAGTGACGGGATCGGCTTCAGGATAGGAGCCTTCGAGCATGAGGTTGATGGCTGCGGTGACGAGCTCAACGTGGCCGAGTTCTTCGGCGGTGATGCTGGCGATGAGGTCGTAGAAGGGCTTGAGCCGCTTCTTTTCCTTGAAGCCGAAGGACTGATGGAGGTAGTTGTTCAGTGTGGACATTTCGCCGAACTTGCCGCCGAGGAGCTCCTGAATGGCGGATGCGCCGTTGGGGTCAGGGTTGGCCGGCTTTTGTAACGGAATGAGGAGCTTTTCAGAACGCATGAACATGAGGGCAGATCTCCTGGAGCGGAAGGCGGTGGATGAACGGACGTGGAGGTAAGGGGAAGGCTGCTTTCGCTAGCTATACATTGGGATGCGCGGAGGCGAGATGCTTTGTGTATGAAAAGACGACCATCGTTGATGGGGTGAAGGTGGTGCATGCGAGAGGCGCGGCTCAGGACATGGTGCCGAGGCGGTTGAGGGTGGCTTCGTCGCGCTGGCCGGAGAAGAAGGTGTCGAGGGCCTGGCGGAAGAGCGAAGTGTCAGGGTCGGCGACGGCGAAGAGGGTGAGCGAGGAGTGGAGCTTGAGGTCGTCGGGGTAGGAGAAGATGTCGGTGGCGGAGCGGTCGGGATGGGTGAGGACGAGGGTGGTGCACTCGCGGAGGCGTGGGCCGAGGATGGGGTGCGCGAGGAAGGCGGTGGCTTCATCCATGCTGCGGATGGCGAAGCGCTGGGCGGTGGGACTGGAGCCGAGGCCGGCGATCTGGGGGAAGATGAACCACATCCAGTGCGAGCGCTTGCTGCCGGCGGTGAGTTCGGCGAGAACCTGCGGGTAGATGGGGGCCTGGGCGTCGAGGAAGCGCTGCAGGTTGAAGGGGTCGGGGGTCATGGGGAGCTTCCTTGGCGGTGGGGTCGTGTGAGGGGCGTCTGCGGGGTTGGATGCGGGAGGGGATGGAGCGGCGGGGTGTGCGGAGGCAGGATGCGTGAGTCGCGGCTGGGCCTGGCTGCAGAAATGTCTGTACGGGATGGGCGTGATTGTGCGAGGTTTTAGCAGGTCCGGGACTGCGATGGACTTGGCGAAGGGTAGCGAGGTAATACATGGTGAAGACGCGGCTGGGTGGTTGGAGGTGGCGACGGCTACTGGCTGTCGGCGTGTTTCTTGGCGCGGGTGTGCTGCTGGCGGTGCTCGGGCTGGTGTCGACGCCGGGCTTTGCGCAGGCCGCGGCGACGAGGCTGGCGGATACGTGGCAGGGCACGCTGAACGTGGGCAAGGGTGTGCGGCTGGTGGTGAAGATCACGCAGGCGGGGGACGGGTACAAGGCTACGTTTTACAGCATTGATGAGAGTGGCGATGGCATTCCGGTCTCGAAGACGACGCTGGACGGCACGACGGTGACGATGGCGATTACGCCGACCGATGGCAAGTTCGAAGGCAAGCTGAGCTCGGACGGAAAGACGATGACAGGGACGTGGACGCAGACGCAGGGGGCGCAGGCGGTGCCGCTGAACTTCGTTCGGGCGACGGCGGAGACGGCATGGACGATTCCGCCGCCGACGCCGAAGCTGGCGGCGATGGATCCGAAGGCGACGCCCAGCTTTGAGGTGGCGACGTTGAAGCCGAGCCGGTCGGAGGAGCAGGGAAAGGCGTTTCTGGTGAGGGGCAATCGGTTTGAGACAGTGAACACGACACTGAGCGAGATGATGTCGTTTGCGTATGGCATTCATGCCAAGCAGGTGGTGGGTGCGCCGGCGTGGTTTGATACGGAGAAGTTTGACCTGGATGCGAAGCCGGAGGGTGAGGGCGCGCCCAGCGATGCGCAATGGAAGGGAATGATCCAGAAGCTGCTGGTGGAGCGGCTGCAGCTGAAATTTCACCATGACACGCGGGAGCTTTCGGTGTATGTGCTGGGGGTTGCGAAGGGCGGGCCGAAGCTGACGAAGAGCGAGGGCGATCCGAATGGGCTGCCGGGGTTGTTTTTTCGCGGAAGGCCGGGCGATCTGGGGGTGCGTAACGCCACGATGGGGGACTTTACCGGCCTGCTGCAGAACGCGGTTCTGGATCGGCCAGTGCTGGATAAGACCGGGATTGCGGCGCGGTGGGATTTCACGTTGAACTGGACGCCGGACGACTCGCAGTTTGGGGGCATGGCGGCGAAGATACCGCCGCCGGCGGACGGCGCGGCGACAGCGCCGGGACTTTACACTGCGGTGCAGGAGCAGATTGGGCTGAAGCTGGAGGCGACGAAGGCGGCGACGGAGGTGTTCGTTGTGGATCACATTGAGCGGCCGTCGGAGAACTAGGTTCGGGATGACTTGCCAGGGATAAGGGAGACGCGGTGGGGCTGGGACGAGGGACGAGATGGCTCCTGATGGTGATGGTCGGGGCGCTGTTTGGGGTACGGGCGGCGATCGCTTCGGAGTATCGGGGGCGGGTGACGACGGGCGGGATGGCGCTGCCGGGGGCGACGGTTGTGGCAACGCGCGTGGGTAAGACGGTGCGGGCGGCGAGCGATGGAACGGGGGCGTATGTGTTTCCGGACCTGGAGGACGGAAGCTGGCATGTGCGGGTGGAGATGCTGGGGTTTGCCGTGAAGGAGGAGGACGTGGTGGTCGGCGCCGGGGCGCCGAGCGCGACGTGGGAGCTGACGATGCTGTCGCTCGAGCAGGCGCTGGCGCTGACGAGGGCTCCGGTGATTTTGAGCGCGCAGGCTGCGGTGGCTGCGGTCGGGAACGCGGCGGGCACGAGCGCGGCGGATGGCCAGTCGACGAAGCCGGCGGAGGCGCCGCGGGTTCAGGCGGATGAGAGCCAGCGAGCGGCAGAGCGACCGAGCGATGGGCTGCTGGTGAATGGCAGTACGAATAATGCGGCGACGTCGAAGTACTCGCTCGACCAGGCGTTTGGGAACAGCCGATCGGGGGCGAAGGGTTTGTATACGGGCGGGTTGGCAGTGGTGGTCGACAACTCGGCGCTTGATGCGCGGCCGTATTCGCTGAGCGGGCTGGACTCGCCGAAGAACTCCTACAACCGGATCACGGCCATTGCGACTCTGGGCGGCCCGATCAACATTCCCCACCTGCTGCGACACGGGCCCAGCTTTTTTCTCGCGTATGAGTGGACGCGAGACAGCACGGCGACGACGGAGGCGGGGCTGGTGCCGACGGCGGCTGAGCGGGCGGGGGATCTTTCGGGCATTGTCGATGCGCTTGGCCAGCCGGTGACGCTGGTGAATCCGGCAACCGGCCTGCCGCTTGCCGGCAATATGGTGCCGGTAAGCTCGCAGGCTCAGTCTCTGCTTAGTTTGTATCTACTACCGAATATTGCAGGAAACTCCGGGTACAACTACCAGATTCCGGTGCTGAACAGTAGCCATCAGGACCAGTTGCTATCGCGCCTGGATAAGTCAGTGAGCCGGAAGGATGATGTGTATGGCCGCTTCAATTTGACCAGCACGCGCGCCAGCAACGCGAATCTATTTGGTTTTACAGATACTTCAAATATTCTGGGACTAAATACCAGCATTAATGAGTCGCATCGCTTTAGCCAGCGGCTGTTTCTTAATGGAGGGTATAAGTTCAGCCGGCTGAGCTCGCGAGTGACACCGTTCTTTGCGGATCGTGCGAATGTCTCTGAAGGCGCCGGTATTACCGGGAACGACCAGACGCCGGCCTACTGGGGTCCGCCAACGCTGGTGTTTTCGGGCGGGCTATCGTCGCTGGCGGATGCGCAGGCTTCGTTCAACCGAGCGCGGACGGATGCATTTTCTCTTTCTGCCGCGATCTACCGTGGGCGGCACAACGTTACGGTGGGCGGCGATCTGCGCAAGCAGCAGTTCAACGATCTGTTTCAGCAGGATCCGCGGGGGACGTTTGCTTTTACGGGAGCGGCGACCGAGGGAACATCGACCAGCACGCCGACCGGTGGGTCGGACCTGGCGGACTTTTTGCTGGGTGTTCCGGATACGAGCTCGATCGCTTTTGGCAACGCCGACAAGTATCTGCGGCAGACGGTGTACGACCTGTATGCGACCGATGACTGGCGCGTGCTGCCGATTCTGACGGTGAATGTGGGTCTGCGCTGGGAGTATGGCGCGCCGATGACGGAGACGAAGAATCGACTGGTGAATCTGGATGTGGCTCCGGGGTTTACGGCGGTGGCGCCGGTGCTGGCGAGCGAGCCGACGGGGTCTGTGACGGACACGCGCTATCCCGCGTCGCTGCTGCGGCCGGACCGCACGGGCTTTGAGCCGCGGCTGGGTGTGTCGTGGCGGCCGATTGCGGGGTCGACCGTGGTGGTGCGCGCGGGGTACGGGATCTATCACGACACGTCGGTGTATCAGGCACCGGTGCTGCAGCTGGCGCAGCAGGCGCCGCTGTCAAAGACGCTGAGCGTGCAGAACAGCGCGGCGTGTCCGCTGTCGCTGGCGAATGGGTTTGAGCCGTGCGCGACGACGACGGCGAACACGTTTGCGGTCGACCCGAACTTTCGGGTGGGATATGCGCAGACGTGGCAGCTGGCGGTGCAGCGGGATCTGCCGGGGGCACTGCAGCTGACGGCGACGTACCTCGGCGTGAAAGGCACGCGCGGCGTGCAGCAGTTTCTACCGAATACGTATCCGCTGGGCGGGGTTGATCCGTGTCCGACGTGCCCGTCGGGGTTTGTGTATGAGACGACGAATGGCGACTCGACGCGGGAGGCGGGCCAGGTGCAACTGCGGCGGCGACTGCGCGGAGGATTCACGGCGAGCCTGCTCTACACGTACGCGAAGTCGATCGATGATGATGCGACGCTGGGCGGACAAGGGCAGGCTACTTCTTCGGCACAGGGGACTGGGGGTTCCGGGGAAGGCACAACGGGTGGGACGTCTCAGACGACCTCTGCGGTGGCGGCGGCGACGATCGCGCAGAACTGGCTCGATCTGCGTGGCGAACGCTCTCGCTCGAGCTTCGATCAGCGGCATTTGCTGAACCTGCAGGCGCAGTATACGAGCGGGCAGGGGCTGGGCGGGGGCGATCTGCTGGGGGGATGGCGAGGAAGGCTGCTCAAGGAATGGACGGTGGTGACGGCGGTGGTGGCGGGCTCGGGTCTGCCGCAGACGCCGGTGTATCTGGCGGCGATTCCGGGCGCGGGGTTTACGGGAACGCTGCGGCCGGACCTGACGGGCAGCTCTGTGTACGCCGCGCCGCATGGGCTGCACTTGAACGCGGCGGCGTACGCAGCGCCACAGCCGGGACAGTTCGGGGGTGCGGGGCGGTACTCAATTGAGGGGCCGAGCCAGTTCACGCTGAACGCGTCGTTCGCCCGCACGTTCCGGCCGACGAGCCGATTCTTTCTCGATGCGCGGTTGGATAGTACGAATTTGCTGAATCACGGGGTGTTTACCAGCTGGATTGCAACGGTCAACAGCACACAGTTTGGGCTGCCTGCGGCGGCGAATCCGATGCGGAGTTTGGAGACTACGATTCGGTTGAGGTTTTGAGGATGCGGCGCTTGAGAGCACATGTCGTGATGCTGACTGCGCGGATGCTGGCGCTGTTGGCGCTGTTCGCGCCCATGGGGTCGAGCGGGATGTCGCGTGCGCTGGGTCAGGCGATTGGGCAGAACAAGCCGACGACGCCGACGGAGACGCTGACGCTCTCGGTCAAGTCACAGCTGGTGGTTGAGAGCGTGATCGCGAAGGACAAGAGCGGCAAGTTTATTCCGGGACTGACGGCGAAGGACTTCACGCTGACCGAGGATGGCGCGCCGCAGAGCATACGGTTCTGCGAGCACGAAGAGCTGCCAACGGCGGCGGCTCCGCTGGCACCTGCGAGCGACGAACAGCTGAAGCTGTATAAGCGGCTGGCGCGGACGCAGATCACGCCTGAGACGGGCGGGCGCATTGGTGTGGATGGGGGCAGTGGGCGGTACAAGAATCGGCGGCTGCTGGCGCTGTACTTTGATATGAGTGCGATGCGGCCGGCCGACCAGCTGCGGGCGTTGGCGGCGGCGGAGAAGTTTCTGCGCACGCAGATGACGGCGGTGGATCTGGTGTCGATTTTGCGCTACCAAGGTGGGTCGGTCGATGTGCTCGAGGACTTCAGCGCGGACCGAAACAAGCTGCTGAGTATTCTGCAGACGCTGGTGGTTGGCGAAGGACAGGGGAACGCCGAGACGATTGACGATGCGAGCAGCGCGGATACGGGCGCGGCGTTCGGGCAGGATGACAGCGAGTTTAATGTGTTCAACACGGATCGTCAGCTCTCGGCGCTGCAGACGGCGGCACGGATGCTGGGGCAGCTGAACGAGAAGAAGTCTCTGGTGTACTTTGCCAGTGGGCTGCGGCTGAATGGCATTAACAACCAGGCGCAACTGCACGCGACGGTCGATGCCGCGATCAAGGCGGGGGTGGCGTTCTGGCCGGTGGACGCGCGCGGGCTGGTGGCGGAGGCGCCGCTGGGGGACGCGACGCAGGGCTCGCCGGGCAACGCGGGGATGTATACGGGAGCGGCGGCGCAGGCGACGACGAACGAGTTTCAGCAGTCGCAGGACACGCTGTTTGCGCTGGCCGGCGATACGGGCGGCAAGGCGCTGTTTGACTCGAACGACCTGACGCAGGGCATTGTGCAGGCGCAGCGAGCGATGACGGATTACTACATTCTGGGCTATTACACGAGCAATACGGCGCAGAACGGCAAGTTTCGCCACATCAAGGTTTCGCTGGCGGCGCCGGAGGACGCAAAGCTGGCGTATCGCGAGGGGTACTTCGCGGACAAGCAGTTCGGTCATTTTACGGCGGTCGACAAGGAGCGACAGCTGGAGGATGCGTTGATGCTGGAGGATCCGATTACGGACCTTTCGATTGCGATGGAGATTGACTACTTCCAGTTGAATCGGGCGGAGTATTTTGTGCCGCTGGTGGTGAAGATTCCCGGCCATGAGCTGGCGCTGGCCAAGCGCGGCGGCGCGCAGCACACGTTGATCGACTTCGTTGCGGAGGTCAAGGATCTGATTGGTGGGACGACGATCACGAACGTTCGCGACGACGTAAATATCAAGCTGACGGATGCGACCGCGGCGGAGCTGGCGCACAGGCCGATCGAGTATGACGCGGGGTTTACGCTGCTGCCGGGGAAGTACAGCATCAAGTTTCTGGCGCGCGATGATGAGACGGGACGGATCGGGACCTACGAGACTGTGTTTACGATTCCGAATTTGAACAAGGAAGAGCAGCGCGTGCCGCTGAGTTCTGTGGTGCTGAGCAGCCAGCGGGTGAACGCCGGCGAAACGATCTACGACACGGCCAAGGCGAAGGACAGGGCGAAGGAGACGGCGGTGAACCCGCTGGTGCAGGATGGGCGGAAGCTGGTGCCGAGTGTGACGCGGGTGTTCAGTACGAATCGGGAGCTGTTTGTCTATCTGCAGGCGTATAAGCCGGCGGTGCCACCGGCGCTTCCGCCGACCGAGCCTCTGATGGCGTTTGTGAGTTTGTATCGCGATGGAGGAAAGGCACGAGAGACGGGTGCGATTGCGGTTGCGCCAAGTCGGGCCACACGACTTGGGGTGACGCCGCTGAGCTTTACGGTGGATTTGAAGGATCTTGCGCCGGGTGAGTATGACTGTCAGGTGACGGTGCTCGATCCGACGACGCACAAATCGAACTTCTGGCGGGCGCCGGTGCAGCTGGTGCGGTGAGTGCTTGACGGCTAGTTGCAGCGATGCTCTCCCTCTACTTTGAGGGCTTTCGGGAACACTTCGATTGCTCCCAGGAGTAAGACCAAGCTCACCTCAGCGGCTAAAGCCGCATTTGCTGTCGAGCACTTACGGCATGGCTGAAGCCATGCCCTTAACAACGAGCATCTACTCAGTTGAGCAGGTTAGGGCTAGAGCGATGCAGGGTGCATGTCAGGAGGCGGGTGCTGCGGATGCGTGAGGGATGGATGATTGGGGTGGCGCTGGTGGCTGCGTTGCTGTGCGGCGAACGGGCGCAGGGGGCGGGACCGCGGAGGGTGGGATCGCAGAGGGCTGGGAAGGCTGGGGCCGCGCCGGTGTTGCAGTTTGCCTTGCCGGAGCGGCAAGCGACTTTGGGGGCGCCGTACCACTCGGCGGTGGAGAATTTGCTCGAGGTAAATACGGTGAGCTATGCGAGCCGGGGCAAGGCGAGGGTGTACAACCAGACGGGCTTGTTGACCGCGCAGCCGGGTACGTTCTTTCGGGCGGGGGGCGGGTACAACCAGCCCTGGACGCGGGATGCTTCGGTCAACAGTTGGAATGCGGGCAGCCTGCTGGCGCCGGCGGTGGCGCGGAATACGCTGTGGTCCGTGGTGCGGCGGGATGGGCATGGCCGGCTGATGGTGCAGCAGGACGACCAGTGGTGGGATCAGGTGATCTGGGCGGTTGCCGCGTGGAATCACTTTCTGGTGACCGGGGATCGTGGGTTTCTGGCGCGTGCTTATGAGACCGTGGCGGACACGCTGGTTGAGGACAAGCGAAGACACTTCAATGCGGATCGCGGGCTGTTTGAAGGCGGGGCGTTTCTGAACGATGGCATTGCGGGGTATCCGGCGCCGCCGGCCGATGCGCAGGAGAGTCACGGATCGTTTGTGCTGAAGTACCCCGGGGCCGAGAAGGTGATGGCCTTGAGCACGAACTGCCTGTATGTGGGGGCGTACCGGGCGGCGGCGGCGATGGCGACGGAGCTGCGTAGACCGGCGGCGGAGGCGGAGGGCTGGACGGAAGCCGGGGATGCGCTGACAGGGCGGGTTCGTGAGGCGTTCTGGATGAGCGGCGAGGGGCGGTTTGGATATCTGCTGTCGCCTGAGGGCGGGCTGGATGCGTCACAGGAGGGCGCGGGGCTGGCGTTTGCGATGCTGTTCGGAGTGGCGACGCCGGAGCAGGCGGCATCGGTGCTGCGGGTGGCGCATGTGGAGCCGTTTGGGATGACGGATGTGTGGCCCGCGTTCGCACGGTACAGCGAGGATCGACCCGGACGGCACAACGTGATTGTGTGGCCGCCAATTGAGAGCTTCTGGGCGGAGGCTGCGGCGCGCGCCGGGAACCTGCCGGTATTTTCGCGCGAGGTGGAGACGCTGGCGCGGCTAGCGCAGAACGACCGGGACAAGTTCTGGGAGATCTATAACAGCCGGACAGGTCTACCGGATGGCGGATGGCAGGTGGGGCGTGCGTGGTTCGCCGCGCCGAATCAGACGTGGTCTGCGACCGGGTATCTGCGCATGATGTATGCGGGGCTGTTTGGCATGCGCTTTCAAAGCGATGGTTTGGCGCTGGCACCGGCGCTGCCGGAGGGATGGGGCGATGTTTCGCTGACGGGTGTGCGCTACCGGCGTGCGGTGCTGCAGATTCAGCTGCATGGTGCGGGTACGGTGGTGCGGAGCTTCCAGGTGGACGGGGTTGAGAAGACGGAGCATACGGTGCCGGCGAGTCTGCGGGGAGACCATCGGGTGGATGTTGTGCTGGGGAGCTTGTAGGTCGGTGAGGTGAGGTGCGAGGGCGGGCAGACGCTGAGGGTTAGGGGAAGGGTTGTTTGTCGTTGGACAGCGAGGGAGGAGCAGACGGGGCGAAGTCGTACGGGCGGTCGGGGTAAGGGAGACCGTAGGATTGGAGGTCTATGGCCACGCGGGTGCGATCGTTTGCGAAGGTGAATCTGGGGCTGCGCATCGGGCCGGTGCGCGGGGACGGGTTTCACGGGTTGGTGACGCTGTATCAGACGCTGGCGCTGCACGATTTTGTAACCGTGTCGGTTCGGCGGGCGGCGGCGACGCGGATTGTGATTCGGACGGAGCATCTGCGGGTGCCGACTGACGCGAGGAACACGGCGTGGCAGATGGTGGAGCGGGCGATGGCGGCGATGGGGGTGACGGCCGAGGTGGTGATCGGGATTGAGAAGCAGTTGCCGGTACAGGGGGGGATGGGCGCGGGCAGCGCGAACGCGGCGGCGGCGCTGCTGGCGCTCGAGCGGGAGCTAGGAATGATGCTGGGGAGCGAGGAGCGGATGCGGGTGGCGGCGGAGGTGGGATCGGATGTGCCGCTGTTTCTGGTGGGTGGAACGGTGCTGGGGACGGGGCGTGGGGAGTGTGTGGAGGCGATGCCGGATGTGGGGTTTGATGGCGGCCTGGGCTTAGAGAGGGGACGGGGGCAGAACACGGCGACGGAAGAGAGTCTGGATGGCAAGGGGCGGGGAGAGAGCGAGCGGCGGGGCGTGGCGTGTGTGGTGGCGGTGCCACGGGTTGGGGTTTCGACGCCGATGGCGTTTCGCGAGTGGGACCGGCTGGTGCGGGAGGGTGCGATTGCCGGATTGACACCCGCCACCGAACAGGGTAGATTAGACGAGTTGAGTCTCGCGTACATGTCCGCCTTCGCGCCTGGCGCTGGGATGGATAGGCATCTGAACTATCAGCATGCCTCGCCAGACACTTCCGGTATCAACCGTTCTGTATCTCTCGCAGGCTCAGAGCTGGCGGGAACTTCCAGGGAACAAGGGAGCTTGGGAACGGTAGATCTGGCGGAGAACGCCCTTCTCTCGCTTGTCCGCACCGGGATCGAAAACGACTTTGAAGAGGTCGTGTTTTCG
Source organism: uncultured Acidobacteriaceae bacterium (assembly GCA_964236325.1). Lineage (GTDB taxonomy): Bacteria > Acidobacteriota > Terriglobia > Terriglobales > Acidobacteriaceae > Edaphobacter. The sequence continues at coordinate 300 of CAXSEC010000097.1, read as the reverse complement.
TTTCATCCCTCCCTGCGTTCAACCAAGCGACTTTTGATGGGTGAAGATTCTGGGCAGCCTGCGATCTATGCAGCGTTGTCCGGATCCGGTTCGGCGCTTTTTGGGCTGTATTGGTCCATAGACGATGCGCGAGCGGCTCAGCAGCGGGTTCAGACCGCGGGAACGGAGGCTCTTCTAACGGAGACCCTGCCGCGAGGCGAGTACTGGGCACGGACGTACCGCGAAGTGGATTGAACTTTCCGGAGATGCTGCCGATAACGAGGTAGACGATGGAGGTTTGAGAGCTTCACGGGTTAGACT
>CAXSEC010000096.1:0-12876 GCA_964236325.1 uncultured Acidobacteriaceae bacterium | reverse complement strand
AGCGTGGCACGGGGAAGCATGCCGTACTCGGCGGTGACCCAGCCGCGGCCGGAGTTCCGCAGCCAGCCTGGAACACCCTGTTCGATGGTTGCGTTACACAGGACGCGGGTGTGGCCAACCTCGATGAGGGCTGAACCTTCCGCGGTGCGAACGTAGTTGGGAAGGATGCTGGTGGCGCGAAGAGCGTCCGCGGCGCGATGGTCCGGGCGAAAGATGGAAGGCGATGAGGTGGCCGCGGACATAGAGCGATTATAGTTCGCGGTAAATTCGGGACGATTTGATGATTGAACGACCGCGTGCCGCTCCGGCAGAGCCCCGGCATTTTGCTATGCTGAGGCCTGTTGCAGAAAGTGGAGTGTTAAGACGATGGCAGAAGAAGCAGTAAGGATCACAGTGCGGCCAAACGGCCCTTTGCGGGTGGAAGGTCACGTAATCCTGCAGGACGCGGACGGTAAGACGTGGGACCTTGCCGGGAAGCCGGCTGTCAGCCTGTGCCGATGCGGGCTCAGCGAGAAGAGGCCGTTCTGCGATGGATCGCATAACAAGGCAGGATGGCAGTGCATGGCGAGCCCGGGAAATCTGACGGGCCAGTAACGCGGGATCTGCCGGTACTTCTACTGAACAGATGGGTGTCTTGATGCGGGTGTTTGGAGCAGGTCGACTTCAAAGCGTGACGGCGGCGTTGATCCTGAGTGCGATGACTCTGGTCAGCGATGCGCAGGTGACGGCTGCTATCTCAGCGCCGGCATATGTGAAGAGCGAAGCCATGATTCCGGCTCGCGATGGAGCCAGGCTGCACGTTGTCCTGCTGCGGCCGGCCGGGACGGAGCAGCGGGGTGAGAAGCTGCCTTTCCTGATGGAGAGAACGCCGTACGGGGTTGATGGCGTCACGGCAGAGCAGATACAGAAGCAGAAGCCTGAGCTTGCGGCGAGCGGGTACATCTTTGTGTTCGCCGATATTCGCGGCCGGTACGGCAGCGAGGGACAGTTTGTGATGAATCGGCCAGTCGTTGCGCACACCAGCAGGACCGATGTGGACGAGACGACCGACACGCGAGACACGATCGACTGGCTACTGAAGAATGTCCCGAACAACAGCGGGAAGGTGGGCGTGTTCGGCGTGTCGTATCCAGGATTTTTGGCGGCGATGGCCGGTGTGGAGGCGCATCCTGCAGTCAAGGCGATCAGCCCGCAGGCTCCGATGACGAACGTCTGGCTGGGCGACGACTTCTTTCACAATGGCGCATTTCGCGAGACCTACGGGTTCGACTATGTGCAGCAGCTGGAGGGACAGAAGACTGATGTGCGGGTGCAGTCCAAGGAAGACACCTATGACTTCTTTCTAAGGAACGTGAACTTTCTGGGTGCGGCGGATGCGGCGGGGATCAGCAGGCTGCCGACGGCAAGCCGGTTTCTAAATGAGCCGAGCTATACCGCGTTCTGGCAGGCGATGGCCGTGGAGCAGCGGCAGACAAAGGTTGAGGTTCCTACGCTTGAGGTGGGCGGGTACTGGGACCAGGAGGATATGTGGGATCCGCAGGCGGAGTATGCCGCGCTGAAGCCACATGACGCCAGGCACGAGGTGTTTCTGGTGCTGGGGCCATGGAATCACGGTGGCTGGGGTGGGCCGGCACGGAACCTGGGGGCCGTTGACTTCGGGGAACCAACAGGAGACGAGTACCGCAGGATGTTTGAGGCTCCGTTCTTTGAGTTCTACCTCAAGGGCCGGCCTGGCTTTGCGCTTGAGGATGTGGCCAGTTTTCGCAGCGGTGTGAACCAGTGGAAGCGCTACGAGGCATGGCCACCGAAGAAGGACTTCACCGCAAAGAAAATGTATCTCTCCGCGGACAAGCAGCTGACTATGACGCCGCCTGCGGGTGGCTACGAGGTCAAAGCGGCGGCTTACATTGCAGATCCCGCCGATCCCATCCCCTACCGACAGCGGCCCATTCAACCGACGTATGGGCAGGGCTCGAAGTGGCGCACCTGGCTTGCCGAGGATCAGCGCTTTGTCAGTGGACGGAAGGATCTCGCAAACTTTCAGACGCCGCCGCTCGATCACGATGTGACCGTTACGGGAGATGTGATGGCGGATCTTTTTGCGGCAACCACCGGGACGGACGCGGACTGGGTGGTGAAGCTGATTGATGTGTCTCCGGACGACGCACCGGCGCCGATGGCGGGCTACCAGTTGATGATCGCGGAGGAGATCTTTCGCGGACGGTACCGCAAGAGCTTTCAGCAGGCAGAGGCCGTCGCGCCAGGTGACGTGAACGAGTATCGCTGGAGCCTGCATGGTGCGGACCACACCTTTCTGAAGGGTCATCGCATGATGGTGGAGGTGCAATCCAGCTGGTTCCCGCTGTACGACCGCAACCCGCAGACCTTCGTGCCAAACATCATGTCTGCGCCGGCAGGGGCGTACAAGGCACAGACGATCTCGATCTATGGATCGGAGAAGTATCCCTCGCACCTTGAGTTCCTGGAGCCGACAGGTGAAGCGAAGTAGCGCAGACGAGGGCAGGGGATGACGATCAGAACGATCAGTTCGCGGGAGGTCTACCGCAATCGATGGACACGGGTTCGCGAGGACGTAATTGAACGGGCGAACGGAGAGCGCGGCATCTACGGGGTTGTGGACAAGGATCCGGCGAGCCTGATTATTCCTCTTGAGCGCGCGGCAGACGGGGACTTTGTCTACCTGGTGGAGCAGTTTCGCTATACGGTGCAAGAGACGCTGCTCGAGTTTCCGCAGGGCGGATGGGAGCAAGCGGATGTTGTGCCGGAGGAGCTTGCGCGAGGGGAGCTGCGCGAGGAGACGGGGCTCGAGGCAACGTCCATGACTTTGCTGGGGTCACTCTGGATCGCCTACGGGGTCATGCGACAGAGGCACCACATCTTTCTGGCGACGGGGTTGATCCAAGGAAGGCCAGACCGCGAGCCAGAGGAGCAGGGCATGGTGGTCCATCGCGTCCCGGTTGCAGAGTTCGAGCAGATGCTGCTAAGCGGAGGTGTGCAGGACAACTGCTCCGTGGCAGCGTGGGGGCTGTACCTGGTGTCGAAGAAGAACCCCGAACTGGGAGATGAGCATCATTTCGGTGGTGTCGTCGACGAGCTGGATGGCGGCGACCTTGCCGATTTTGGCTCGTTCTAGTCGATGGGACCACTGCTTACGTAAGCCCCGAAGAAGAGTGGATGGCCCTAATCGTAGGCTTAGAAGGAGTTGTCGGACGAGCCGTCATCAAACATGCTGTCTCCATCGGAGTCAGCAGAGTTGTCGTCGGTGTCTGTGCTGTCACTCAGGGAAGTATCGTCGTTTAGCGAGCCGTCGTCAGTGTCTCCATCGTTCCCTGTTCCTGCGAAGTTGTTCTGATCGTTGCTGTCGGTGAAGACGTTGTTCCCAGGATCGTTATCGTTGCGCGAGGAGCCGTCGCCCGTCAGGTTGTCGCCGCGATTCCCTTGTTCGCGCGCATCATCGCCGTAGTAGTTATTGACGATTTCTTCGGGCCGACCGCCGCTTCCCATGCCGGTCATGGAACCGCCAAAGCCGTGCATCAGAGACTCGACGCCTTCAAAGGCAAGCGCGCCAGCTGCAACACCGGTCGCGGTTTGCATCGCGCCTCGCAAAAAGCCGCCGCCCTGCTGCGGTGCAGCGCCATAGGATGGACCGCCATAGGATGGCGCGGCAGCGGAGCCAGCCTGGCCGTAGCCAGCCTGCGAAGGATAGCCGGCTACCGGCGCGTATTGGCTTGTGGCTGGAGGCTGCACTGGCAGAGTGGCTGGTGGCGGGGCGGGGCGATCGCTGGAACCGCTTCCGAAGAGATTGCCTAGAAAGCTGGTCGCGGGCTTCGGGTGCGACTGCTGTGCCTGGACCTGCTCCATCTGCGCTTTGAGGGATGTCAGCTGCTGCTGGGCCTGATCCAGGGCGTATCGCTGTACCAGAATCGTCTGCGACAGGATGTAGAGGGAGTCCGGATTGCGTCCGAGACCCTGTTGCAGCAGACGCTCCGCATCCGCATCCTTCTGCTGCAGCTGAGTCTTTTGCACGCGGTCGATGAGACCGTTGATCATGTCCTGTTCTTGTGGCGTCATGGCTCTCTCCCTGGTACTCCGGCGCTCGCTGGTCAGTCCGCCGATATTAAGACGAACGACAAGCTCTTACGACATCTCGGAGTTGGATGCACGGTGAGTCAAAGAGGGTACACCGGACCATACGTCACAAAGCAGAGCGCTAATGAATGGTCTTGACGCGCCGATTCATGAAGTCCATCAGGAGGTAGGAGCCGAGACGTTCCGGACTGGTGAAGTAGGCCTTTCCGCGGCACATTGAGCTCATCGTCTGCACGAACTGCATCAGGGCAAAGTCTTCGGCGAGCATGAAGGTGTTGATCATGATGTTCGAGCGCTTACAGCGGGAGACTTCTTCCAGGGTCTCCGAGATGACGAGCGGGTCGAGGCCAAAGGCGTTCTTGTAGATGCGCCCATCCGGCAACGTAAGCGCGGATGGCTTGCCGTCGGTAATCATAACGATCTGCTTCATGTCCTTTGTTTGCCGGGCAAGGATGCGCTGGGCCACGCGAAGGCCCTCTCGGGTGTTGGTGTAGTGCGGTCCGACCTTGACGCGCGGCAGCTGGCCGATCGGGATCTCTTCGGCGGAGTCGTGAAACAGAACGAGGGAGAGAGTGTCGCCCGGGAACTGCGTACGAATGAGATGCGAGAGTGCCATGGCGACACGCTTCGCGGGGGTAAAGCGGTCTTCGCCGTAGAGGATCATCGAGTGCGAACAGTCCAGCAGAACGACAGTGGCGCAGGAGCTTTGGTAGTCCGCCTGGTGCACGTGCAGATCGCTGTACTCCACGTTGAGGGTTCCGGGATGCAGCGGATCCGGTGTGGCGTTGAAGCCCTCACGGGCGAAGACGCTGTTGAGGGTCGCGGTGATGTCGAGGTTCAGGGTGTCGCCGAACTCGTATTGCTTGGTGGAGCCGTTGGTCTCAACGCCTGAGGCTTCAAAGCGGGTGTCATGCTTGCCGAAGTTTGAGCGGCCGAGGGGTCCTAACAGCTCACGGAGCGCCTTATAGCCGAGGAAGTCCATGCCTTTGTCGGTGACTTCGAACTTTGCATCGGTCTCGCCATCGCCCTGCTCGCCTTGTCCCTTGGTAGGCTGTTCGGCGTTGATGAAGTTCTGCTCATGCATCTTGGCGATGATCTTGTCGATCAACTCTTCGATCTGAGGCTCATCCAGCTCGTCGAACTTCTCCTGCGCTTCGTCGTCGAACAGCTCACCGGACTCCAGGGCCTGGCGAACCGCCTCCCGCAGATTGTCCATCGTCTGCTCGCCGTCAAACTGTTGAAAGCGCGACATGGGGTCCTGGAAGCCGGAGTCCAGGAAGAACTCCGACAGAGCCTGCATGAGGTCCTCGAGGCCGAAGGACGAGGAGAGATCACCGGTGAACTTGCTGTAGCGTGTGCGCTTCATGGCTCGACCCCAGGTTCCTTGTTCTTACATCGATGGCCCGATTGTTTGGTGCACTCGGGTCGTGTGAATCCGTGCTGGAACGAGGTTCCTAGTTGAAGCCACGGCGAGTGCGATTGCGCGCGGTGGCTTCTTCGCGCAGTTGATCGCGAACCTTTTCGCCGAACTGCGATGCCTGCTCGGTTCGCTGCTTCTTTTCGGCGGCCGAGAAAGAACGTTCCTCACTGCGGCTGATGCGCTTGTGGGCGGTCATCCCTTCGAGCAGGAACTCGGCGGCGGAGACAGAGACCTCCGGAGCGGACTTCCCGTTGATGTCCAGGACCGAAAGCTTTTCGAGCAGGCCCTGAATCTGTTTCAGCTCCGTATGACTTGCTTCAGCCGGCTGCGCATCGTTAAGCTGCACGGTTCCGCCGAGATTGAACCACTGCTCGATCTGCTGGGTGTTGGTCTCTGCAAAGTATTGGTCGAAGACGCTTGCAACAGAGCTTCGAATGATCTCGCGGATGACGACGTCCGCGCCGCGCATCTCGCCCTCATACTCAAGTTCGATCTTGCCAGAGATGCCCGGGAGTGCGGCGTAGATATCGCCGACGCGCGGAACGACGATGGCTTCACCATGCATCAGGGCACGTCGCTCCGCATTCGAGACGACCAGCTCCATGGTCGAGATGGGCAGACGCTGCGAGACACCTGATCGCTTGTCGACCTTCTTGTCGTCGCGCGCGGCGAAGGCAACCGTTTCGACGATCTGCCGGATGTAGTGGGGAATGCGGATCTCCTGAATGGTGTCATCGCCGGCGTAGCTTCGCGCCGTCCATGCCTCCTGCTCGGTGATGCTGATCGCGTCATCAATCGACTCGGGATAGTGAGTGCGAATCTCTGACCCGATGCGATCCTTCAGCGGAGTGACGATCTTGCCGCGGGCCGTGTAGTCCTCGGGGTTCGCGCTGAAGACGATGGCCACATCGAGCTCGAGACGCACGGGATAGCCTTTAATCTGAACGTCGCCCTCCTGCATGATGTTGAAGAGCGCGACCTGAATCTTGCCGGCAAGATCAGGGATCTCGTTCACGGCGAAGATGCCCCGATTGGCACGCGGCAGCAAGCCATAGTGCATGGTGAGTTCGCTGCCGAGTTCGTGGCCTGAGCGCGCGGCCTTGATTGGGTCTACATCGCCGATCAGGTCGGCGACCGTGACATCAGGGGTTGCCAGCTTTTCAACGTAGCGATCCTGCGGCGTCATCCACGCGATGGGCGTATCGTCTCCCAGCCGGGCCAGCAGATCGCGAGAGAACTTCGACAGCGGCGCATAGGGGTTGTCGCGAAGCTCCGACCCTGCGACAAATGGTGCATATGGGTCGAGCAGCATGGTGAGCGCTCGCAGAATACGGCTCTTTGCCTGCCCGCGAAGGCCAAGCAGGATGAAGTTATGGCGGGAGAGGACGGCATTTACAAGCTGCGGAATGACCGTGTCGTCATATCCGACGATGCCGGGAAAGAGAGCTTCGCCGCTTGCCTGAATTGACCGCAGACGCTTGATCAGGTTGTCCCGCAGCTCATCCTTGACGCTGCGCGCCACGCGCTCAGAGTTGTAATCGCTTCCGCGGAGGGCGCCAAGGGTCTTCGGCAGGGATTCCGGTACGGTGCTGATGGCCATGCATAAAGTATAGAACTCAGCGCGCGGGCTGATTGATGGCGGTCGGGATATGTGTGCGTGAGATAAACGGCGACGCCGTCTTGACCCGCGGAATTGTTCCCAAGCCAAAGTCGTAAATGCGCATCTTGAGCTAGCGCGCGACCATTTCAGTGTCGAGCTGCTTTACCGGAAGTGGAGGCTGTGGGCGAATGATGCGATGTTCGAAGGACGCGCCAAGAACACGCGAATGCCGGGAGACATGCTCTTCGAGGAGGAGAACGATGGCGACCGCGACGTAGGCGGAAAGCTCACCGTAGATTCTGGTTTCGAGTATGACGCCCGTGTAGAACATGATGGCGAACCATACCGGCAGGATGTACAGGTAGTTCGCGAAGCGGAGGGGTCGGAGACGACTGCGATAGACCCACACCACGGGAAGCAGATAGGCGCAGATGTTTAGCAGCGAGGGGAGCAGGCGGAGCTTGAGTCGAAAGACATTCTCAACCAGCCGGTTGTAGTTTTCGGCGTTGCTGTTCCTGGAGAAATATAGAACTAGACTGATCTTCACTGCCGCCCAAATCGCGCTAAGCGCAAGGACGCGGAGCCAGGGGATGGCGTGCAGGTCAAAGCGGTCTGTCAGGCGGGCTGGAAGACGGCCGGAAGAGCGCTTGCTGAGCGATGCTGTCGGCTCAGCAGACTGCCTGCTGGCGGCGTCGATGCTGTAAATGCCGATCAAGAACAGGGTTGTCTCTCGATTCAGGGTACCGATCAGCATGATCACCAGCAATGGAACAAAGCTGCGGGTATAGATGAAGTACAGGCCTGCAGTGAAGAAGGCAAGTGCCGGCATGTCATAGGGATAGGAGTAGTTGGCGTCAATATGGATGACGTAGGTCCAAAGCCCGATGACAAGGAAGATGGGGTAGACCAGAGGGGAAAGGATGCCGCTCTGCGTTACCGCTCGATAAAGCTTCACCGTGAAAAGACCGGCAATCGAGAAGGCCGCCAGACTCAGCAGATAGAAGGCGACCGTCTGCGGAGTTGCCGCGGAGGCGGTCTCCGGATCGTGCCCGCGATTAGCCAGCGCGTGCATGAGGGCAGACCAGTGATTGATCGGCCACATCAGCAAGATGGGAAGGACGCGCTCCTGAAAGGGAAGCCGTTCATGACCGCTGAGGTAGGCTGGCAGCCGAAGATAAAAGCGAGTGCTGACCACATAGAAGCGAATGAACTGCACGGTGGCGAACGCATAGAGCACCCAGCGCAGCAGCGGGATGTCTTGGCGCTTGATCACGGGCGTACTCCACAGACAAGAGATGGGAAAGAGGAGAGCAGACGAAAGGTGTGCAGAAGAGACAGAGGCTTGCTGCTTACTCGGATGCGATGACTTTTGTCCAGGAACATGGCAAGAACATCGCGGTTGACGGCCGGCGTTGGAGGACTAGGTTGGCAGATCTTCGAGCAGGGCCTGCATCTCCGCGGCTGCATGGGCGTTGCCGGATTTTTCTGCGACCTTCACCCCGGTAGTGAGGCGATCCTGCGCCTCCTGTGAGCGTCCGATCTTCAGGAGCAACTGGGCCGACATCTGGTACGCGGGGACGTACTCCGGCGTGTACTGAAGAATCGTTGCGTACTCCGCTAACGCCTTGTCATCCTTGCCCTCGGCGGCATAGGCCATGGCGAGCCCGTACCGTGCGAAGGCGTCCGCCGGATTTTCTTCCAGAATCGCAGAGAGGGCAGCTACTTTGTCCATCTACCATAGGATGGCAGTCTTCCACTCCGCGCTGCAAGGCATGGTGAAGTCTGTTCAAGCGGTCGTACATCTAGCCGTACACTGAGGTAATGAGCGAAGCGGTACTAACCCGGACCGTGCAGGAGTCGCAGTCGGAACGCAGCGAGATCATCTTTCCGGGAGACGCCAACCCGCTTGGCAATCTGTTTGGCGGGCGCCTGATGCAATTCATTGATCTGGTGGGCGCGACCGCTGCCTTTCGCCACGCTCGCGCCATCACGGTGACGGCCAGTATGGATCACCTGGACTTCGTCGCTCCCGTGCATGTCGGCGATATGTTGATTCTAAAGGCGAGCGTCAATCGCGCCTTTCGCACCAGCCTCGAGGTCGGAGTTCGGGCCATGGTCGAGAATGTCCTTGAGGATGGCGGTCTTCGCCATGTTTCGAGCGCGTATCTCACCTATGTTGCGATGGACCGGGGAGGCAATCGCATTGCGGTCCCGCAGGTAGTGCCGGAGACGGAGCACCAGCACCGGCGCTTTGCGGATGCAGGACGCCGACGGGAGATGCGGGCGGGTGAGGCCGTTCGCACCAAAGAGTTTCGTTCGTCGTTTGGGACATCCTGGAACATCTAACGCCAAAGGGTCGAGCTAGAACAGACTAATGACCGCGCGGCAGTCATTCCGCCGCACAGCAGGCAGAGCGCACACATAGGACATACACGCATGGGACACACAGGTTCATCACCGCAGGCCGGAGCAGGTGCACCACAGGGGCCGCAGCCGCTGCCGGGAGTTGACTTCATCATCGCTGTGGGCAGCGGCAAGGGCGGTGTCGGAAAGACAACCGTTGCCGTCAACCTGGCCGTTTCGCTGGCGAAGCTCGGCCACAAGGTCGGCCTGATCGACGCCGACATCTATGGCCCCAATGTACCCACCATGCTGGGTGTGTCGCGGCAGCCGAACATCGTGGGCGAGAACAGGATCGAACCAATCCTGGCGCATGGCGTGAAGTTCATCTCGGTGGGCCTCATCTCCCCCGGAGACAAACCGATGATGATGCGAGGACCGATGCTGCACCAGATCGTCCGCCAGTTCCTGATGCAGGTGGAGTGGGGAGAGCTCGACTTTCTGATTGTTGATCTGCCGCCGGGCACGGGGGATGTCGTCATCTCGCTGGTGCAGACCGTTCCCTTGACGGGTGCGGTAGTGGTGTCTACGCCCAGCGATGTGGCGCTGGAGGATGCGCGGAAGGCTTTGGAGATGTTTCATCAGGTTAGGGTCGAGGTGCTGGGCATCGTTGAAAACATGAGTACCTTTCACTGTCCGCACTGCCATGAAGAGATCGACATCTTTTCGAAAGGCGGGGCCGAACGCACGGCGGCCCAGTACGGCGTGGAGTTTCTTGGCTCGCTCGAGCTCGATCCGTCGATCCGCAAGGGCGGTGACCGGGGCATGCCAGTCTCGCTGGCGGGGCCGGAGAGCGACGTGGGTGGCGGCTTCTTCCGGGTGGCGGAGAAGGTAGCGCTGGCGGCGGAGCGGGTGGCGGCGCAGGGCGGCGGGGTGCTGGAGATCGAGTAACCTTGAACGCTTCGCTTGAATCCTTGAACGCTTCGCTCGAATCCTTCTTGAATCCTTGACCGATCCGCTAAACTTGAGTTCAGTTGGCTTAGATTGTGGCCGGTGGAATGAGCTAAAGGAGGGACGAACGTAGATATGGACACGATTACCGCGCGGCAACGCTCGATCCTGACGGCCATTATCGCGAACTACATTGAGACCGGTGAGCCGATCGGGTCAAGCACCATCGCGCGCCTTGCGAATGAAGGCGCGGGGGTGAGCGCGGCAACGATTCGCAACGAAATGGCTGCACTCACGGCCGCTGGCTTTCTTGACCAGCCACACACATCGGCAGGACGTGTGCCGACGGCACGCGCCTTTCGCGTCTATGTTGACCAACTCGCCGGCGGCACGCGCATTGCTGCCTCCGGACTCTCCGCTAGTTCGCGGCATGAGATCGACACGCGCCTGGCCGGTTCAGAAGGAACAGACGCATTGCTGGAACGGACGAGCCACCTTCTCGCCACGCTATCGAGTGGCGTTGGCGTTGCGATCGCCTCAGCCGGTGAGAGCGAACTGCTGGAGCATGTGCACTTTTTAAGGCTGGCACCCTCCCGTGTGCTGGCGGTGGTTGTGACGCGAAGCGGCATGGTGCGCGACCGCGTGCTTGCGCTCGAAAGAGACTTCACGTCGCGCGAGCTGGAGACCGCCGCTGCTTTTCTGAACGAGAGCTTCCGCGGGTGGAGCATCGAGCGGGTTCGGATCGAGATCGCGCAGCGCGTCGAGCAGGAGCGGAGCGAGTACCAACATCTGCTGCACTCCGTCGAACAACTCTGGACGGGCGCAGTCCCGGAGACCCAACGGCAGACAGTGTTTGTTGGAGGGATTGGCAATCTGGTCCCCCGCGGCGGAGCTGATGCGAACCGGGATCGGCTGCGCGAGGTCCTGGCCGCTCTTGAGGCAAAGCAAAGGCTCTTTGAACTGCTGAGCGCTTATATTGATACCCGTCAGCAGAGCGTCCGGGTCGTCTTTGATCTTGAGGAGCAGGCGCCGGAGATGGCGGGTTTGGTTCTGATTGCGGCTCCCGCAAGGGTAGGCGGCGAGATGCGTGGAACGGTCGGCGTGATCGGAACGACGCGAATGGACTACGAGATGACCATGAATGCAGTCGGTTATGTTGCGGGCGCCATCCAACGGATGCTGTATCCCTCCGGATGAGCTTAGACGGGCGGCTACATCGGAGAGGCAGGGGGAAAGACACGTGGAGGAGCAGAATCGATGGGGTCGCTTTCCGCGATGGACGGGAATGGGGAACGAGAAGAAAGACACTATGAGGACAGAGGAAAGCATGCAGGACGACGTGTTGGATGGACAGGAAGTCGAAGGCACTGAGGCGGATGAGCTGAGACAAGCACCGCAGGCTGCGTCACCGTCACAGGCTGACGTTGATCAGATCGCAGCGGAGCGCGACCAGTTGCGCGATCGCCTGGCGCGGCTTCAGGCTGAATTCGACAATGCGCGGAAGCGGGAGTCGAAGGATCGCCAGGATGCGCGGGATTATACGGTGCAGAGCACGGTAGAGCCGTTTCTCAGCGTCATGGATAACTTTCAGCTGGCATTGAACGCGAAAGGGTCCGCGGAGCAGCTGAAGGCAGGTGTGGAGATGATCCTGCGGCAGATGGATGAAGCGCTGAAGGGCTTGAATGTGCAGGCTGTGGAATCCATCGGATCGCAGTTCGACCCAAGGGTCCACGAGGCGCTGGGCAGTATTGAAACCAAGGAGTTTCCAGATCATCAGGTGCTCGAGGAGATCCGGCGGGGCTATCGTCTGCGCGACAAGCTGCTTCGACCTGCCCTGGTGCGGATCGCAGCGAACGCGGACCAGGTTAGTGATTGACGAACGATTGACGCTGCATCGTCTCGCGATAGGCAGATGATTTTAGGCAAGGACGGCAGAGACCAAGGATGAGTGCGACGGCAAACGTGACCAAGATTGATTACTACGAGCAGTTGAACGTCTCTCGCAGTGCAGGCGATGGCGAGATCAAGACCAGTTATCGCAAGCTTGCGATGCAATATCATCCGGACCGGAATCCGGATAATCCGGAGGCTGAGGAGCGATTTAAAGCCTGCAGCGAGGCCTATGGGGTGCTAAGTGACCCGGAGAAGAGGGCGGCCTACGACCGTTACGGTCACGCCGCCTTCCAGGCTGGCGGACCCGCGAGCGGCGGTAACCCCTTTGGTGGCAACGTACAGGATGTCGGGGACATCTTCGGCGACCTCTTTGGTGAGATGTTCAACATGGGCGGCGCCGGTCGCAAAGGATCGCGAGTGCAGCGCGGTCGTGACATGCAGATGAGCATGTCTCTGGAGTTTGAGGAGGCGGTCTTCGGCAAGGAGAAGGAGATCACCTTCCGCCGCATGGAGACGTGCGTGGAGTGCCAGGGATCCGGGGCGGCAAAGGGGAAGTCGCCCA
>CAXSEC010000095.1:0-12882 GCA_964236325.1 uncultured Acidobacteriaceae bacterium | reverse complement strand
GTTCATTCGTCTTCCAACCCTTCGCGGACGTCTCTCAGCCGCTGCCTTCCGTTCAATGCCGCTCCCGCACACCGCAGGAGCAGCCGGTGTACCGCCATCTCGCCGGCTCAGCTCGTCGCTCCGCTTACCACCAGGCAGCTTGCATGTGTCACCGCGCTGAAGCTTGAGCCATGCAGCAGCCCACTCAACGAACCATCACTCAGGTTCAGCTTGAATCCACTGACCGTGCCGTCCACGCTATTCGACGTGTACAGATACTTGTTCGTCGGATCCTCCACCATGCACGTCGGTCCCGATCCCACCGCATAGGGGTTATTCGCCCCGCCCGTCGGTGTCAGGTTGCCCGTCGTGTCCAGGCTGAACGCCGTAATGGTGCTGTTCGACTGCGTCGCATTGGTGTTCGACTGGTTGAGCACATAGACGAACTTGCTGTTGCGCGCCTCGGTCAGCGTCCACACCGGGTTACGCGCCGTGCTGCCGGCGTACCCGTTCACAAATGGGCTGTTGACGACAGCACTCAAAGAGCAGCCTGTGCCTGCAGTAAACGCATAGATTTGTCCAGAGGTCGTTGGATTCCCCGAACCGTCAGTTACCCCGGTGTCGGTCAGATAGATGTACGCCCCGCTGCCCAGGGTGATCGACGAGATGTTCGTCGCCGCGCTCCCAACCGGAATATTGCCGGTCGCCGTCGTCGTCAGCTGTCCGCCAGACGCAATCTGGTACGGAAACACAAACGTATTCTGCTTGACGTTTGGTGCATTGCTGTCCGTAATGTACAGGCAGCTGGTGGCGGAAACCCGCATCATCTTCGGGTCCTGGCCTACTGGAAAATAAAGAATGTTCTGGTCGTTCGCATCCTTGATCTGCTGGTTGGTCACCACCGAAAGCCGGCCCGTGTCCGCCGCGATCGAAAACACCGCCACATCGCCCTGTTGATTGGCCGCGTAGCTCGATCCCGCCGGCGCCAGGTTGTCGAGTACATACAGAAAGGTTCCTCCGCTGTCGATCGCCGCCCATACCGGCGTCCCCGCCACCGTCGAGTAGTTCTCCTGGAACGTCAGCGTGCCGTCTCCACCCACGCTGAACTCGGAGATATTGCCATCCCTGTTACTCAGTCCAGTGGCCGGATTGATCGTGCCCTGGTTCACCGTGTACACGTACCGCCCACCAGCCCGGACCACCAGCGTGCCCGGATTCACGCCCGACGAGTTGAACGGAGACTTCGGAATCGTCGTCAGATTGCCGGTAAAGTTATCGATCTTATAGCCAACGATCGAGCTCGCCGTCGTCGCGGTCGCGGTCGTTCCCGTCACCCACAGGAAGCCGACCGTTCCGCCTCCACATGCCGTCATTCCCAAACCCAATGCAACCGAGGCTGCCAATGCCATTGCGACACGGCTAATTCTGCTCAACTTCATGCGCTTCCTTCACCCTTGCAGGTCGGTTCCGGCGCCGTGCTTGCGCGAGAGACAACCGACGTATCCGTCAGGGATTCCATTTTCCGTAATTGTAGAAGCTGGCGAGCGTTTGCGCCACTTCGCCGCCCATCCCGTCCCTCTCCGCTCATTCACCCCCGGCAGTGTCATCCCGACCGAAGCGCAGCGCAGTGGAGGGACCTGCTTCTCCCGTCGACCTGTAAACCAACCCGAGCAAACCAACCCCCAACGAGCATTCTTCGCTCGTTGGGAGCATCCCGGGAGAGCCACTCGCCCCTACCACGTCCGGCAAACGTTCGTCGGCATCATCGGCTGGCCCGTCTTGCAGCCAAACGCCTTGCCAAACTCCTCAAAGTTCTGCACCGAGCCGTTCGTTCGCCACTCCCCCGAGCTGTGCGGATCCGTCTTCGCCAGCACCCGCGCACTCTGCTCCGTCGCATTCTGGCACCACACCTGGCCAAACGAGATAAAGAAGCGCTGCTGCGGCGTGTACCCGTCCTTCTTGCCGTCCGTAAAGCCCGCGCCATCGCCTGCCTTTGCAATCGTCTCCTCGAGCGCCTGGAACGCAATGCGCAGCCCGCCGTTGTCCGCCGTATTCTCGCCCAGCGTCAAATGCCCGTTCAGCTTCTGCCCCGGTGCCACCTCAAACTGGTCGTACTCCTTCGCCGTGCACTCCGTCCGCTCCTCAAACTTCTTCTTGTCCTCGTCGGTCCACCACTGCCGCACATTGCCGTGCAGGTCGTACTTCGATCCCTGATCGTCAAAGCCGTGCGTCATCTCATGCCCGATCACCACGCCAATACCGCCAAAGTTCACCGCAGCGTCCTCGTGGTTGTCGAAAAATGGCGGCTGCAAAATCCCGGCCGGGAAGTTGATGTCGTTCTGCGCCGGGTTGTAGTACGCATTCACCGTCGGCGGCGTCATACCCCACTCCTTCTCGTCCACCGGCTTGCCCAGCTTGGCAATCTCATACTTGGCCTCGAAGATGTCGGATCGCTCCTGGTTGCCCAGTAGATCGTTCCGCTTCACCGCCAGCGCTGTGTAGTCGCGCCACTTCTCCGGGTACCCGATCTTGTCCCGAATAGAGTCAAGCTTCTTGCGCGCCTCCACCTTCGTCGCCTCGCTCATCCATGGCAGCTGCTTGATGTCCTCGCCCATCGCCACCTCGAGCGCCCGAACCAGCCGCTCCATGTTGTCCTTCGCGTCCGGCGGAAAGTTCTGCTTCACCCAGTCCTGCCCCACGGCCTCGCCCAGCGCCCGGTCGGTCCGCGTGGTGCACTGCTTCCATCGCGCCTGCTGCTCCTTCTGCCCGTTCAGCGTCTGGTTGAAGAACGCAAAGTTCTCATCGACGATCGGCTTCGACAGCAGCGGCGCCGCGCCATGCAGCGCATGCCACCGCAGATAGTGCTTCACCGCCTCCGGCTTCTCGTCGGTCAGCACGCCCTGCACCGCCGTGACATAGCCCGGCGAGCTCACATTCAGCGTCGTCGCCGCACCCAGCCCAACCCCGCCCATGTACTGCCCCCAGTCAAAGCTCGGACTCAGCGCATCCACCTCCGCAATCGTCATAATGTGGTACCGCTTGTCCGGATCCCGCCGCTCCACCCGGCTCATCGATCCCTTCGCCAGCGCCGTCTCGATCCGCATCACGTCCGCCGCCTCAGCCTTCGCCATCTCCGGCGTGTCCCCGGCCAGCCCGAACATCTTCTCCACATGCGCCAGGTACTGTGCCCGAATCGTCTTCGACCGCTCATCATCGTTCAGGTAGTAGTCCCGATCCGGCAGCGACAGCCCGCCCTGCCCGGTCGCCGCAATCTGCTTGGTCGAATCCTTCTGGTCCTGATCGACACTGACGCCGAAGAATCCTCCACCGCCATGCTGCTGAAAGTCCGTCACCCCAAACGCCGCCAGATCCTTGTTGCTCTTGATGCCATCAATCAGCGCAAATTCCGGCGCCAACGGCGTCACACCCAGCGCATCCGCGCGCGACACATCCATGCACGCCGCAAAATAGTCCCCATACTGCCGCTGCAACGGCGTCGCGGGCGCATCCGCCGCCTTCTTCAGATCGGCATAGAGCAGGTACCGGTTCCGCTCACCCAGCTCGTTGAACCGCCCCCATCGCACCTGGTCATTTGGAATCGGATTCGCCTTCATCCAGTTGCCGCAGGTGTACTGGTAGAAGTTCGTGCACGGGTCCGCCGTCTTATCAATGCTGGTCAGATCAAAGCTGATCGGCTTCTTCGGCACGCTCGTCGGCCCACTCGCCATCGCATCCGGCGCCGCGATCATCGGCTGTTCTATCTGGAACTGACCGCTCTGCTCCACAACCGACTGGGGCAACGCACGCTGCGGCAGGCCAAAGGCGGCGCACACCGCCAGCAAAGACAGAGAGGCAAAGCTCTTGGGGACCATGAAAACTCCTTGAACAACAGATGACAAAGTGTGCAGACAGAATAACGCCACTAACCTTCTGCTACACCGATCGTGTAACGAGGCGCGCTAGTCGATCAACTCTCAGACAGCGTCCGAGCCACGCCCGCGAGCTAGGCTCGCTCGCCGATCCCGCCAAAGATGCTCGGCAGATCGACATACACCAGCGTCCCTGCGACCTCCAGACGATCCGCGGCAACCCACTCCGCACCCCGGCACATCCGCCCCGTGCGCGTTCTCGGATCGATAATCTAGATCGTCCCAACGCCCATGGCCAGATACTCACCCGCCCGCTCCTCCGTATCCGAGTAGCTGTCGTCCGGCGATAGAATCTCCACCACCAGCAGCGGCGGCTCCCGCAGAACATCCGGCTGCGCCCCGGGCCGAAGCGCGACCAGGTCCGGCACCCGTACCCGACTCGTAGAGACCTGCACCCGCGGAGCCGTGCTTCCCAAAAGACCCCACTGAGTCTCCCGGGGTCCAAACCAACCGGCCAGCAGCAACTGCACCCTGGCGTGCTCCCACTCACCCACGTTCCGTCTTCGCAGCTCGCCGTCAACATACTCGCAGTCCGGCCGGTAGCTCGTTGGCAGGTACTCGTCGATCGAAAGCATCGCCGCGGTTGCCATGGTCGAGATCGTATCCCACTCCATCTCACTCGCAGAGAGACAAAGGCTGCCAGGGAGATCCCGGCAGCCCGCGTTTGCTGGATTTAGACTCAGCCCTAGAAAATCTTCAAATGAATCGTCAGGTACTTCTTCGGGTCCGCCCGAATCGTATCCACCAGCAGCGTGCTCTGCGTCAGCAGTCGGTTCAGATTCGTATACGCCTGGTCGTCCGTGGCTAGCTTGCCCAGCGTCCCGCGTCCCTGATCAATCCCCATCACCAGCGTGTTCACCTGCGTCATCGTGTCCTGCAGCTGCTGTCGGAACTGCGGATCCTTCGCCAGCAGGCCGATCGCCCCCTTGCCCGCATTTGCGTCGTTCAGAAGCCGATTCGCATTCGCCACCGTGGCGTTCAGATTGTTGTAGAGCTGCTCATCCTTCAGCAGCTTGCCCGCCGACCCCTGCCCATTCTGCAGGTTCGTCGCCAGACTGTCCAGCCGCCCCATCGTGTCGTTGATCCGGTTATAGAGCGCGTCGTCGTTCATCAGCTTGCCGACCGTGCCCTTGCCCCGGTTCAGGTTTTGCGCCAGCTGGTGCAGCTCATCCACCGTCGCATTCGCCTTGTTGTACAGGTCCGGATTATTGATCAGCTGCCCCACCGAGCCCTTGCCGTTCTGCAGGTTGTCGACAATCGTGTTCATCTTCGCCAGAATCACGTTCAGGCTCTCGATCGTCCCTTGGCTTGCCTTCACCACATCCTGCAGGTTCGGTGTCTCAAGCGTCTTCACCTCGTCCCCACTATCGAGCGGAGGCCCCACGGCGTACTGGCTATTGATATCCACCACCGTATCGCCCAGCACCCCCACCGTACTCAGCGACGCCTTCGAATCCTTCTTCAAATCAACGCTGTACTTGGTGTCCAGCTTCATCGTCACCTGCACCGGCGTCAGCTTCCGCTCCGGCGCACTGGTAATCACAATCTGCTTCACCGTCCCAACCGTGACGCCCTGCAGGTTCACCGCCGCGCCCTCTTTCAGGCCGGCAGAGTTCTCAAAATACGTCGTTACCTGGATTTTGTGCGAAAACAGCCCCAGCCCCGACGAGCTCGTCATCAGAAACAGCAGCGTGATCAGCACGATCGACGCGATCAGCACAATCACGCCAACCTTCAACTGCGACCACCGCACCTCCTGCTGACTCGGCATATCTCTCCCTTACGTCCTAATCCCAACCCTCGCAGCAACATCGATCGAAAACCGCGCGTCGCCTGGACACCGTTCGTCGAGCATATCGCAGCTCTTGTTCCGCCGCGTCGTCTCCCGTCAGGTATGTCTAGAAAGGGATGCCGGAACGCCACCGAAGGTGCAGGAATCCACGCACACCGCGCCCAGCCCTATCCTCAACTACATCTCGCAACAACCGTCTACAACTTCCGTCGCCATCTACTACGACTTCCATGGCGATCTACTACAAACCCATCGCCATCTACTACAACTTTCACGGCCATCTACTACAACTTCCTTTGTCCTCTACTACAACTCCCGTCTACAACTCGCCGCTCTCCACAATCACCACCGCCATCGCCATCTCCCGGCTGTGCGTCAGCGAAAGCTGCGTCGACACCACCCCCATCGCTCGCGCCCGCGCCATTGCCCGCCCACTCCACACAATGCCCGGCTTGCCCCCACGCTCGTTCCGCACCTCAATCTCCGTCCATCGCACCCCGCGGCTGATCCCCGTCCCCAAAGCCTTCGCGCCCGCCTCCTTCGCCGCAAACCGCGCCGCAAAGCTCTCCGCCGCGCCATGCACCTTCCTCCGGCAGTACGCAATCTCGAACGGCGTAAACACCCGCTCCAGAAACCGGTCGCCGAACCGCTCCACACTCCGCCGTATCCGCGCAATCTCGATCAAATCCGTCCCCAAACCCAGAATCACCGGCAACCCTCCCCGAGCAGCCTACCCCATCCACTTCGCCGCCTCACCCCCGCTCGCCTGGCCATCCCCCATCCCCTTGGCAATGCTTCGAAAACGGTGCAAAAATTAAAGTCCGCCGACGCTCTCTGAGCATAGGCTTACCGTCAGCGCATTCTTGCGCTCCAGGAGCTCCACCATGCAGAAGTCCCTTCGTCTCGCCGCCGTCGCCGCCGTCCTCTCCCTCACCGCCGCCACCTCGCTCCACGCCGAGCAGACCGGAACCAACCCTCATCCGCAGATCACGTCTTTAGTCGCTTCGGTCCGCGCCTTCTTCGGACTATAACTAACCGAACAGGCTCTCCCGTATGACACTTTCAACCTTGGACACGGTGCTGTGGGTGGCGGGCTTTGTTGGCCAAGCCACCCTCCTATTTGTCCTTCTGCTGCGTTCCCGCTGGCGCCCGGTTCCCGTCTTCACCGGCTTTGTGGGGTTCAGCGCCCTCCGCACGGCTTCGCTCTTCTTGATTAATCGTTACGGCACCCGCCACGGCTACTTTCTCGCCTACTGGATCACCGGCTTCGCCGACTACGGCTTCCAGATCGCCCTCATCCTCGAGATCGCGCTCGACGTCCTTCGACCTGGCGGCCGCTGGATCCTTGAAGCCCGTCGCGCCTTCCTGCTCTGGGGCGTCGCCGGTCTCCTCCTCGCCGCCGCCCTCTCTCTCTACATGGGCCCGCCAGAGTCCAAAGGGCTCGATCTCTGGGACGCCCGCATCACTGTCTTCACCTCGCTGCTCACCTGTGGCCTCTTCCTCGCGATGGCCACCGCCGCCAACCGTCTCCGCCTCGGTCATCGCGGCTTCGCCCTCGCCATCGGCCAGGGACTCACCGCCTGGGCCTTCATCGCCCTGCTCGAAGACTTCGGCCACGTCGCCCTCGGCTGGAATCGCCAGTTCATCGTCCTCGTGCACGTCCGCATGCTCGTCTACATCGCCGTCCTCCTGTACTGGATCGTCACCTTCTGGCGCTCCGAGGGCTCGCAGCCTGGATCTTTCGGCAAATCTGAAGAAATTCTCCTTGCCCTCCGGCATGACCTGCACTAGGATCAAGCCGGAGTCAATCCCCCGCCTATGAGCTTTACGGCCCTCCTTGGTCTAACTGTGTTCGGCGCCGGCACCGGCCTGCTCCAGACCCACCGCAAGGCCCGGTCTCTCTCCCGCCTCAGCTGGGAGGATCTCCTGGCCAGCCTCAAGCCCGTCAGCGCCGACGGCATCAACGCCATCGCCCTCGATTATCTGCAGCCAGGCAAGGGTCAAACCCGCATCGAGACCGATCAGCTCTGGGAGATGATCGGCGGCCTCGAAGGCATCTCGCGCATCCGCGCCAACGCAGACGTCCTCCTCGCGCTCGCCGGCTACGCCCAGCGATGGAACCCGCAGGAGAGCCTGATCGTTGCCGAGCGCATGCGCCGCGATGGTCTCGCCCTGCGCCGCGCCGCCCTGAAACTGCTGGTCACCCTGCCCCTTGGCCTCGGCAAGGCACGTGGTCCCTTCAACGTGCAGGAGGCCGCCGGTGCCTACTACCTGATGCGCCAACGCCTGCTCGCCCTCTACGAGACCAGCCACGCCGGCCGCTACCCCCAGCTTGCCGCCGTCCTCTAACCGCCACGCCCTTGTTTTTCCTGTTGTCATCCATGAGAATCCGCGTCTCGTAGCACCAGCCCTGCGCGCCGGTTCGACGACCCTTGCAGTCGGGTATCACGCCTTGGCCTCCTCGGCTGCACCCTCTTGCCACCCGGTTGTAATTTGGCTCTCCCGCGTCGCCTGACCCTTCATGGCAACACCATCGGCAGCACCATCTCCGTCGGTCGATGAAAGTAGCTCTCCGGATCCCCAATCCGTAGCCGCGCCTGCGTCCATCCGCTATGCCGCAGCCTCAGCCGAAGATCCGTCGCATCCTTGGCCACGCGGAAGACGGGCTCGCTCATCGCTGTCCCGCCTGGAGTCAGTCTGGTCGTCAGCCGCACCCCACCGAGACCCGGCACCGGCTCCCATCGCCGCCCCTGGCCGTCGACCAGGTACACCATCAGCCCCTCCTCACCAAGGGTGTGCTCGCGGTCCAGGTTGTGCATCCGAATCGCCGCCCGCAGCAGCCGCTCCGGCTCCTGCCCCCGAACCAGAAAGCCTCGTGGCTCCTCCACCCCGGTCACGGCGAAACACATCGCGCCAAAGCACCGGTCATGCCCCAAAGGAACGGCCGCAGTGTGCTGCCCGAGCGAAACCCCCACCAGAACCCCCATGTACCCCAACCAAATCGCAATTAAAGTGCCCGCACCTCGGCGAAATCGGGCCTGTTCGCCGCGCCGCCGTGCCGCCACCAGACCCGCCGCGCCCAAAGCGGTCCACAGCACTAACCCCAGCAACATCAATCCGCTCAGCCGCTCAACCATCCCTCATCATCCCATCCAGGCTGCTAAACTCGCATCTGAGCCAATGTCCCCTATCATCATCGCCAAGTCGCTCAGCAAAACGTATCGTGCTGGAAAAGTTGAGGTTACGGCTCTCCGCAACGTCAGCTTCGAGGTGGAAGCAGGCGAGTTCGTCGCCATCGTTGGCCCCTCCGGCTCCGGCAAATCCACCCTGTTCCACGTCCTCGGCGGCCTCACCCAGGCCACCTCTGGATCGGTCGCGATCGACGGCGTCGATCTCGCGCCACTCTCCGACAGCGCCCGCACCAATCTCCGCAAAGCCAAGATAGGCTTTGTTTTTCAACGATTTAACCTGCTTCCGACGCTCTCCGCCATGGGCAATATCGCGATCGCACACGACATCTCCGGCAGCAAAACTCCGCTCGATCGTCCCCTGCTTGATCACCTTACGCAGCTACTCGGCATCCACGGCCGCCTCGATCATCGGCCAAACGAGCTCTCAGGCGGCGAGCAGCAGCGCGTCGCCATCGCACGCGCGCTCGTCACCCGGCCGGCGATCGTTCTTGCCGACGAGCCTACCGGCAACCTCGACACCCAGAACTCCGATGCTGTGCTCAACATGCTGCGCACCTCCAGCCGCGAGCTGAAGCAGACGGTGCTGATGATCACGCACAACCCCGAAGCCGCCGCCATCGCCGACCGCATCCTGCACATGCGGGACGGTCAGATCACCCATATCGAGAGCGGCCGCCACGTCGTCACGGTGTAGTGCGTATGGCTGAAGAGCTTGATCCCCTCAGCATTGAGGCATACCTGAAGCGGTATGCGGCGATGAATGAAAGCGAGCTGATGACGACCGCGCGGGCCTACGACACGCTGCGGGAGCCGGCGCAGGACGCGTTGCGGGCAGAGTTCGTGCGGCGCGGGCTGGAGCCGCCGCTGCTGGAGGGCGAGGTCGATGGCGATTTGGATGACGCGCGCCTGCCGATCAACCAGAAGCTGGTGACGGTGCGGCGCTATCGAGACCTCTCCGAAGCCATCGTCGCGCGCTCGGTGGTCGAAGGCGCAGGCATCTACTGCTTCCTGCAGAACGAGAACATCGTGCGGTTGGACTGGCAGATCTCCAACTTTCTTGGCGGCATCCGGCTGCAGGTCGCGGAGACCGATGCCGCCGCGGCTGAGGAGATGCTCTCCGCACCGGTGCCCGCGTCGATTGCAATGGAGGGCGAGCCCGAGTACATTCAGCCGCGCTGCCCTCGCTGCGACACGCTCGACATCAGCTTCGAAGGGGCTGGCCGCGGCGCCGCACTGGCCGCACTTTATCTGTTCTCGCTGCCGGCGCCGATGGGCGAGAAGCGCTGGGTGTGCAACAAATGCGGTCTGCTCTGGGCCGATGATGAACGAGCCGAGGGCGCGCAGCGCTGAGGTCCACGCCGTGCACCTTCCGGCTGACTCGCTACTTCGCGGAGAGCGTGTTGTTTGATCGATCATCGTCCGGCAGCTTGTGCTCCGGATCGATGGTGACCTTCGCGACTGCTTTCTCGCCGACCCACGTTATCTCGCCCTTGTTCATCCAGGTTTCGGCGGGAAGGTGGAAGCGGGTGGACGATCCATCCTTGTACGTCACCTCCACCAGCGCCGGCAGCACCAGCTGGCCCCGGTTGGTGAAGGTCACGGCGTCGCCGTCAATCGCCTTCACGGCAAGGTCATGCGTCCAGTTGTTCAGGTACCAGCCGCGCCAGAAGAAGTCGAGATCCTCGCCTCCCTCGCTGGCCATCGATCGGAAGAAGTCCGACGGCGACGGATGCTTGTATGCCCAGTCGCGGATGTAGTGGCGAAAGGCCCAATCAAAGCGCTCCGGACCCATGATCTGCTCGCGCAGCAGCACCATGCCAAAGGCGCCCTTAAAGTAGCTGACGGGATGGCCGATCTGCCAGGTGTAGGCATCGGCGGGCATCAGGATGGTCGGGGCGTCGGGGTTGTCGAGCACCTTCAGGATGGTGTCAGCAGGCTCGCCGCCGGCCGAGTACTCGGAGTCCCGCTTGGGCCCGTAGACGCCGTTCTTGAAGTCCTCGGACTCGAAGATGTCGATGAAGGTGTTGAAGCCTTCGTCCATGAAGGCGTTGCGGCGCTCGTTTGAGCCGACGATCATGGGAAACCAGTCGTGGCCGATCTCATGCGCTGTAATCCAGAAGAGCGTCTTGCCCTTGTCGTCGATGCCGTCGAAGACGATGCCCGGGTACTCCATGCCGGTGGAGAAGCCGGCGACATTGATGGCTGCGGGGTACGGGTACGGGAACCAGCGGCGGGAGAAGTTCTCGACCGCATCCTTGACGTACTCGGTCGATCGGCTCCAGCCCTCATCTCCGGTGCTCTCGGGTGGATAGACGCTCATCGCGAGCGAGCTCTTGCCCTCCGGCAGGTTGATGCGCGCGGCATCCCAGACGAACACCGGGCTGGCAGACCAGGCCACGTCGCGGGTGTGGTCCATGTGGAAGTGCCAGGTGAGGGTGCCGTCCTGCTTCGGGCGGCTTTGCGGGTCCTTGACCTCGTTGACGCCGCGAATGATGACCGTCTTATCGCTCTTGCGGGCTTCGTCCAGCCGGGCAATCTGCGTTTTCGTGAGAACGTCCTTCGGGTTCATCAGCTCGCCCGAGCCGGCGACGATCATGTTCGCGGGAACAGTGGTGAAGTAATCGAAGTGGCCGTATTCGAGATAGAACTCGTTGCCGAGATAGGGCTGCGTGTCCCAGCCGCGCAGATCGTCGTAGACGCACATGCGCGGGTACCACTGGGCCATGTCGTAGATGTCGCCCTGTTTGGAGGTGCCCCATGAGGTACGGCCGCCCCACACGCCAGGAATCGCGTAGTGGTAGGTGATGTGCACCTTCAGCTGCGCCCCTTTGCCTGCGAGCGGCTGGGCCAGGTGAATCTGCAGCCGGGTGTCGCTGACCAGGGTCTCCGCCTTGCTGTGCTGCTTGCCGGCCTCGATCTCCACCGAATCGAGCACGAAGCCTTCGCTGCTGCGATTATTGGGGTTTTCTTCGGAGTCCGGCACCGGCTTGCGGCGGGGCCGGCCGCTATTGACCATCGCCGCGCGCGAGTCTTTGCGATAGATGTTCTGGTCCAGCTGGATCCAGAGGCTGGTGAGGGTGTCCGGGCTGTTGTTGATGTAGGTGATGGTCTCGGTGGCGCGCAGCTGCCTGGCGGCCGTATCAAGCGTCGCGTGCAGCTCATAGTCGGCCTCGTTCTGCCAGTACGCGGGGCCGGGCGCGCCGTTGCTGGAGCGGTAGGCGTTGACCGATCCGGGCAGCGTCAGCGGCGCAAAGCTGATGCGGGGATCGTAGCTGTTGCCAGCCGCGGGCTTTGGCGTCTGGGCGGACGCGAGCGGAAGCGAAAGAGCGACGGCGGCAAGCACCGCGAGGCGGCAGGCAGGCATGAGCAGAACTCCTTCAGGGCCGATCTTGAACCCGGATCAGGATCGTTGATCGGCTCGGCATCGTTTGGGTTTCTTTGAGCATATCTGGAACGGCACGTTCGGCATGGCCTGATCCGGCATATCGTGCATCGAGATCAGGACATGATCGGCTTCGTGCGAGAATCGCATCGCGCGGTTTGTCGCGCGCGCCTCATGAGGGAGCTATGCCGTGGTACGAACTCACTTCGCCGAACGATCCGAAGCTGCAGGAGCTTGCCGACCGCTTCAACCTGCATGCCCTGCACCTCGAAGACGCCCGCTCCGATGACGAACGCATCAAGGTTGAGCAGACGCCGCACTACACCTTTGCCGTGCTGAAGCCGGTTCGACTGGAGAAGTCAGGCAGTACGGCGGAGGTCAGGTTTTCGACCATCGACATCTTTGCCGGCATGGCCGATGGCGAGATGTTCTTCATCACCATCGCTGAACCCGACTGCGCCGTCAGCCAGGAGGCGCTCGCGCGGGCGCGCCGCGATGGCAGTGACGACAAACCGGCGCGGTTGCTTTACCTGATCCTCGACACGATCGTCGATCTGTACTTTCCGGCGATCGACACCTTCGACGATCAGATCGATGTTCTTGAAGACC
>CAXSEC010000094.1:0-12961 GCA_964236325.1 uncultured Acidobacteriaceae bacterium | reverse complement strand
GTGCCTGAGTCTTCCAGGGCTGGCCGACCCAATCGTAATAGTAGGCGGCTTGCTGGTCAGGCTGGTTGCCGTGGACATACTGTCCGACGACCCCGGCCAAAGGTCTTGCAGTGGCTACACGAAAAGGCCTAGGTTGGGATCGCGTCCAGCTTCTTGTCCAACATCGTCCTTACTCAAGTGTAGTCGGCAAATACCAGTTCTTACTTAGGATGTAGAAGGTAGCAGTAGTTCCCTCTCGGTCTTGACGCTGGATGTCAATCGCCGATTTAGTGATTCTTCAAACTCACCTTCAAGTCCCGATTGTTTACCAGACTTGGCGTAACCAACCTGTTGTCGAGTCTCATCCGCCGATCTTAGGGGAAAGAGGGCGAGTTGAGGCCAGGCAAGATCAGTTTCAAGCGAAGAGCTTGCGATCAGCCCTGAATCGCAATGGAACCCTACAACTACCTGCCGTAAATGTCGGTTGTCTAACTCAAGCCTGGGAACCAAAGCCTACATCCCGCGCAGGATGCTCCCTACAACGCCACCGACCACCCCACCCTCAGCCCGCTCCGCACCACCGCCGCTCGGCAGGTACTCCGCCAGCGCATGCGCCAGCCTCGCGATCGGCAAGGTCTGCAGCCACACTCTCCCAGGGCCGGTGAGCGCCGCCAGAAAGATGCCGTCGCCGCCAAAGATCAGGTTGCGGATCCCTGGCACCCGCGTGATCTGAAAGTTGATGCCGGTCGTAAACGCACCCACGTGGCCCGGATGCACCCGTAGCGTCTCGCCCGGCTGCAGATCTTTCACAATCAGTTCGCCCGAAAGCTCCAGCCAGGCCGTCCCCTGGCCACCAATCCGCTGCAGCAGAAAGCCATTGCCGCCGAAAATGCCGGCGCCCAGCGACTGCTGAAACCCAACCCCCAACTGGACCTGCGGCGTCGCGCACAAAAATCCATGGCGATGCGCAAAGTACTCCTGGCCGCCGCCAACCTGCACCGGCACAATGTGCCCCGGCACCTTGGCCGCAAACGCAATCTCACCGCGTGCGCCAAGCGCCATATACTCCGTCATAAACAGTGTGCCGCCACCGGCAACCCGGCGGATCGCACCCAGCAGACCCCCGCCGCCCGCCATCTGCGTGTGCGTGTTCATCTGCATGCTCGCCGTCATCCAGGAAAGCTCGCCAGCCTCCGAGATCACACTCTCATGCGGTTCGAGCAGCAGCTCAAGCACAGGCATGGTCGATCCAACGATGCGGCTCTGCATGGACAGTCTCCCTTCGCGATGAACCCTATCGCGATCTCACACCAAAACCTACGTCCCGCCGCGGAGAAAAGTTCCACCGTAGCCGACTCCTCGCCTCCACAGCCCCAAGTAGGCGCATGCGATACTAAGCCCGACATGTACAAACGAGTTCTCCTCAAGATCTCAGGCGAAGCCCTGGCGGCCGGGCGCGGCTTCGGCATCGACGCCATCTTCATTCATAAAGTGGCCGCCGAAATCGCCGACGTTCACGCCCTTGGCTGCGAGATCGCCATCGTCGTTGGCGGCGGCAACTTCTTCCGCGGCGTCGCTCAGCAGGCCATCGATATGGATCGCGTCGCCGCCGACCACATGGGCATGCTCTCGACCGTCATCAACGCCATCGCGCTCCAGGATGCCATCGAAAAGCGTGGCCTCGCCTGCCGCGTCATGTCCGCCATCGAGATGCACGAGGTCGCCGAGCCCTACATCCGCCGCCGCGCCATGCGCCACCTCGAAAAAAAGCGTGTTATCGTCTTCGCCGCCGGCACCGGCAACCCCTACTTCTCGACCGACACCGCCGCCGCCCTTCGCGCCATGGAGATCAAGGCCGACATCCTGCTCAAGGCCACCTCGGTCGACGGCATCTACACCGCCGATCCCAAGACCGACCCCACCGCCACCCGCTTCAACACCGTCACCTACAGCGAAATCCTCGCCCGCAACCTCCGCGTCATGGATACCAGCGCCGTCTCGCTCTGCCGCGACAACAATATGCCCATGATGGTCTTCAGCATGCGCGAACAGGGCAACATCACCCGCGTCGTCGGTGGCGAGCCGCTCGGCACCCTCGTCACCCCCTGACCCCTGCAACAAGCTCCCTTCGCGTCCCCTCTGCGGCCAAAGCGGTAAAGCTTCGCTCAGCCAGACCCCGCGTCGTAAGCAGCCTGCCCCTTTGTTGCCTTTGTAGTGCATTACCAAAGAACCTGCATCAGCTCAGACCTCGCTGCATCTCTGTCACCTATGCCTACGGACAACACTGCATCCCGAAGAGAACCCGCGCCTGACTCCGTAGACCGGCGCAAACTCTTCTCCAAGATCAGCTGGCACCTGATCCCGTACATCTTTCTCCTCTACATCTTGGCCTACCTCGATCGCGTGAACGTCGGCTTCGCCGCCCTCGAAATGCGCCGCGACCTCATGCTCTCGGCCACCGTCTACGGCACCGGCGCCGGCATATTCTTCCTCGGCCAGGGCCTCTTCGATCTCCCCAGCAACCTCTTCCTCGGCAAGGTCGGCCCCCGCCTCTGGATCGCCCGCATCATGATCACCTGGGGCATCATCGCCACCTGCATGAGCTTCGTCAAAGGCCCGCACAGCTTCTATCTGCTGCGCTTTCTACTCGGCGTCAGCGAGGCCGGCTTCTTCCCCGGCATGATCCTTTACCTCACCTACTGGTTCCCGTCCGAAGAGCGCGCCCGTGCCGTCGCCAAATTCATGACCGCCACCTCGCTCGCCGGCGTCATCGGCGCTCCGATCTCAAGCTTCCTGCTCAAGCTCGAAGGCCGCGCCGGCCTGCACGGCTGGCAATGGCTCTTCATCGTCGAAGGCATTCCCACCATCCTCGGCGGCATCTCCGTCCTCTTCTTCCTGCGCGATCACCCACGAGACGCGCCCTGGCTCACTGACGCCGAGAAGAAGTGGCTTGACGACGAACTCGAGCAGGATCGCAAAGCAGGCGGTGCCTCCGACAATCACAACCTGCTTGACGCCTTCAAGATGCCCATGGTGTGGGTCCTCGCCGGCATCTTCCTGCTCGACCAGATCGGCGTCTACACGGTCAACTTCTGGATGCCGCTGGTGCTCAACTCCATCCTCCATCCCGCGGCAGCCGCCGCGAAGGACCTCGGCAACAGCGTCGCCGACGGCCAAATCGTTCGCCTGTCCACGCTACCCTACCTCGCGGCCGCCATCGTCACCGTCCTCGTCGGCTGGTCGAGCGATCGTCAGCGCGAGCGCCGCGGCCACATGATCGCCTGCATGCTGCTGAGCGCCGTTGGTTTTGCCTGGGCCGGCGTTGCACACTCTCTCATCATCGGTCTGGCCGCCTTCACCCTTGCAGCCGTCGGCTTCTTCAGCCTGATGGGCCCCTTCTGGGCGCTGCCCACCCGGGTCCTCGGAGGGCAGGCCGCCGCTGGCGGAGTCGCCATCATCACCATGATCGGCTCACTCGGCAGCTTCGTAGGCCCAACCGTTACCGGCCATCTCCGCGACGCCACCCACAGCTTCTCGGCCGGTCTCTTCGCCGTCTCTGGTGTCGCCGTTGTCGCCGCCGCGCTCTGCCTCTTACTGCCCGGCCGCGACCAAAGCAGGATGACGAAGGCTTGACCGCGCCTTCGCCGACCAGCTACTTCGCTTAGCTCTTTAGACCTTCTTCGATCTCAGCCGCCGACCGAACTAGCCCGATCACCGGAAACAGCTTGCTCACCGCAAACGTATGCATCTCCGCCGACATCGTGCTCATCGCGTCCTCGGCAAAGACCACAGCATAGCCATGCTCGGCCGCTGCCCGCGCCGTCGATTCAACGCCAAAGTTGGTCGCAATCCCACCCATCACCACCGTCTTGACCCCGCGCCGCCGCAGCTGCAGATCCAGCGGCGTCCCATAAAACGCGCCCCACTGCCGCTTCGTGATCAAGATATCCTCACCGGCTTTGTAGCCTGCCTCCGGAACCAGCTCCGACGCGGCGGCTGGCGGGGGCGGCATACCCGGGGGCATCATCGGAGAGTCCGCCGGCAGATGTGCCATCTCGTGCAGCAGCACATGGACATACACCACCGTGCCGCCCGCCGATCTCACGGCTGTCGCCAGCTGCGCGCAGCGCGCCACTACGTCCTTTGCCGCATGCGGCGCAAGCTCTCTCGCCACAATCCCCTGCTCCAGGTCGATCAAAATCAGTGCCGTTGTCTTTGGGTCCATCTCAAGTGACATAAACATCTCCTTCAACAGTAAGGATGCGACTTCCACCACGTGGATGCCGCCCTCTATGGACCGAAAACGCTAATCTTCAAATGCTATCCTCAGATGTCAGGGAATTGACGGATTCGAGGCAAAGACACATGGCAACAGCGACGATCGGGCAGGATCAGGACACCGCGGTAAAGGGCATCGCAACCGAATACAAGGTTGCCGACATCGGACTCGCCGAGTTTGGCCGTAAAGAGATCGACATCGCCGAGCAGGAGATGCCCGGTCTCATGGCTATCCGCCACAAGTACGCCGCCGGCAAGCCGCTCGCCGGCGTTCGCGTCACCGGCTCGCTGCACATGACCATCCAGACCGCCGTCCTCATCGAAACCATGGTCGCCCTCGGTGCCGACGTCCGCTGGGCCTCCTGCAACATATTCTCCACGCAGGACCACGCCGCTGCCGCCATCGCCGCCGCTGGCGTGCCCGTCTTCGCCTGGAAGGGCGAGAGCCTCGAAGAGTACTGGTGGTGCACCCAGCAGGCGCTTACCCACGCCGACGGCCTTGGCCCGCAGATCGTCATCGACGATGGTGGCGACGTCACCCTGCTCATTCACAAGGGCGTCGAACTCGAGCAGGGCGATACCTGGGTCAATCAGCCAGCCTCGAACCAGGAGGAAGGTGTCATCAAGAACCTCCTCAAGGCCATTCACGCAGAAGACTCCCAATACTTCACCAAACTTGCCAAAGAATGGCGGGGCGTCGCCGAAGAGACCACCACCGGCGTCCATCGCCTCTACAAAATGCTCGAGCAGGGCAAGCTCCTCGTCCCCGCCATCAACGTCAATGACTCCGTCACCAAATCCAAGTTCGACAACCTCTACGGCTGCCGTGAGTCCCTGGTCGACGGCATCAAGCGCGCCACCGACGTTATGATCGCCGGCAAGGTCGCCGTCGTCTGCGGCTTCGGCGACGTCGGCAAAGGCTCCGCCGCCAGCCTGCGCGGCCTCGGTGCCCGCGTCATCGTCACCGAAATCGACCCCATCAACGCCCTCCAGGCCGCCATCGAAGGCTACGAGGTCACCACCCTCGAAGAGACCCTAGGCCGCGGCGACATCTACGTCACCTGCACCGGCAACCTGGACATCATCACCCACGAGCACATGCAACAGATGAAGGACCAGGCCATCGTCTGCAACATCGGCCACTTCGACAACGAAATACAGATGGACGCGCTCAACGCCGACAGGTCCGCTACTCGCCTGAACATCAAGCCCCAGGTCGACAAGTACACCTTCGCCGCAACCGGCAAGAGCATCTTCATCCTCGCCGAAGGCCGCCTGGTCAATCTCGGCTGCGCGACCGGCCACCCTAGCTTCGTCATGTCGGCCAGCTTCTCGAACCAGACCCTCGCTGCCCTCGACCTCTGGGCCAACCGCGACACCTACAAGGTTGGCGTCTACGTCCTCCCCAAGCGCCTCGACGAAGAGGTCGCCCGGCTCCACCTGGAAAAGATCGGCGTGAAGCTCACCACGCTCTCCCCGCGCCAGGCGAGCTATCTCGGCGTCCAGCCCGAGGGCCCCTACAAGTCCGACCACTATCGCTACTAGGTCGCTCGTTGTGACAAAACAGCTTAGGCCGCGAGACACCCTCGCGGCCTGAGCTGTTTGCTTTCCTGTCTCGCCCTTCCATAGTTTTCGGCTGCCCCCGCCCAGGGCTCGTTCGTCATCCTTGCCGGTCCCGAGCGCATCGCCCCGTCAGTTCGCCGCCGTAGCCGCCGTCGGCGACGTATAGTCGTTCGCGGTGATCACCTGCACCCCAGGCGTCGTCACCAGCTGCTGGTCCAGCAACACAAATGTTGTCGCCGACCCACCCGAGTACGTCACCTGCGCTCCCGTAAACGTCGCCACCGTCGTCCCCGTCGGCACCGTCCCCGCCGGAACCAACACTAGCGTATACGTCCCCGTCGGCACGTTCAGGTAAGAGGGCGCATTGCCAAACATCAGGTTCGTCATCAGCGGCGTCACCGCCGTAAACTTCTGCCCCATCGGCACCAGGTACACATCGAGCGCCCCAATCTGCGTCGCCTGGTCAATCAACCGCAGCGAAATCTGCCCCGAGGGCGCCGCCTGCGCCTGATCCTGGATCACCAGCTCTTGCAAATTCGCCGACACGTTACCTACCAGCACCGTGTACTGATTAGAGTTCACAAAGGTGTTCTTCGCCGAGACCAGCAGCTGCTTCGTCCCTGCCGTATCCGCCGAGACCAAGTCCGTGCCCGCATCAACCGCAATGTATGACGTGACCGAGCCGAAGCCGAGGTTATACGCAAGCACATTGTTGTTGAGGTACATGTCCAGCCCGGGTGCGTCTGGAGACGCCGCAATTACCCGCACCTGCGACGCGGTAGGACTGCTCACGACCGCCCGGCATCCCGCCAGCAGCAGCGACATCGGCACCACCGCCAGTCCAACCAGCACGCTTCGGCGTCCACCGCACAATCTTCTTCTTGGTGTCATAAAGGAACTGGAAGTCTGCATCTGAAGGGGTACGGCAATATGAGCTACTTTATCCGATCTACTGCTAAGGACTCTCTAACCTTCGGGGGGTTGACGAGTCGCATCTGCTTGACTACAATGCTTCCCCTCGCCTTGCTAGCCGCGCACATCTCCGCCCAGACCATCGCACCCGCCGCGCCCGCACCGGCCCAGGCCGTCGAGCCGATCGTCAGCATGCGCGACGCCGTCTCCGGCCAGCCAGCCCTTCCGCCCGCCGGTCGCAAAAAGTCCTACAGTCTCTCCGTCAGCGGCACGGATTGGCTTGACACCGGTATCCCCGTCGTCGCCGGCGAACACCTCAGCATCGTCGCCACCGGCTCCCTCACCCTCGTCGACAACCGCCCCGTCACCGCAGCCGGCCTCGACCGCGGCTGGAAGGATCTGCTCCGCCAGTTCCCGCTCAACGACGCCAAAACAGGCGAGCTCATCGGCCGCGTCAGCGATCTCGGCGCCTCCGTTCCCTTCGCCATCGGCGCCTCCGCCGACGCCATCATGCCCACCAGCGGCCACCTCTACCTGCGCGCCAATCTCACCAGCGATCTCACCGGCACCGGCTCCTTCAAGGTCACCGTGCAGCCCGTCGCCACGGCCGCGGTCTCGGCGCAGCATCCCGCCACCCCCGTCGCCGCGCCAATCTCCGGCCTGCTCTCCCCACAGCTCTTCGCCACCATCCCCCGCCGCGTTGCCGATCAGTCCGGCGACCCCGGCGATATGGTCAACTTCGGCCTCATCGGCACCCTTCCTCAGATCCAGGCCGCCTTCAAGAACGCCGGCTGGGTCGCCGTCGACAAAACCGACCAGGCCGCCGTCCTCCACGGCCTCATGTCGACCCTCAGCCATGAGGCCTACGTGGCCGTACCGATGAGCACCCTCTACCTCTTCGGCCGCCCCCAGGATCTCTCCTTCGCCCGCGCGGACCCAATCTCCGTCGCCGCCGAGCGCCACCATCTGCGCGTCTGGAAGAGCCCAGAACTCGTCAACGGTCGCGAGCTCTGGGTCGGCTCTTCCACGCACGACATCGGCTTTGAGCGCGACCAGCGCAACGGCGGAACCACTCACAAGATCGACCCCAACATCGACCTCGAACGTAAGTTCCTCGTCGACAGCTTCGACTCAACCGGCGCCTTCTCGAGCGCCGCCTACGTCACTCCCACCGACCCCCTCCGCACCGCCAAAACGGCCACCGGCGGCTCCTTCTTCTCCGACGGCCGCATCGCCGTCATGGAATTGAAGCCCGACCTCCAGTAAGCAGGCAAGCCCTAATGTGAAGCCGTCATCTCGACCGAAGCGCAGCGTAGATTCACGTCGTCATCTTGACCAAAGCGCAGCGTAGATTCACGTCGTCATCTCGACCGAAGCGCAGCGTAGTGGAGAGACCCCTGTATCTCGTCTCTTCTTTTTGGTTGTCATTCTGAGCGAAGCGAGGAATCCCCGTATTTCGTCTTAGCGGACGAAGCGAAGCGACGTACACAGCTCTTCCGGCAGCTGCGGCTGTCCGTGTGGCAATAACAAATTGGAGCGCCCTACTTCTTTACCTTCGACGCCACAATGTTGTCCTTGATCTTGTTGTACGTCGCCTGCGGCAGCACACCCTTGGTCACCAGCTGCGTCTTCATGGTGTATGGCCGGCCATCAATAATCCGCTTCGCATACGCGTCACCAATCCCACTGAACGCCTTTAGCTGATCCGGCGTCGCCGTATTAATGTCTAGCTTGTCCCCCGTCGCCGCCACCACCTGCGCGTTCATCGCGCCCATTGCAGGCAGAATCTGTGCAGACGTTCGCACCTGGGCCAGCGGAAGTATAACGAACAGTGCCGCAACAGTAAGCAATCGTCGAATCCCGATCATGGAAGCTCCTTTATTTCAGTAGCATCGCACCAGCTTGTTTCGCAGGGTCGCGGCTAGCTTAGCTGACGCCTCCCCTTCGGTCAACGCTCAAGCTCCCAACCAAAGCAGATTTTGCTCCTGAAGCTGCCGCACTGTAGACCAGTACTCGAAAGTCCAAACCCTTCCGTAGTAGGTGTCGCCGGAGCGGGCAGTGCTCCTCGTTTGACACCACTCCCACCCAACCTTTAACCTCAACCTCAGTGAGCCTTCGCCAGCACCATCACGGACACGCGCACCATGCCCATCGCACGGTGGCGGCGTCTCTCGTGGCGAAGTAACCTTTCGCTCCACAAGACCTTCAAAAGGCCCGCCACCGCGTCCACCGCGAGCGGGCCTTTCTTCTGCCGCTTGCCTCCAAACCCTCAAAGAAGGAACTCATGACCACCGCAACCTCCACCATTCCTGCCACCGACCTTCCTGCTATCGACGGCCTCACCATCGACTTCGCAAAGATGGGCGGCCTCGTCCCCGGCATCGTGCAGGACGCCGCCACCGGCGAGATCCTCATGCTCGGCTTCCTCAATGAACTCAGCTACCAGAAGTCCCTCGAGACCGGCTTCGTCACCTTCTGGAGCCGCACCCGCAACACCCTTTGGATGAAGGGTGAGACCAGCGGCAATCGCCTTCGCATCCTCTCCGCCGCGACCGACTGCGACACCGACACGCTTCTCTTCAAGGTCGCCGTCGAAGGCGACGGCCTCGTCTGCCACGAAGGCACCGTCTCCTGCTTCACCAAACCCATCAGCCTCGGTCAAACCGCCGGCGCCACCACCGAGGCCGCCCGATGAGCACGCAGCAGAAGCTCCGCCTCGGCATCCCCAAAGGCTCCCTCCAGGACGCCACCATCGCCCTCTTCGAACGCGCCGGCTGGCGCATCTTCGCCAATGGCCGCTCCTACTTCCCCTCCATCGACGACGACGACATCGAGTGCATGCTCGTCCGCGCCCAGGAGATGGCCCGCTACGTCGAGCACGGCGCCCTCGATGCCGGCCTCACCGGCAATGACTGGATACTCGAAAACCAGTCGGACGTCGAACGCATCACCTCCCTCACCTACTCCAAGCAGTCCCGCAACGCCGTCAAATGGGTTCTCGCCGTTCCCGAAGACTCGCCTTTCCAGCGTCCCGAAGACCTCGCCGGCAAGATCATCGCCACCGAGCTCGTCGAGTACACCCGCCGCTACTTCGCCGGCAAAAATATCCCCGTCAAAGTCGAGTTCTCCTGGGGCGCCACCGAGGTCAAGCCACCCACCCTCGCCGACGCCATCGTCGAAGTCACCGAGACCGGCTCCTCCCTCCGCGCCAACCGCCTTCGCATCATCGAAACCCTCATGGAGTCCGAGACCCAGCTCATCGCCAACCGCTCCGCCTTCGCCGACGTCTGGAAGCGCAGGAAGATCGAAAACATCTCGCTCATGCTCAATGCCGCCATCGCCGCGCAGGGCCGCGTCGGCCTCATGATGAACGTCATGAAGACCGATCTCACCGACGTCCTCCGCGTCCTACCCGCCCTCAACTCGCCAACCATCTCCCAGCTCTCCGACGCCGAGTGGGTCGCCCTCAATACCATCCTCGATGAACGCACCGTCCGCGACGTCATCCCCCGCCTCAAAGACGCCGGCGCCACCGGCATCGTCGAGTACCCCCTCAGCAAGGTCGTCCTTTAGAGATTGAACTATGCGGCGAACACGCATCGAGGCTAAAAATCGGGTTGGTCTACGACGCTTCCTCGCCGGTGAGATGTCCGCAGTAGAAGCGTGCCTTCATATTCAAAGATGGCCCTCGAATAACGACTTTCTCTCGGACGAAGATAACCAGCTGCTTCAACGTGTGTACCGCGAGACCGAAGACGGATCCACCGCTGCGAAGTTGATGGATAAGTGGCATCCAGACGTTCTACCAGCTAAGCTCTCCAAGCTTGAGAGCTCGAAAAAGAGATCCATCAGCATACCTGGGAGCTTAGCGACCGGCTCCTGGCTGAATTGCTCAGGCGCAACTTGGATGAGAAACGACGGAAGCGTCAGATTGTGGAAGGATGATGATGTTAACTCCTGTTTCTAGTTAGGAAGAGGAAGGCGCAAAGCTCGATAGTGATCAGGTTGCGCATCCCTCTCAACTGAGCCAGGAACAAACTTAATTCTAGGTAAACTGCGCTCTAACCCACAGGTTCCCCACGATGAAGATCACGCTCTTCGTACTCCTCGGCATCATCGTCGTCCTGGCCATCGTCCAGGGCATCAACTACCTCCGCCAGCGGCGCGCCCAGGAAAAAATCCAGGCCGAAGGCCTCGTCCTCTATGGCATCGTCATCTCGGCCGAAAAGGTCGCCGGCTGGCTCAAATACCTCGGCCTCTTCGACATCATGCTGCGCATTCAGGAGCCCGCCAAAGCCCCGCGCGAAGCCAAACTTCGCACCCGCCTCCCACCCGAACAGGTCATCCGCCCCAACATGAGCCTCATCGTCGTCGTCGACCCCAAGAAGCCCGAGAACGTCTACCCCGCCACCCCCGAAGCCGCCAAACGCGTCACCCTCACCGGCTCCCGCACCGAGCAGAAGCTCATGAAAGCGCAGCTCAAAAACCCGCGCCGCTTCCATCAACGCACCCAATCCGGCTACCAGCCACCCATTAACAAAATTCGCTAACCCGCAGACCTGTCATCCCGACCGAAGGCGCAGCCACAGCGGAGGGACCTGTTTTTTCAGCCACGTAAGCCCGGAGCCCCATGAAGCTACTCCACACCTTCGGCCCCACCCGCGACGAAGCCGAAGCCGCCATCCGCCAGATCGAGCATCGCGGCGACACCAACACCGCCAAAGTCGCGCCCATCGTCGACGAAATCCTCGCCGCCATCCGCACCCGCGGCGACGCAGCCCTGCTCGACTACGCCACTCGTCTCGACGGCTATCAAGGCGCCGCAATCGCCGGCCTCCGCGTCTCGCCCGAAGAAATGCGCTTCGCCTGGGACACCATCCCCGACGACCTCAAGGCCGCCATGCTCGTCGCCCAGGCCAACATCCGCGCCTTCGCAGAGCGCCAGTTGCCCAAAAGCTGGAGCACCCAGCAGGGCCCCGGCATCGAGACCGGCCAGGTCGTCCGCCCGCTCGCCTCCGTCGGCTGCTACGTCCCCGGCGGCCGCTATCCACTGCCCTCCACCCTGCTCATGACCACCACGCCCGCCCAGGTCGCCGGCGTCCCTCGCATCGTCGTCTGCTCGCCCAAACCCGCGCTTGAAACCCTTGCCGCCGCCCACCTCGCCGGCATTACCGAGTTCTACCGCGTTGGTGGCGCCCAGGCCATCGCCGCCCTCGCCTTCGGCACCGCCACCATCGCCCGCGTCGACAAGATCGTCGGCCCCGGCAACCTCTTCGTCACCGCCGCCAAGCTCGCCGTCTCCAACCTCTGCGGCATCGACATGCCCGCCGGTCCTACCGAAATCGTCGTCACTAGCGAGACCGGCAACGCCCGCGGCATCGCCGCCGATCTCGTCGCCCAGGCCGAACACGATCCCGAAGCCCTCGCCATCCTCATCACCACCAACCTGCAGCTCGCCGAAGCCGTCCTCCGCGAAGCCGACCTGCAAGCCGCCGCCAACCCCATCGCCCAGCAATCCCTCGCCGCTCAGGGCTTCGCTTTTGTAACCGAGTCCGTTACCGAAGCCCAGATCCTCACCAACCGCCTCGCCCCAGAGCACCTCTCGGTCGACGAAGGCGCCGACGTCCGCTGGATCCAGAACGCCGGCTCCGTCTTCATCGGCCATCACACCCCGCAGTCCCTCGGCGACTACATCTCCGGCCCCAACCACGTCCTTCCCACCGGCCGCAACGGCCGCATGCGCGGCGGCCTCTCCGTCCTCGACTTCGTCAAGATCATCACCGTCCAGCGCTACACCCGCGAGGGACTCGCCACCATCGCTCCCCACGCCATCCGCCTCGCCGAAGCCGAAGGCCTCACCGCCCACGCCAACAGCATCAGCGTCAAGCTGGAGACGAACTGATTAAGTCTCCACCATAGAAGTCGTCATCTCGACCGAGCATCGCGAGTGGAGAGATCCCTTCTTTCGAAAAGGCAAGTCCGCATAAAGCGCCACATCATTCCTTTGTTGTCATCCCGTAGTGATCTGCTTCTCTAACCCCAAATCGCACCACGCAGCGGACACTGGAAAAGCCAACATGCCCGAATCCTTCGCCACCACCCCCGCCACCCAACTCGAAGACCACCTCCCCGGCCACCACGCCGACCCCGCCCCTGCAGCCCCGCAGCCCCGCCGCCGCGTCCTCGCCGCGCCCGAGTACCACCCGCCCCTCGCCGCCCGCACCGCCCT
>CAXSEC010000093.1:0-13071 GCA_964236325.1 uncultured Acidobacteriaceae bacterium | reverse complement strand
AACACCAGTCCCGCACTGAAGTTCAGCAACCGAGACGCCGGAATCGCCGCCGTACTGCTGCTGAACATCGAGCTGCTGATCGTGTTCACCGACCCATACCCCACCTCGATCATGCGCCAGTCCACATGCCGGCTCAGCGTTCGATCGATCCCGCCAGACACATCGTAGACAAACTGATTCGTCGCGATCGTCGTATGCGGTGCCCGGCTGCGTCCGTCGCCCACTGACCCCTGTGCATACGGCTTGTACACGCTCCGCTCCGCTCGTGTCGCGATCCGGCCGCCAAACAGAAAGCTGTTCAGCGAAGCACTATTGCCCTGCTCAATCGCATCCCGCAGATCAAGACTCACGACAAACTTCGGCGCGTAGTAAACCTCGTAGTAGCCCCCGATCACCGCGCCGCCAAAGATCTGCGAGGTCGAGCTCGACCCTAGAAACGAAAACGGGCCCGCATCCACCTGGGAGTTCGAGATCCGCGTCACCATCGGGTTCACATACAAGGCACCTTGCGCGCGGGCATCAACCGAGAACCCTGCTGCTACACCCACCGCCAGAACGGACAACCACACTTTCATCAAAGACGACCCTCAAACCTCAAGCTGTATACCGCCGCCCCGTGCGACCTTCGCCAGGCCGCTCAGCGCAACCTCACCAGTCTATCCGCTAAAGCATCTCCCCTGAAGGCGTACCGCAGCACAGGACCGCGCGCGCCATCTTCTCTGACCGCCCGCGACATCTTCTCTGAGGGTCGCGAGCCATCTTCTCTGAAGAAGCGCCGCCTTCACAGCAGGCGAGCGACGCCGCGGTATCAGGAAACCACCTCACCCCCGCGACTCCCGATACATCCCTGCCACAAGCGCCCCAGGAGCCACTTCCTTCCCCGCGTCCCCGCATAGCGCGCCATCGCACGCCTTCACGCCGTCACGCTCCATCGCAAGGCCTGCGTACCTCATCAAGCACCTCCCAACACGCGGCGTCCGCAGCGTCTACAGTGAGCCTGTGCCCACGTTTGAACAGCAAATCCGACAGCATCGTCCCAACCGCGCCGCGCTCGCCAACCGCCGCTGGATCTACGTCCCCTACGATCGCTTCACCGATCGCACCGGCCCCCTGTCCGAGCAGCCCGCCGCCGACACCGGCATCGTCATCGTCGAGTCCGTCGCCAAAGCCCTCCGCCGCCCCTACCACAAGAAAAAACTCGTCCTCCTCATCAGCAACATGCGCCACTTCGCGCTCGAGCAGGCCGCCCGCGGCGTCAGCGTCCTCTACCACTTCACCCCCGGCAGCCACGGTCAGGGGCTGCTCGATCTCCAGCAGCACCACAACGTCCCTCCCCTCACCATGATGATCCCCGCCGAGCGCGAGCTCCGCCTCGACCTCGCCACCGCCACCGCCGCCGGCCTCCAGCTCACCCAGGTCCCCGACACCACCTGGCTCTCCCAGCCTGAAGACTTCCTCCGCGTCTATGGCGAGTTTCGTAACGGAAGAAGTTACGTGATGGATCGCTTCTATCGCAAGATGCGCCAGCAGACCGGCATCCTCATGGAGCGCGGCAAGCCCGTCGGCGGCAAGTTCTCCTACGATCCCGACAATCGCAACCCCTACAAGGGCGAAGTCCCCGTCCCGCGCCCGCCGCTCTTCCCGCCCGACGCCCTCACCCAGGAAGTCATCGCCTACGTCGCCAATCACTACGGCCACCACTTCGGCTCCATCGAGAACTTCAACCTGCCCTGCGACCAGACCGGCTCGGACGCCCTCTGGCAGTTCGCCCTCAAAGAGCTCCTTCCCTTCTTCGGCCCCTTTGAAGACGCCATGCGCGACGACGAGCAGCAGCTCTTCCACTCCCAGACCTCGCCCCTGCTCAACCTCGCCCGCATGCTCCCCCTCACCCTTGTGCAGGACGTCGCCGCCGCCGCCGCTGAAGGCACCGTCCCGCTCGCCAGCGCCGAAGGCTTCATCCGCCAGCTGCTCGGCTGGCGCGAGTTCATGCGCCACCTCCACGAGCAAACCGACGGCTACCGCCTCATCGACGCCCCCCGCGAACACCGCCCCCGCCCCCAGGAGCTCTCCCCCAACCTCCCGCCCAACTCCGACGCCGTCTCCACCGCCTACCCGCCACCCACACCCACTGCATCTGTCATCCCGACCGGAGGCGCAGCCGCAGTGGAAGGACCCGCTTCACTCCCCGCCCCTGCCGCCAGTGCAGATCCCGCCGTCATCTCGACTGGAGGCGCAGCGAAGCGAAGCCGCAGCGGAGAGATCCCTTTACTCGCAAAGCCAGCCA
The DNA here is from genome assembly GCA_964236325.1 of uncultured Acidobacteriaceae bacterium. Lineage (GTDB taxonomy): Bacteria > Acidobacteriota > Terriglobia > Terriglobales > Acidobacteriaceae > Edaphobacter. The sequence goes on along the minus strand of CAXSEC010000093.1, from coordinate 10,787 downwards.
AGCCCACACCCATCGCAAAGCCAACCCCATCCCCCGACCCCTACGCCGGCGCCACCCCCTCAGCCCTCGGCGCCAGCCTTCCCCTTCCCGCCGCCTACTGGGGCGTCAAATCCGGCCTGCATTGCCTCGACACCTGCGTCCAGCAGGTCGTCGATCACGGCTGGTCCCACCACATTACCCGCCTCATGGTCCTCTCCAACCTGGCCAACCTCTGCGGCTTCTCCCCCCGCGAGCTCACCGACTGGTTCTGGTTCGGCTACGTCGACGCCTACGACTGGGTCGTCGAACCCAACGTCCTCGGCATGGCCACCTTCGCCGACGGCGGCCTCACCGCCACCAAACCCTACGTCTCCGGCGCCGCCTACATCAACCGCATGTCGAACTTCTGCGGCCACTGCCAGTACGATCCCAAAAAGACCCTCACCGACGACGCCTGCCCCTTCACCGCCCTTTATTGGACCTTCCTCGAGCGCAACGAGCAACGCCTCGCCAGCAACTTCCGCATGCAGATGCCCCTCCGCACCCTCCACAAAAAACCCGAATCCGAACTCGTCCAGCTCCGCACCCGCGCGCAGCAAGCCATCGACCACCTCGCCAGCTTCAAACGCCCACAGTACTAACGCACCCCCGCAACCGCCGCCGGAACGCAGTCCCTCGTCGACATTGCCGCCGGCGCCTCCGCCCTCAATCGCAGCATCCCCGTCTCCTGCGCCACCCTCCGGATGTACGCATCCGTAAACACCGTGGCGCAGGCATGCGTCAGATGCGATCCCTCCGGCAGAATCAGGTTCTGCGCCGCCGCCAGGTCGTCCCCATGCACGCCGTTGGCATGCGTGTACGCCAGCAGCGGATCCCATCCCCGCGCCCTCGGCAGATGCTTGTCTTCGATCGCCCGAATGTCAGCATCTGACGGCGGTCGCAGAAACACCACATCCCCACCCCGCGCCCGGATCTTGTCCACCGCCGCCTTCGATCGCACCAGGATCGGCTGGATCTCCTCCGCCTTCGCCGGAAACGGCGGAAACAGCTGGTGCCACACGCTGCGCGCATGCCCGCTCAACTGCCGATCGTGTTCCAGCCGTCGCCAAACCCACGCCTGACCGTCAGCGTTCGTCTCCCCGATCTTCCACACATCGTGGTACGGCCCGCGCACCCCCGGCCGCCAGTCAGGATCAAGATGAAACACAATCTCGCTCAGCTGGTAGCTGTCGTCCAGCATGGCCAGCCCCTTCACCAGCACCCGCTCTATCTGGTACGAAGCCCGCTTCGACGGCGACTCCCATCGGCTCAACTCCAGCGCCCGCTTGCTCCGAATCGGCGCAAAGTGCGTGTCGAAGTAAGATCCGTCCGCCATCCCCACGATCGCCAGACCCTTGAAGCGCGCATCCTCCGCCAGGTCCTCGAGAATCGGCAGCCCGCTCCCACCCGCGATCCCCAGCTGCAGCGGCCGCACCCCCGTCAGCTGCACCACACGATCAAGATCCGTGTCGTACAGGATCCGCGAGTCACCAATCAGCGCCACCCGCACATCCCGCGCATCCACCTGCCGCCGCTGCTCCGCCCACACGTCATAGGTCGCGCTCAAATCGCCCGGAACCAGCTCCAGCCGGCGCATCTGCCACTCCCACAGGCCCGTCAGCAGCACCACCAGCATCAGCACCGCAACCGAGATCCGCCCCCACGGCTGCTCCGGAATATCCCGCTCCGGAACCGGCTGCGCCATCCCCGGCCGATCCGCCGCCGTAAGCCGCAAACCTGATGGCAGCCCCGCCGGCAACGCCTGCTGCACCGCCTCGTCAACGATAGGTTCAGAACTGGAAATAAATGAAGCCATTGCTCTCTCCATGCTGGATCACAACTGCAAACGCCATCAGCGTCCACAGGGCTGTCAACGTTGTGGGCCGTGCGCGCCCAATCGCCGCCTCGAGCGTCTGCCGCCGCATCATCGAATGCGCCAGCACCAGGCCCGCCATAATCAACAGCGTCGTCAAAATGTAGATCGCCGCCAGGCCGGGCGGAGCCTGCGTGTTTCTGCCCACCATCCCGCGCAAAACACCCATCGCCTGCGGAAACGTCTTCGCCCGGAAGAACACCCAGGCCACATTCACCAGCGCGAAGGTCAGCACACCCAGCCCCAACCTCGCCCCACGCCCCGGTTGGTACCCCCGGAACCGCCGACGCAGCCCTCGTTCGGCCGTAAGATACAGCCCGTGCAGCCCGCCCCACACCACAAAGGTCCAGCTCGCACCGTGCCACAGCCCGCCAATCAGCATCGTCGCCATCAGCGCAAAGTACGTCCGCGCATCCCCATGGCGATTTCCACCCAGCGGAATATATAAGTAGTCGCGCAGCCAGGCTGACAAAGTAATATGCCACCTCCGCCAGAAGTCCGTAAATCCAATCGCCGCGTACGGAAACCGGAAGTTATCCGAGAGCGCAAACCCCAGGCAAAGTGCCGCGCCGATCGCCGTAATCGAGTACCCCGCAAAGTCGCAGAAGATCTGCCCACTAAACGCCAGCGTTCCTACCCACGCATCTAGAAACCCCGGCACACCCCTTCCGTTATAGACCTGATCGACCACCGGCCCCAGAAAGCCATCCGCCAGCACCGCCTTCTCAAACAGCCCCAGCGTCATCAACGCCAGGCCAAACCGCATCTGGTCCGGCGTCGCCTTGTGCGGTACCTCAAACTGCGGCACAAGTTCAGTCGGCCGCATAATTGGCCCAGCCACCAGATGAGGAAAGAAGGTAACAAACAGGGCATAGTCCAGAAAACTCCGTGCCGGTTCCGCCCGCCGCAGGTAGATATCGAGCGTGTAGGACATCGTGGCAAAGGTATAAAACGATATACCAATCGGCAGAACAATACTCGAAGTAGGCGGGCTATAGTGAATTCCCGCCAGCGAAACTAGATGAGCAAAGTTCTCAACTAGAAAATGGCCATACTTGAAGTAACACAGCAGACCAAGGCTCACCACGATCGACAGCAGCATCCAGCCCCGCCGCTTCCAGGGGCCTTTTGCCTCCGCCAATCCACGAGCGGCAAACCAGTCCACCACCGTTGATAGCCACAGCAGAAGTACAAACGGCGGATTCCACGCCGCATAGAAGATATAGCTCGCCACCAGCAGATTGATCTTCTTCACCCGCCAGGAAAATGGCATCGCGTGAAGCAGGAGAACCACGGCAAAAAAAGCTACGAAAACTAGCGAATTGAAAATCATAGGTCCCTCTTTTGACAAACCCTCAGATCAAATGCTCTTCGTTACGGGCATAGCTTCCAGCCATGCCATAACTACTTTCTCCAGAACGCGACCTTCGCCGCTAAGCTCAGCCTGGTCAAACTCTCTGAAACAACGCGAAGCCTTCCCAAGGACCGATGGCGTAGCTGACCCATGTGCACTAATTCTCAGCTGTCCTGCGCGGCCCGGTGAATCTTCTATCTCCGCCCTCAGCTCAGCGAGCCATCCTCCAGCAAAGCTGGACAGATGGCACAAACTGGCAGGAGCGCGTTAAAAGTCGCTCGGCTTCTTAAGCGAAACAGCTGGCGAATACCAGGCCCGGAGATGCTCGTCGAACTACATGGCCCACATATCGTTACAGCGCGGCCCGTGCCCTTTAGGGGCAAGCAAATCGCAAAATCTCACTCAGCAACGTCAGCTCGAACAGCGATGCGTCCCCTCGTGAACTTCCTCACCGGCCCAACACACGGATCGAAATCTGGTGGATTGCGGAAGCATACACCATCTCGCCGAGCGTCCTCAGAAGAAATTGCAGTCCATCCACCAGCCAACGCCTGCCCTCGCTGATCCGCTTACCCTACGAGTCAATCCGCGTAGAATCGCACCATACACTTGGTAGTGACTGAACTGATTGTGGAGGAAGTGTGACCAAGGCGAAGGCGTTTCTTCTCTGGCCTGCAGTGTGTGCGATCCCGCTGTTGGCCCAAACCCGACCCAGCCCCTCGGGCGCGGTGACCGATCAGATCGACCCGGCCGTGACGCGCAACAACAGCGTGGCCGATGCATCATCGATCGCCCATGGCCCCTACAGATTCCTGCTCAAAGCTCCCGGGGACTACCTCGCGATCTCTCCCGCAAACCGCACCAACATCGCCGATCTCACACGGGTCACTCCATCTCTCCCCGGATCCGCAGCTCTCCGGCAAAATCAGAATCAGTCCCAGGGCGAAAACCAGAGCCCCGCCCAGCCCCAAACCAGCGAGCCCGCCACCGCACCCCCAGCCTCGGACGCCCTCACCTGGCACGGCATCACCCTCTACGGCGCGTACGACATCGGCGTCGGCTATGTCACGCATGGCCTGCCTGAAAATGGCTACAACTACGAAGGCGCGTCCCTGGTCAATCGCAACGGCTATCAACATCGCTTCCTCATCGCACCCAATAACCTGCAGCAGACCGGCTTCGGCGTCCGCGGCAAGGAAGGCTACTTCCACGGCTGGTCGGTTATCTTCAACGCCTCCACCGGCATCAATCCCCAGTCCGGCCTGCTCGCCAACGCCTCCGCCACCCAGACCACCAACAACGGTCTCCCCCGCGCCAGCTACTCCTACGCCATCGATGGCTCGCGTGCCGGCCAGCCCCTCAACGACGAGTTCTACGGCGGCGTCTCGTCCACGACCTTTGGCGCCCTCACCTTCGGTCGCCAGCGCGCGCTCGGCACCGACACCATGATCCTCTACGACCCCGTCGCCGGTGGCTACGCCTTCTCCTACATCGGCTACAACGGCATCATGGCCGGCGGCGGCGACACCGAAAACGCGCGCTGGGATAGCGCCGTCAAGTACCGCATCAGCTATGGTCCGGCCCACTTCGGCGCCATGTACAAGTTCGCCGATGGCAACGGCGGCTGCTTCTCCGCCTCCACCACCTGGACCGCCGCAAACTGCACCCCGGAGTCAGCCCACAACAACGCCTATGGCTTCGACATCGGCAGCGAACGCGGCAAACTGTCCGGCGACATCGTCTACCAGCACTACAACCAGGCCATCAGCGTCCTCAACCCGCTGCTGGGCGCGCAAAGTCCTTCGCAGCCCTTTGAGTCCACCACCAACAGCATCAACAGCAACCCCATCACCGGCGCCAACGTGGTCGGCATCACCAATACCGTCTACGGCATCGTGACCGATAACAACGGCGTCATCGGCGCCGTAAAGTACACCTTGCCTTCGATCAAGTTCTATGCCGGCTACGAATACATCTGGCAGAACAATCCGCACGATCCCCTTGGCGTCGGGGCCACGGATCAGGGCGGTTACATCATGAGCGGTGTCGAGGATAACAACCTCGACCGGGAAGACTTCCGGCAGATCTGGTGGGCCGGCGCGAAATACACCTATCGCAGCAAGACCGACGTCACCGGCGTCTGGTATCAACAGCGGCAGAGCGACTTCCGCACCCCACCGACCTGCACCCCCTCCAGCTTTCGCGCCTCCTGCGCCGGCACCCTCAACGAAGGCTCGTTCTACCTGGATCACCACTTCACCAAACGCTTCGACACCTTCGCCGGCATCGCCTACTCCTTCGTAACCGGCGGCCTCGCCATCGCCATCCCCCACGGCCCCGGCGTCCCCTACTTCTCCAACAACAACACCGCCCCCACCGTCGGCGGCCGCTTCGTCTTCTAAGCGCTTCCCGCCACTCCATCGCAGACTTCGCCCTCGCCGTCATCCTCTTGGCTTGTCATCCCTCAGGATCTACTTCTCAGCTCAAACGCCAATCCGCCGTAGCAAATTGTTGATGGTCTTGGCTCTTGCTGACTCTTCCTCCAACCTTGAGCGACCCCCACGCGGGATGTCCTCTCGACCGCTACGCGCACGCATCAGAAAGATCATCCCGAATCTGGATACAATCGCCTCATGGACCTCGCCGCCAAGTCCGCTCTGCTCGATCAAACCCTGCGCGACGCGGGCTCGCTCATGGTGGCGTACTCCGGTGGCACAGACTCAGCCTTCCTCGCCTTCGCCGCGCATCGTGTCCTCGGAGACAAAATGCTCGCCGTCATCGCGGACTCTCCATCACTCCCGCGAAAAGAGCTCGAAAGTGCCCTTAACCTCTGCGAAACCCTGCGTATCCCCATCCAAATTCTGCATACAAACGAGCTCTCCGATCCCAAATACCAGCAGAACGATGCCAACCGCTGCTTCCATTGCAAGGATGAGCTTTTCACCCGCATGAACCTCCTTTGCGAGCAGCTGCACTTCGACGCTATCGCCTTTGGAATGAACACGGACGACCGCGGCGAGCACCGCCCTGGGCAGACCGCCGCGCGCAATCACCACGTCATGGCGCCGCTGGTCACTGCCGATCTCTCGAAAGCCGAAATCCGCCAACTCGCACAAAATGCTGGTCTTCCCGTCCACGACAAACCTTCAAGCGCCTGCCTCTCCTCCCGCCTGGCCTATGGTCTGCCCGTCACCGCCGAGCGTTTGGCTCAGGTTGAACAGGCCGAGGATCTGCTTCATTCCATGGGGTTTATGCAGGTTCGCGTACGCCACCACGACACCCTTGCCCGCATCGAGATCGCCCGCGAAGACCTCACTCGCATCTTCGATCTCGAGCTTTTGGATGTTGTCTCTAACTCACTCAAAAGAATAGGCTTTACCTTCGTCACCCTCGACGCGCAAGGCTATCGCACCGGCTCCATGAACGCCCTTCTTCCAGCCTCCGCCATCACGACCTCCGCACATGCGTAAAAATGCCCTTCTCGACCTCCTCCGCGCCGTAGAGCAGGGCGACCTAACCCCAGCGCTTGCCGTAGATAGGCTTGCGTCGCTCCCCTTTGAAGACATTGGAGACGCTCGCGTCGACCACCATCGCAGCCTCCGCGTCGGCCTCCCCGAAGTCATCTACGCCGAAGGAAAAACCCCCGATCAAACCGCCCGCATCTTCGCGAGACTCGCCGAAAGCGGGCAGGATGTGCTCGCCACGCGAGCTTCGCCAGATACCTCTTCCGCAGTCAGAACTCTCGTGCCATCAGCAACTTACAACCAGGCGGCAAAGACCATCAGCCTGCGCCAGACACCCCTTGGCTCGGCTTCGGGGGTGGTGGCGGTGATGTGTGCGGGGACAAGCGATCTTGGTGTAGCCGAAGAAGCGCGGGTCACGGCGGAGCTGTTCGGCTGCCGCGTGATTCAGCTCTATGATGTTGGTGTTGCAGGACTTCCGCGCCTGCTGGGGGTGCGGGATCAGATGGCGGAGGCGGACGTGGTGATCGTCTGTGCCGGGATGGAAGGCGCTTTACCCTCCGTTGTAGGCGGTTTGGTGTCAGTTCCCGTGCTGGCAGTGCCCACTTCCGTGGGGTACGGAGCCTCTTTCGCGGGGGTTAGCGCACTTTTGGGGATGCTTAATTCCTGTTCGCCGAACGTCTCCGTCGTAAACATCGACAACGGCTTCGGCGCGGCTTACTCAGCGGTCCTGATTGCCCGATCGGCTGCAAAAGGCCGCGCGCTTTAGCTGACGAAGAGCGACGCGGCACCAGGCTTACTCTTGGGCGGTTGTCGTTGACTTGGCGGCGGTCTGGGCTGCAGTTTGCGCGATGATGTCCACCACGACCGCGTCCTGGTCGCGATTGTTGTCGACCTTCAATGCTTCTTCACTGGAAGGAGCTTCGAGGGTGGCGATCTGACTGTCCAGCAGACCCGGGTTCATGAAGGAGTGTTGACGAGCCTTGAGGCGCTCCATGAGCACCTCCCTCGGAACCTCAAGCAAGATGAAGTGGATGATGCCCGGGGGGATCTCGGCCTCAAGGGTCGATCGATAACTGTCCTTCAGCGCGGAGCAGGCGAGTACACCGCCCTGCCCGGACTGGTACCAATGGACCAGCAGGCCGTTGAGCGTTACCAGCCATGGCTGGCGATCTTCATCGGTGAGCGGGTGACCTGCCGTCATCTTCTGCTTGTTGCTCTCCGGATGGTAGTCGTCCGCGTCGGCGAAGATGATTCCGGAGCGCTCGGCAAGCAGGCTGCCAATGGTGGTTTTGCCGGAACCCGTCACTCCCATAATGACAAAGATGGAGACGGTAGGTGGACGATGCGGATCGATTTCCAAAGATGACCGGCCTTCCAAAATGTTGAGAGAGGTTGATGTTGATGGTGTGAGCGGCGGTTCACTCAGCTTCTGCAAGCGAGAACTGGTGCCGGATGTCAGAGCCGCGCACCCAGAAAATCACATCTTCGGCGATGTTCGTCGCGTGATCGGCTGCGCGCTCGAGGTTGCGCGCGATGATGATGGCGTTCAGCGCCTGATGGCTGACGACTGGATGTTGCTGCATAACATCGACGAGTTCGCGATGAACGTGCCGGTTCATATCGTCCACCTCATCATCCAGGGCGAGGACGGACTCGGCGAGCTTGGCGTCTGCTTCAAGCAGGGCCTGGATGGCTCGGCGGATCATGACCCGGACGCGATCGCCCATATCGGGGATATCGATAGGAAGAGAGATCTGCGGGAGGTCGCGCATGCCTTCGGCCCGGTCGGCGATGTTGGTGGCCTGGTCGCCGATGCGCTCGAGATCGCCGTTGATCTTGATCACGGAAAGGATGAAGCGCAGATCGATGGCCATGGGCTGCTCTTTGGCGAGGAGATCGTAGGCCATCTCGTCGACGCTGCGCTCGGCGGCGTTGATGGCGGTCTCGATCTCGCGGACGTGGGCGCACAGGCCCATATCGCCGGTGAGATAGGCCTCCAGCGAGAACTCGAGCGCCTGCTGCGAGAGGGCGGCCATGGCGAGGAGCTTGTCTTTGAGCGCGTTCAGCTGCAGGTGGAAGTTTGTTCGAGGCATGCAGGGAGGATCCTTCCGAACGGGATGCAGCCTCTATCTTCGCTGGAATGTGTGAGAGTTGCGAGAAATTCGCTTGTGTCGGTCAACATCTGGGCACTGCTGCCGATAGTGACATCAGGGATAGAGGAGGTAGAGGGCACGCCGGGCGCGGAAGTCGTCAAGGCGAAGCTTCCACGCGGCAACGATGCGCTGTGGGTCGTCGCCGCGATCGAGCGCGGCCATGGTATCGGCGTTGGTGACGAGGCGGGCGGCTTTGGCGAGGGCGAACTGCTGTGGGTAAAGGTGGTGAAGGGCGGTAAGAATCTCGATGCCCATGGCATCGGCCTGGAGCGCCGCTCGGTCGGTGATGATGGGGCGGACGGCGGCGATGGTCTGGCCGTGAAAGGGGTAGTGGTTGGGATCATCGGCGATGGTGGTCGTAGTGGCCTGGAAGTGGACGCCGGGAAGGTTGCGGGCGTTGAGGTACTGCGCGACGGCATCGGCCTGGAACCATGCGGGCTGTGCGGGAGTGTTGGCGGGGCCTGGTGTGACACCGGCGCCGAAGACCTCGAAGGGTGTGGAGGAGCCTCGGCCCACAGAGAGGTTCGTCATCTCGAGGAAGCCGAAACCCGGATAGAGCAGGGCGGCAGTTTCGGTGCGGAGGTTAGGGCTGGGATTGATCCAGGGGACGCCGGTCTCATCGAAGAAGGAGGCGCGCTGCCAGCCGGTCAGCGGGACGATGGAGAGGTTGGCGGCGAGGTGTCTCTCGCCGTTGAAGAAGCGGGCCAGCTCGCCAAAGGTCATGCCGTGGCAGGCGGCGAGAGGCATGTAGTTGGTGTAGCTTTCCTGGCCGGGATCGGAGACGGGGCCGTCGAGGAGAAGACCGTTGGTGAGGGCCGGGCGGTCGAGGACGATGAGCTCGGGTTTGCTGGTTGGGCTGCTGGTTGCGGGAGAGTTGGCCAGGGCTTCGAGGAAGTAGCCGAGGACGGACTCGTAGGTGTAGAAGCGGCAGCCGGCGTCCTGGAGGTCGACGATGACGGCGTCGAGGTCGGCAAGGTCAGCGGGTTGAGGGCGGCGATCGCTGTCATGAGGCCCATAGAGGGAGCGGATGGGGAGGTCGGTAGCGGCGTCGGTGGAGTTGCTGATGTCGGTGGAGTCTTTGGCGCCGGCGATGCCGTGTTCGGGGGAAAAGAGGCGGATAAGGGTAAGGCCGGGAACTGCGCGGGCGGCGTCGCGGAGGATGTCGATGGTACGGCGGCCGGTGTGATCGAGGCCGGTCTGGTTGGTGAGCAGGCCGAGTCGAAGATGGCCGTTGTGGCGGTTGGCGGCCTCGCGGAGGGCGGCGAAGCTGGTGGCCTCGAGGACGTCGATGCCGGTCTGGACGGTTGGAGTATGGGCCGGGTAGGGAGCGGCGACGGCGGTGGCTCGATCGGGGTAGAGCGAGAGTGCGCGGGCGACGGTAGTGGCGACGTCTCCGCGAACGGCGGAGATGGCGCCGCGTTTGTCGCGGGGGTGGACGGCGTTGGTGAGCAGGACGACGTAGGTGTCAGAACCCGGGTCCATCCAGAGCGACGTGCCGGTGTAGCCGGTGTGGCCGAAGCTGCCGATGGGGAAGATGGTGCCGCGTGGGCGCGAGTAGGCGGTGTCGATGTCCCAGCCGAAGCCGCGGACGTCGTGGCCCTTGCGGCTGGGGTAGGTGACGAGGGTGCTGACGGGGATCTGGGTGAGGTCGGCTGGGGTGTGGCCGGGCTGCTCGGGCGAGGTCATGAGCTCGAGGGTGGACTGCCTGAGGGGAAAGGTGCTGGGCCGGCCGGCGAGGCGGTCGAGCAGGGCCTGGGCGAAGAGGCCGATGTCGTGCGCTGTCGAGAAGACACCGGCCTGGCCGGCGACACCACCCATGCGGCGGGTGGTGGGATCGTGGACGGTGCCGCGGAGCATGTGGTCGAAGTTGGGGTTGGTGGCGACGGCGCCTTCGCTGTCGTGAGCGGTGGGGGCGGTGCGTGGAG
>CAXSEC010000092.1:12423-13211 GCA_964236325.1 uncultured Acidobacteriaceae bacterium | reverse complement strand
GCCTCATCCTCTACGAGCTCGCCGCCGGCCGCCACCCCTTCCCTCGTCCGGACGCCCCCGAGTTCCAGACTATCCGCGCCATCCAGTTCTCCGACCCCGCCCACATCCGCGAGATCAACCCCAGCGTCCCCATCGAGCTCGAAAGCGTCATCCTCCGCTGCCTCGAAAAACAGCCCTCCGGCCGCTTCACCTCCGCCGTCGACATCCGCGAAAGCCTCCGCACCATCATGCGCACCATGCAGCTCGACTCCGGCCTCATGCCCTTCGACGTCTTTCCCACCCTGCCCACCGGCCGCGACGGCGAGCAGACCGTCGCCGAAGAAAAGCGCTCCACCGGCATCCTCTCCATGCTCGCCGAACGCTTCCGCGAGCCCGCCGCCAACGCCACCAATCGCCAGACCACCGTCGTCGTCCTGCCCTTCATCGACTTCAGCGCCGCCCACACCTCGCCCCTCTACGGCCACGCCCTCGCCGACGCCATCGGCGCCCGTCTCGCCCGCATGCCGTCGCTCGTCGTCCGCCCCTCGAGCTCGCTCATGGCTATCTCCGGCCAGCAGCTTGACCCCCTCGCCATCGGCCGCAAGCTCCTCGTCCAGTTCGTCCTCGCCGGCAACTTCGTCCGCTCCGACAAAGGCTTCGACCTCAACTGGCAGCTGCTCGACGTCGAAGGCCAGAGCGTTCGCACCGGTGGCTCCATCAACGTCGCCTCCTTCGACCTCGTCGCCGTTCAGACCGAGATCTGCAACGAGGTCTTCAGCACCCTGCAGGGCTTTGGCACCCTTCATCCC
>CAXSEC010000092.1:0-12413 GCA_964236325.1 uncultured Acidobacteriaceae bacterium | reverse complement strand
CCCCAACGCCGACGTCTCCCGCAACAACCGCGCCTCCTCCGCCCCGCGATCCCTCGCCGAAGAGCCGTCCGAAGACTACCTCCAGGCCCGCGCCATCCTCTCCTCCTTCATGACTCGCACCGGCAGCCGCGACGACCTCGACCGCGCCCTCCGCCTCTTCGAGTCCGTCGTCTCGCAGCGTGCCGACTTCGCTCCCGGCTGGTCCGGTCTCGGCATCACCCACCTGCAGTACGCCCTCAACGGCCTCGGCGGCCAGATGCACGTCCTTGAAGCCCGCCGCGCCTTTGATCGCGCCCTCCAGCTTGACCGCGACTCCGTCGAAGCCAACCTCTACCGCGTCTACATGCTGCTCTCCCGCGGCGAAAAAGAGTCCGCCCGCTACGGCATCGAAAGCCTTCTGCAGACCGCCGGCAACGACTGGAACGTCCATCTCGTCGCCGGCACCACCCTTCGCACCGACGGCATGTACAACGACGCCCTCGATCAGTTCAATACCTCGCTTCGCCTCAACCCGTCGAACGCCGCCCTCATCTACAACCACCGCGCCCGCGTCTACCACTACCAGAACCAGATGGAGCTCGCCGCCGACGAAATCGCAAAGGGCCTCACCCTAGAGCCTCGCCACCCCCTCCTTCGCATCTCCCTCGGCTACCAGCAGATGCGCACCGGCTCGCTCCAACTCGCCATCGATACCCTCGAGTCCGCCATCCGCGACGACAGCAGCCTCCGCATCGTCTTTCCCACCATCGCCCTCTGCTACGTCCAGCTTGGCGAACGCGAGAAAGCCGCCACCTTCATCGTCGACGAAACCCTTGCCGCAGCCGAGGCCGACGCCGAAATGGCCTATCGCCTCGCCACCTACTTCGCCGCCGAAGGTGACGAGTCCGAAGCCCTCCATTGGCTCCGTCGAGCCATCTATCTCGGCAACGAAAATTACCCCTGGTTCTCCATTAACCCGCTCTGGAAGCGTCTCTCCGGCCGCGCCGACTTCGAACGAATCCTCGAAGACCTCAAAAAAAGCTACCGCCGCAACCAGAAAAACTGGAAGCGCCTCCTCGCCCAGCTCCGCGACTAAGCCAGACACAACCCTCCCCCGTCATCCCTCGCGGGATCTCCGAAGCGGCTCCCGTCGTTTCGGATCGGAGCCTGTCGTTCCCGAAGAATCAGGGGCGTCGCCAGCCTCCGCTCCGCCAGGCATTCACTCGGCGGCTCTCCCTGCCCTGGGCCAATGGTTGGCTGACAACGATTCCCCTTCTACGCGATCGAGTTCATTCAAAACGGTTTAGGCGGCAAGGTCACGCCTCCATTAACACCCCTCCCGATGGCACTTGCCAAAGGTCCGCAAAAGCGAGTAATCACTAGGACCTGCTGGCGCGACCCTGCACCGGGGCCGGCCCGCCTCGAGGACAAATTTTGAACATGAGACCCCGCACCATCACCTTCTTCTCTGAGATAGCAGCACGACGTGCGCGCCTGGCAGCAGGTGCGCTTCTGACATCCGGCTGCCTGCTCCTCCCGGCAGCTCCCTTCGCAGCGGCGCAAAGCACCACCGCTTCCATCACCGGAACCGTGACTGACAACTCGGGGGCCTCCATCGCCAACGCCAGCGTCACGCTGACTGACCTCGGAACGAGGCAGACCCGCACCACAACCACCACCAACGCGGGAGACTACGACTTCTCGCAGCTCGGGCCAGGTTCCTACGCCATCACCGTCACGGAAAGCGGCTTCCAAACGCTGTCCTACCCCAACGTCACCATCGCCGCCGGCGACCGCGCCCGCGAAGACGCCAAGCTCTCGGTCGGTGCAGCCTCGCAGACCGTCGAAGTCGACACCCAGACCCCGGAACTCCAGACCGACTCCTCCGTCATCCAGCACACCGTCACCGAGTCGGCCGTACAGGACCTGCCCCTCAGCGGCCGCAACTACATCAATCTTGCGCAGATCACCCCCGGCGCCAACGAGGGTCCAGGCAACGGCCTCACCAGCGGCACCCGGCCCGACGATCGGCGCCAGACCTCGGCCGTCGTCGCCAACGGCCAGTCGGAGATCCTCAACAACGAGACCATCGATGGTCTCGACAACAACGAGCGCATAATCGGCGGCATCGGCGTCCGCCCATCGATCGATGCCATCCGCGAGATCAGCATCCAGACCAACGCCTACACCGCCGAAGTCGGTCGCACCGGCGGAGCTGTCATCAACATCATCACGAAGTCCGGATCGAACGCCTTTCACGGCTCGGCCTACGAGTTCTTCCAGAACGACATCCTGAATGCCAACTACTACAACTTTGGCGCGCACCCGCCGAAGGCCAAACAGCGCCAGAATCAGTTTGGCGCCTCCATCGGCGGCCCGATCGTCAAGAACAAGGTCTTCTTCTTCGGTGACTACGAAGGTTTGCGTCAAATCATGGGACAGCCTCCGGCGACCAACCAGACCATCACCAACTCGCAGTACGACATCCTGCACAGCGGCAATGCGGCTGCCATCACAGCCCTCGCTGGTGGCCCGGTTGATCCCGCAGGTTTGAACTACGCCCTCCTCTACCCACGGTCGAACAGCGCAACCGGCGGCACAAATAACACATCGGCCTACATCATTGGGCCGACGCAGATACGGAATTCAGATACCGCCGACGGCCGCGTCGACTGGCAGATCGATCAGAAGGATCTGATCTTCGGTCGCTTCACCTACAACAACGTTCCGTTCACCCTCCCTGGCCTGTTTCCGAGCGTCACCGAGAACGGCGTCACCGTCTCCCCCGGCGGCAACGTCTATGCCTTCCAGGGCGCAGCCAAGGACACCGCCCAGAACTCGCAGATCAACTTCGTCCGCACCATCAGCCCCACCGTTCTACTGCAGCTCGGCTTCGGCTACACCCGCGTTAACAACCAGTCCACCCCGTTGAACTACGGCGTCAACGCCAGCCAGGCCCTCGGTCTGCCGGGCATCAACCTCGGCGATCAGATCACCTCCGGCCTCACACCGGTCTTCGTCGGCTCGCTCTCCTCTCTGGGCAGCGGTAACTTCATCCCGATCGTCGACACCGACAACACCTTCCAGGAGACTGGATCCATAACGCTCAGCCGCGGCAAACAAAGCATCAAGGCAGGCGCCGCTCTCATCCGTCGGCAGGCCACCAACATCCAGAACAACTTCGGTATCGGCAGCTACACCTTCAACCCGCTCCCAAACGCCGCAACTCCGGAACAGCTCTCCGGCCTCACCGCTCTGCTGCAGGGAAACTTCAACAACGTCGAGCGCTCCAACAGTCTCGTTCCTCCGCACTACCGCAACTGGGAGCCCAGCGTCTACTTCCAGGATGACTACCGCGCAGCCACCAACCTGACGCTCAATCTCGGCATCCGCTACGAGATCCTCACCCCCTTCACCGAGGTCAAGAACGCCCTCACCAACTTCGATCCCACCGCGGGCAAGCTTCTTGTCGCCAACCAGAACGGTGTCAACAAGTACGCTGGCCTCGAGCCAACCTACTCCAACCTCGCGCCCCGTATCGGCTTCGCTTACACAGCGGCACCCGGTCTGGTGCTTCGCGGCGGCTTCGGCATGTCCTACTTCCAGGGCAACTACACCTCGAATGGAGCGGAAAAAGCGCAACCCTTCGTCTCCGACTACAGAGCGACCAATCCTGTATCCGGCCCGCCAACCACCCTCTTCTCGCAGGGACTACCCGCGCCCGCACCGTCCAGCGCAACCAACCCGACCGGCAACATCAACGACGTTCTCAACAAGGGCTTCCGCATCTCCTACCTTGAACAGTTCAACCTGACGGTCGAAAAAGCCTTTGGCGCAAACGTCCTCCAGGCCACCTACGTCGGTGAGCTGGGTCGGCATCTCCCTCAGATCACCAACGACCAGAACGCCCCCGCACTCATCTCGAACTCGGCCCTCCAGACCCTTGCCACGCAGCAGGGAATCACAACCTCGGCAGCCTTCAACGACCTGCGGCCCTACCACAACACCCTGCCCAACGCGCAGGAGATCGGCCAGTTCCAGAGCACCGGGGCCTCCAATTACCACGCCTTGCAGCTCTCCCTCACCCGCCGCGCCACCAAGGGCCTCACCCTCGGTGCCAACTACACCTACGCGCACAACCTCGACAACATCCTCGCCTACAGCAACGAGGTCAACGACGGCTACGGCGTCATCCCGTCGCAGCTCAGCAGCCTCGAGTACGGCAACAGCGATCTCGATCTCAGAAATCGCCTCGCCGTCACTGCCAACTATGAGCTTCCCTTCGGCAAAAACCTCACCGGCTTCAAGGCCGCTCTCGGCAAGGGCTGGCAGGCGAACACCCTGCTGGTCTGGAACAGCGGTGTCCCCTTCACCGTCCTCGAAAGCAACGGCGTCACCAGCACCAACCAGGCCGCCCAGGTCAACGTTCGCCCTAACCAGCTCCGCAAGGGAAATCTCAGCGGCTTCAACGTCCTGCAGTTCTTTGACACCACGGCCTTTGCGCCGCAGGCATCAGGAACCCTCGGCAGCGAACGCAGAAATCCCCTCTACGGACCGCACTTCCGCCACGTGGATCTCTCCGTCTTCAAGAGCTTCCCGGTTTTCCGCGAGTCCTCGATCGAGTTCCGCGCCGAAGCCTTCAACATCATCAACACCACCAACTTCAACCTGCCGAACGCGACCCTCAACGCACAGCAAAGCGCCACCGACGTGGATGCCTACACCATCCAATCGAGCACGGCTGGCCAGATCCAGAGCACCTCGGCCAACTACACTCCGCGTGAGGTTCAGTTCGCCCTCAAGTACCAGTTCTAACCCCACCTCAACCCAGAAAGGCCCGGCGATCATCCGCCGGGCCTTCCTGTTTAACCTGTCTTACCGACCGCCGCTTACTGCTCGCCAACCACCATCGCATCCGGATTGCCCACCACCCGCGGCGCTCGGCTTTCACTCAGAGAGTTCGCGCTGCGCGGCATCAGGGGCATCGCCTGCGCCAGACTAAACACCAGCAGCGCCTGCTCCGGTATCACCTCCTGCCGATCCGTCTTCAGCCACAGAATCGTTCCCGCCCCCGCGCCAATTCCCGCACCCACCGCCGCGCCCACGCCGCCGCCAAACACCGCCCCGGTTACCGCTCCGCCGCCCGTAATCGCGCCCACCGTCGCCAGCGTCTCCTTCGGATGATCCCGCCGCACCAGCGATCCCTCACGGTCCACCTTCGTCGCTCGCGTCTGGTCCGTATCAATCAGCTGCAGCCGCGCGTTATATCGAGCCCCATCCGGCAGCACGATCGTCTCCGCCTCCAGATGGATCAGCGCCGCACCCGAGATCCGTCGCCCTCCATGCACCGTCCGCACCCGCCCCTCAATCGCCGACCCCACCGGCATCACCACCCGCCCATCCTTCTCCACCGGCTCCGTCAGCAACGCCGTAAAGCGAGTCCCCTCCGTCGTCGACAGCGTCGAAAGCTGCCGCGTCAGCCGCGCCCGCAGCAGCGTTCCCTCCCGCAGCTCACCCGGCCGATCCTCCACCGTCGTCACCACCGCCGCATCCGCCTGCGCCTCCGTCATCTCGCGCCCACCGCCATCCGCCGACGCCATCTTCGGCCCCGCGTAGGGCACATACGCCCCATACGTCTCGCTCGCCGGAGCCGCACCGCGCGGCGCCATCGCAATCGCCGCCGATGGCTTCACCGGCGCAACCGTCTCCTCGGGCGTCGCCGCAATCACCGCGTCGTCCGGGTGCGACACACCCATTCGCGCCTCCTGCGCAATCACGCCAGACCAGGCCGGAACCGCCGTGACCGCTGCCAGAGCCAAAACCGAGATCGTCATCTTCATATCGTTCTTCCTCATCCATCCTCAGCTCGCGCAACACCCAGCCGGCGCAAGTCATCACCCTCCACACTAGAGCCCGCCGCCATCCCACATCCGCGCAATCGCCGGCAGGGAATCGAGCCAGTCATCACGCCGCCCCCAGTGCAAGTTTTTGGTTGTCATTCCGAGCGCAGCGAGGAACCCCCGCATTCGCTCTTCATGACGGAGCGCCCCAACGCACCCACCGCAACCTCCCTTTGCTAAACTCACCCTCGTGCCCGATCGTTTCCGCACCACCTTCATCGACACCATCACCACCTTCAAGGGTGACCCCATCCCCGTCGACCGTCGTCCAAAACTCAACGACCGCCTCGCCCATCGCATCGCCACGACCCCCGCATCGCCCGCATCTTCAAGGAGCCCCATGCCCGCCACCAACCTGACCGACATCGTCTCCATCTCAGCCCGCGAAATCCTCGACTCCCGCGGCAATCCCACCGTCGAAGCCGACGTCCTCCTCGAAGGCAACATCCGCGGCCGCGCCGCCGTCCCCTCCGGCGCCTCGACCGGCGAGCACGAGGCCGTCGAACTCCGCGACAACGACATGTCCCACTACCTCGGCAAAGGCGTCCTCAAAGCCGTCGACAACATCGAGAGCATCATCGCCCCCGAGCTCACCGGCATGGACGCCTCCAACCAGCGCCTCATCGACGCCACCATGCTCCAGCTCGACAACACCGACAACAAGTCCGCCCTCGGCGCCAACGCCATCCTCGCCGTATCCATGGCCGCCGCCCGCGCCGCCGCCCTCGCCCTCCGTCTCCCGCTCTACCGCTACCTCGGCGGCGTCAACGCCTGCATCCTCCCCACCCCCATGATGAACATCCTCAACGGCGGCTCCCACGCCGACAACAACGTCGACTTCCAGGAGTTCATGATCATGCCCGTCGGCGCCGAGACCTTCTCGGACGCCCTCCGCATGGGCACTGAGGTCTTCCACACCCTCAAAGGCGTGCTCAAGAAACGCGGCTACTCCACCTCCGTCGGCGACGAAGGCGGCTTTGCCCCCTCGCTCAAGTCCAACGAAGAAGCCGTCGACCTCATCCTCGAATCCATCGAGCGCGCCGGCTACAAGCCCCTCGAAGACATCGCCCTCGCCCTCGATCCCGCCGTCTCCGAGTTCTTTTCGAAGGAAACCGGCCGCTACACCTTCAAGAAGTCTGACAAGCGCGAACTCACCTCGGACGAAATGGCCGCCTACTGGGCCGACTGGGCGCAGAAGTACCCCATCGTCTCCATCGAAGACGGCCTCGCCGAAGACGACTGGGCCGGCTGGCGCAAACTCACCGAGCTCATCGGCGACAAGATCCAGCTCGTCGGCGACGACCTCTTCGTCACCAACACCGCCCGCCTCCAGAAGGGAATCGAAGAGAAGGTCGCGAACTCCATCCTCATCAAGGTCAACCAGATCGGCACCATCACCGAAACCCTCGAGGCCATCCAGCTCGCCCGCCGCTTCGGCTACACCTCGATCATCTCGCACCGCTCCGGCGAGACCGAAGACACCTTCATCGCCGACCTCGCCGTAGCCACCGGCGCCGGACAAATCAAAACCGGCAGCGCCTCCCGCACCGACCGCATCGCCAAATACAACCAGCTCCTCCGTATCGAAGAAGAGCTAGGCCAAGCCGCCGAATTCCTAGGCGCCGAAAGCATCAACTGCAGCATGTAACCTTTGTAGTCAGCGTGTAAAAGGGGACGAACCGTGTCTATACTTCTGTCGCAATCAGATGCGGAGGCGTTAATCGCCATGCCTAAGCGCCCCCTTAATGAAACGCCTCAGTCCTTTCCAGCTCCGGGTGAAAAGCTACGCATCCCGTTAACTTCTATCGATAAGACGGAAGACTTTCAGCTTGATATCCGACGATCAAGGCTTGACCTGTCACAGATCACCTACCAAGCAAGAGGACGACAGATAGTCGTTCTTTTGCGCTTAGACATCAACGGACCCCCTCATCGAAACCCGGATGACGAGATTGTTCCCTGTCCCCACCTGCACATCTACCAGGAGGGTTATGGAGATAAGTGGGCCTATCCACTCGCTCAAGATAAGTTTGCCGACACCACTAACCTGTATCAAACCCTTATGGATTTCCTGACCGAGTGTAACGTCATCGAGCAGCCGATCATCCAAGGAGGACTTTTCTGATGATAGAAGAGGTACGAAATCTCCTCAATGAATATACGGCTTGGTTGGGTGCAAGTAATGATCTGCGGCAAGTTGGTGATTGGATACAGATAACGACACCTTACTTAGACCGGCATAACGATAGCCTCCAGATTTATGCCCGCCGGGAAAAGGACTACTTTCTCCTAGCGGATGATAACTATACGATCGATGACTTGGAAATAAGTGGTTGTGTCCTTAGTTCACCCAAGCGGCAGGATCTGCTAAACATGACGCTCAACGGCTTCGGTGTTAAGCGAAGCTCAGATGGCCTCTTTGTCAAAGCAACGATCAAAGACTTTCCGCTAAAGAAACACAATCTCGTTCAAGCAATGCTAGCAGTGAATGATTTATTTTTCCTTGCCGAACCCGCAGTAAAAAGCCTCTTCTATGAAGATGTAGTTGCTTGGTTGGACTCGAAAGAGGTGCGGTTTACTCCTCAAGTTAAGTTTACCGGTGTTAGTGGCTACGATCACATGTTCGATTTCGTAATTCCCAAATCTAAGAGTGCGCCGGAGCGACTACTCAGAGCGATTAATCGTCCTAGAAGGGACAGTGCGGAAGCATTCCTGCATGCATGGACAGACACTCAACACACAAGGCCTCCCGATGCAAAAGCGTACGCAATTCTCAACGATATGGGACAAGAAGTCTCGGGAGGAGTTTCCGATGCCTTCTTTGCGTACGACATAAAACCGGTACTTTGGAGTGAGCGAGAGAATATTGTCAATGACCTCGCAGCTTAGCAGAGTGCTTCGGAGTGGATGGTTTGGGCCGATGGCCATCTCCATAGCGTAGCAAGCCCTCTGACCGACACCAACTGAAACAGGCGGGTGGCCCGTATCTGGGTGCCCCATCTCGCGGCAGCTTCATTGCGCTAAGGTGGATATCGAAGTAAGACAGCAGCGTTCTCTGACCCGACACCTACGGTTCTAATACTTGCTGGCTGGTGGTCCATCCTTCACCACCCATAAACGTCTCGGTGCCCCATCCTTCGCAGCCTCATCGCGTCGGGTGGGACGTCAAGACACAAAATATTGCCCAACGGCGGGTGGCCTACATCTGAGGGCCCCATCTTCGCGACAGCTTGAACGTTGCTAAGGTGGGTCATTCGGCGCGGCAGCGAAGAACCGTTCTCGGCTGTCCTTACGGACTAATAGGTACCCTCTTTAGCGCCCAGTCACCCGTTTTTTCAAATGGGCCGCCGCGGGCGCTAACATACACCTCGTATTTCCATTCAGCCGGAGCTAGGTGGTACTCCGTGCGGCTCACTGCGTGCGCATCGCCCTTGTAGCGCGCTGTCCCGTGGAGCGTGAAGTCTCCAAGGCCCTTGCGCAGCAGCTCATCGAAGCCGTCGACCTGGAAATCTACCTTCCCCTCACCCTTGCGGTTGATGAAGATCGAAGACGTCGACGGCTCAATCACCAGGAAGCGTTTCAAGTGTTTCTCCTTCGTCTCGCCAGCATCGAGATACGCATAATCCATATCCAGCCGGTCACGGCGCTTGTCCTGGACGACTGTGATCGTGATCTTCGACGTGGCCATCGGCGAGACCATGTAGTTATGGTTGGTTCCCACCCAGGTTCCAGTGAAGTGCTCCCGCACAGTCTGAACCTCCTGATCGGTTTGTGCAGACAGCAGGGGCGAGAGACAAGCCGACAAGAGCGCAACCGAAGTCCAGCCGTACCGGGTCATTCCCGCATCCTCTCACAAGCGGCTGGCTGGTGGCCCACCCTCCGCCAACCACAAACGTCTCGGTGCCCCATTCTTCGCAGCCTCACCGCGAAGGGTGGGACGTAAGGCACCAGATCACCCAGGGCCGTCTGCTACTCAACTCCCGCAACCCCAATCGATCCCTCCCCAGCCCCACCCAAGCACCCCAATCCCACACATCCACCGCCACCAAAACTCCGGCACACCCCGCCCAGCGGCCACCATCGCAAGAGCATCCCCAAAGGTCGCTAACCCGGCCAGCAGCGACCGCTCCCTTCTTTGCGTCGCGCAGACATAAACAGAAAGGGCCGCCACACGGGCGGCCCTTCCGATCCATCGCGGATCACCGTCCTCGAAGCTTCCGTCGCAGCATCGCCAGCCCGCTCAAGCCCGTCCCCAGCAGCACCAGCGAGGCAGGCTCGGGTGTGGTCGACATCGGTACCGGCGGCACCAGCGTCGTCTGAAACTCCGCCTGGTATGCCGGCCCGTTGGCATAGATAAAGTCGAACCCGAAGTTACCCGTTGGGCCCGTGTACGTGTACGTCGTGTTGACCGGTGGTGTCGGCGTCGGAACTCCCAGGACCAGTAAGTTGTCCACGTAGAGACTCACGCCATCATCGTGGTACACGTTGAACGTCTGACCCTGCGTGAACGCTGCCGTCCCCTTGAACTCAAAGAGCACGTTCGTCAGGTCAGAGGCCCCGGAGGCCCCGTTCAAATACTTGATGTTTGAGGCCGCCCCGAACGAGTTAAGGAATCCGCCCACAGTATAGCTGTTGTCCGCGCTGAACTCGATCTCGCTCGCCGTGAAGGTACCCCACTCCGTCGCACCCGGGCCCGGCGTATTGCCCAGCGTCGGCACGTTATCCGCTGTCGCGGCAGGAACACTCCAGAACTCGGCCTGAATCGGCGACGCAAAGACCGGAGAACTAGCCAGTCCAACCAAACAGGAAACAACCAAAAGTCCACGAACTTGCATAACCACACCAACCTCCTCGTCCTGCTACGGGGACGTGCCGTCGGAAAGAACCAAACGCGGCTCCGCAAGCGAACCGCAACCTGGCACATTAGCTGCCACTATGCTGCGCCTCCGCTGCGATGTCAAACAAAAATCCGCTACAAGAAAGCCGCAACATTGCCTCTCCCGGTTCGCCTCGGGCGTGTCATCCTTCCGCGCCGTCCTAGCCTTCACCACCCGCACTCACCAGCGCCACCCCCACATCCTCCACCCACGGCCGCAACACCCCGCCGCCCCCGCAATCAGCGCCGCATTCGTCATCTCGCCCACACCGTCAGCATAGGCTACCAACTTTTTACTACCCGCTCGCACCACCCACCGCGTACCCTCATCCACAGCACGCCGCACCACGGGCCCCGGAGCGCCGCGCCATCCCTCGTTCCGGAGAACTCCCGTGCCCCTCGCCGCCCAAACGCGTCTCCTCGCCGCCGCCACCCTCGCCACCACCTGCCTCGCTTCACTCCTCGCCCAAACGCCCGCACCACCCGCACCCGACACCCCAGCCGTCGCCGCCACCCGCGCCGAAGCCACCCACACCCGAGATGCCTTCGTCGCCCGCGTCCACACCGCCGGCTTTACCTGCCCCAACCCCGCCCCCACCATCGTCGTCGAAGATGTTCCCTCCTTCGGCCAGTACGACGAAGAGACCAACATCCTCCGCACCTCAGATTGGTCCGTCCTCAACCCAGAAGAGCACGCCGCCTTCCTCAGGCTCGCCGGACCCAGCGCCACCCAGACCGACGCCCACACCCTCTTCGATCTCGCCGCCCACCGCTGGATCCTTATCCACGAGCTCGGCCACTGGTGGCAGCACTGCAACGGCAAGATGGACGACAAGAACCCCTACAAAATGGAGTTCGACGCCGACCGCGTCTCCCTCGCCTACTGGCGTCAGGTCGACCCCACCGTCGTCACCCGCATGATGCCCATCTTCCAGCAGGTCGTTACCATGATGCCCGACCCCACTCCTCCCGGCCAGGAGATGATCCCGTACTTCAACGCCCACTACCAGCAGCTCGGCCCCACTCCCGCCTACCGCTGGTACCAGTCCCGGATGAACGTCGCCGCCGACGACCAGCGCCCCATCCCCACCTTCCCCCAGATCCTCACCGCCATCAAGCAGTAGCGCTCTCGCCCGCAAACGCCCTGCCCGCAAAACGCAGAGAGAGGCTCCATCAGCAGACGGAGCCTCTCTCTTCTCTTTCCTCATCGATCCATAACGCTAGTTCGATCCCAGCATCAACCCGCCATTGAAGTAGATCGGTAAATTCACAATCAGCACAGCCAGCTTCACCGTAATCGACCCCATCGACACATCAACCTCCGCCGGCCCGGCCTGCGTCCCAACGATCGCCCCCGTCCCGTTGTAAGCCGCCACGCCGCCCTTCAAATACGTGAACGTCGCCTTGCTCGTGCAGTCCGCCGCCGAGCCATCGCTGTACTTGCACATGGCCTTCGTCTGCACCACCGTCCCCGTCGTCGCCGTAATCATCATCGGCGTCACCACCATGTCCACCACCATGGGCGCCGGATTTACCAACTGCTGCCCACCCACCGTAAAGAAGCTCACATCGCTCCCCTGGACATCCAGCTCCTTGGCCACGCCCGGCGTCGGATCCCCAAACGTCCCGTTTCCCGCCAGAAACGTCGTCGCTCCCGG
>CAXSEC010000091.1:0-13538 GCA_964236325.1 uncultured Acidobacteriaceae bacterium | reverse complement strand
TCGCCGATCTCATCGAGCAGGAGGGTGCCGCCGCTGGCGAGCTCGAACTTGCCGGGCTTGGCGGCGGTGGCGCCGGTGAAGGCGCCGCGGGCGTGGCCGAAGAGCTCGCTTTCGAGCAGGGTCTCTGGAAGGGCGGCGCAGTTGATGGCGATGAACGGGCCCTTGCGGTGGGCGCTGTTGTCGTGGATCATGCGGGCGAGCAGTTCCTTGCCGGTGCCGCTTTCGGCTTCGACGAGCACATCGGAGCTGGTGTTGGCGGCGGCTCGTGCGCGCGCCAGAGCGGCAGCAAGCGCGCGCGAGTGGCCGATGATGCCGGTGGCGATCTCCGCGGGAGCACTGCTTTGCTGTGCCTGGCGCTCACGCATGACGCGGCTTGCGGCTGCCTGCAGGTGATCGAAGCTGGCGGGTTTAGTGAGGTAGTCGACGGCGCCGCCCTGCATGGCGCGAACGGCATCGGGGACCGATCCGAAGGCGGTGAGGAAGAGGAAGGCCGGCGGAAGATCGTCGGTCTGGGCGACGCGCAGTACGTCGAAGCCGTCGCCATCCTGCATGCGAACGTCGCAGACGACGAGATCGAAGTGGGCCAGGGCAAGCTGACGATGGGCGTCGCGAACGCCGCTGGCGAGCTGCGCGTTCCAACCGTGGCGGAGGAACTGCGCCTGCAGCGCGACGCGAATGCCGGGTTCGTCGTCGACCAGAAGGACGGATGGTTTTGAAGGAAGGGCGGTCATAACGCGGGGAACTCCAGGGTGAAGGTGGCGCCTTGGTTGAGATCGCTGTGGACGCGGATGGAGCCGCTGTGCTGCTGCATGAGGCGGCTGCAGACGGCGAGACCGAGGCCGGAGGTGCTGGCGGAGCCGGAGAAGCGGCTGTGGAAGAGGTGCCGCTGATCCTCCGGGGTGATGCCCGAGCCGTTATCCTCCACGCTGACGAGAAGCCGGCTGGAGCGCAGCTGGCGGCGGATGCTGATGCGTCCGCCGGTGCTGGTGTGGCGGATGGCGTTTGAACAGAGATTGAGGATGAGCTGCTGCAGAGCGCTGCGATTGCCGCGGAACGGCATTGGCTCGGCGCATGGCACGAGGGTGAGGGCGATCTCTGCCTGCGACGCGAGCGGGCGAACGAACTCGACGGCGAGGTCGAGCTCACGGCCGAGGTCGAGGCGTTCGAGCGCGAGGGATGAGCCGCCGTTGAGGGCAAGGACGTTGTTGACGGTGCCGGAGAGCGAGCGGATGCCGGCGCGAAGATGCGAGATCCACTCGGGCAGGCGGTCCGGGCAATCTTCGAGGAGCGAGGTGAAGAGCTCCAGGCTGGCGAGCGGATTGCGGATCTCATGGGCGAGGATGGAGGAGACCTCGGCAAGCGCGACGGCGGAGCGGGCGGCTTCGCGCTCGGTCTCCCAGCGGCGGCGGGCGGAGACATCGCGGAGGATCAGGATGTCTTCGGTGAGGGCGTCGGTGTTTCTGGCGGCGGCAGGGAGAAGGGATTGCCGACGGACGGCGAGCCAGCGCTCGCCAGCCGGACCGGAGAGCGCGAGCTCCTGCTCGGGCGAGTTGGCGGTGTTGTCGGACGGAATCAACGAGAGATCGAGGCCGCGCCTCTCATGGATCTCACAGAGAGAGCCCATATGGGTGCGCGGCAGGTCCAGAAGACGGGAGGCCTCAGGATTGGTAAAGCGGATGTCGCCTTCTCCATCGAGCACGAGCACACCGCAGGGCAGAGAGTCGAGGATGGCCCGGAGGGACTGGCTCATGGCCTCGTTCCTCGCCAGGCTGGCGTTCAGGGCGAGGTTTCGTTCGGAGAGCTCGTGGCCGAGGTGTCGCACCTCCGCCTGCAGATCGCGATAGGAGATCTCGAGCCGGGCGGAGGCGGAGATGAAGTCCGAAAACGCCTCTGCCAGCAGATGCGGTGCGGGGGGGTGGATGTTCGTTGGAACTCGATGAGAAGTAGGCAACATTCGCCTACTTCGAATGCAAGCGGACGCCCAAAGGTTGAGGGGCAGAGCAGGCTGTGACGCGGAGGTTGTAGGCGGGGTTGCGGCTAGAAGAAGATGTCCTCGGCGCGAACTTCCTGCGCCTGATCGGCGTAGAGGCTGGCGCGTTCGATGACGTTGCGCAGTTCGCGGACGTTGCCGGGCCAGGTGTGCTGATGCAGGCGCCGCCGCGCATCATCGCTCAGGCCGAGACCGGGGGCGAAGCGATGGAGGAAGCTGTCGATCAGGCTGTCGAGGTCGCTCATGCGATCGCGCAAGGGGGGTAGGGCGATGGGAAAGACGCGAGGCGATAGTAGAGGTCTTCGCGAAAGAGGTTTTGCGAGGAGAGTTTCTTGAGGTCGGCGTTGGTGGCGGCGATGATGCGAACGTCGACCTTGAGGGTGTCGGAGCCGCCGATGCGCTGGACCTCGCCCTGCTCAAGAAAGCGAAGGAGCTTGCTTTGGAGCGCGACCGGCATTTCGCCGATCTCATCCAAAAATAACGTTCCGCCGTGCGCGGCGTGGATGCGACCGATGCGGGACTGGACGGCGCCGGTGAAGGCGCCGCGGGTGTAGCCGAAGAGCTCGGCTTCGAGGAGAGTTTCGGGGATGGCGGCGCAGTTGATCACCACATACGGCTGCTTTTCGCGGGCACTGCTGACGTGTATGGCTCGCGCCACGAGATCTTTGCCGGTTCCGCTTTCGCCGGTGATGAGAACGCTGGTGTCTCGGCGGGCGACCAGGCGAATCGCATGAAAGACACGCTCAATGGCGGGCGAGAAACCGACCATTCCCTGCCAGCTGCCTTCGTTTTCTGACGGTCGGCGAGGGCTGGAGGAAAGCGGCGGAAGCGCGCCCTGCGCGGTGCTGGCCCAGGGAAGAACGAGTTCCCCGAGTTCGGCAAGCAGCGGGTCGGGCGCGGGGGCTCTGGATCCCGGAGGACCGGCTGGCGGATTGAGTGAAAGCAGCTGCACGTGCGAGAACTGGGTGGCGATGAGGCGGCTGAACTCATCCGGCCGAAGATCGGGCAGGCGGGAGTCCAGAAGGAGGATGTCGCTCGTGGACTCCATGAGTTTTTCGATGGCGTCCGTGCCACTTTCCGCCTCGCGCACACTCCACCGCTGTTCGGAGAGCCGCTCGCGGAGAGAGTGGCGGAGTGCAGCGCTGGAGCTTACCAGAAGGACGCGAACCAGGGTGCGTGAGGCATCGGTGCTGGAGTTCATCCTGGAAGACCTGCGTGGCCCTGACGCGGCGATGAAGGCGCACCGGGTGATGGACGCGCGCTGGCCGATGGAGATTGCTTGATGACGGCAGCTTCTGCGATGGAGAAGGCCGGCTGGCGGAGAACCAGGTTGGCCTCGAAGGGATTGAGGCGGTAGGTAAACTCCTGGGTGTCTGAGTCGAGGAGCGTCTTTGCGGCCGGCAGCACAAAGCGGCCGGGAAAGGAGGCTGCCGGGAGCAGAGTTCCGCCGGCGATCCGGAGCCGGCAAGAGCCGCGTGGATGCGTGGTCAGGGTGACGGCGATGCTGCCTCGATCGGGTGTGCTTTCGAGAGCGGCGGCATAGATCTCCTGCAGGCAGGTCTCGATTGGGCCGCGATGGGCCGGGGAGGGATGGGGAGGTTCGACCGCTCGGAGGCCAGTGGGCATGACCGTGATGTCTCTCTGGAGGGCTGACTGGCGCCAGTGCAGCAGGATCTTCGGGAGGAGGAGATTGAGGTCGTCCTGGGTGATGCGGAGCGGATCAGCCTCTGCGTCGAGGAGCTGGCGGAGCGTCGCGAAGAGACGGGAGAGGAGGGTGACCTGATCGGCCATGTCGCGCATGAGCGTGGTGGAGCCGACGCGGTCGGTTGATGGCCGGTCGCGCAGAAGGACGCATAGCTGGAGGGAGGTAAGAGGTTGACCGATGGCGTGCAGCAGCTCTTGGACAAGTGGACTCAGAGACGTTTGGTTCTGCGGTGGATCGAGGTTCATGGCCCAACAACTCTCCGCGGATGGTCTTCGAACATTTCCTGATGCGATGGCGCTAATTCCGTGCAAGTAGAGGCCATCTCCTACAGAGAAGATGGCGCGGATGGGAGCGGCCTGCGGTACACCCTCAGCAAAGATCTTCAGTCTTCGCCGATCAAGAAACCAACTCCGCGAACGGTCCGGATCAAGCGAAGCTCGTGCCCGGTGTCGATCTTGTCGCGAAGATACTTCATATAGACGTCCACGATGTTGGAGCCTGGGTCTGCCACGTCCCAAACCTCTGCGATGAGGGTGGCGCGGGGGACGGGAATGCCGGGTGACCGCATCAGGAACTCCAGCAAGCGGAACTCGCGCGGTGTGAGCTCGATGCGGCGGCCGGCTCGCTCCACGCGATGCTGCGCGCGAGAGAGGGTCAGATCGGCGATACGCACGAGGGGCGAGGCGACGGCTACTTCGCGGCGCAGGAGCACGCTGACCCGAGCCAGGAGCTCGACGTAGGAGAAGGGCTTGGTGAGATAGTCGTCTGCGCCGGAGTGCAGGGCTTTCACGGTGTCGTCGACGCCTGCGCGGGCCGTCAACATCAGGACGGGAAGATTGGGGTAGGTCTGCCGGAGGGTGTGGAGCACATGCAGACCGTCTCCGTCCGGCAGAGTGCGATCAAGTAGGACGAGATCGAACGAGGGGTCTAGCAGGCTCAAGGCCGTGCCGGCGTCGGGGGCAAGCTGTACCTCGTGCGCGGCTTCCTGCAGTGTTCGGGAGAGGAAGCGTGCCAGCGGGCCATCGTCCTCGACGACCAGAATCTTTCGGCGCGGCAAGGCGGAATACGTTTGCCCGGCAGCGGCTGCTGCCTGCAACTCGCCATCTTGCGCCGCACTGAGCTGCTTCAAACGAACCTCTGCCAGCGCAAGGTACTCTACGGCGGGCGGTCGCTCAGGTTACCATAGCTACGAAATAACCCCCTGCAACTGTCCGCAGGTAACCACCTCGATAGCAGCCTGATGATTGGGCGCCCCTTTTAGGAACTGAGGTGGAGTTCGGGGCTTTAGGAAGCGCGATGCGAGAGGATCGATTTCTGTCATGGTACCGGTGGACTCGTTCCTCTACAGGCGCCCGCGCTTTCCGATTCACTTCCCTTTTCCTCTTCTGTTTGTGCTGGGGACGAGGAGTGTTCCTGGGCAGTGTCTGAATCTGAGCGATACCGGGCTTTATGCCGAGTCTACGGTCCCGATTGCGGCGGAGTCGGTCGGCGTCATTCATCTGCAGCCAGTCGGTACGGTGCTTGAAGTTCCCTGCTCGGTGGCTCACAGTGAGGGCTTTCGAGCGGGGCTGCTGTTTGCCTTTGCTACTCGAGAGCAGGAGCAGATGCTGCGGGCTTTGGTACAGGCCGTTGCTCATGCGCCCACTCTCGATCCTTAGCCGCCGGCGAGGATTACTCGTGCTGTTCCGCGGAGGGCTTCCCGGGAGCGGGGTGCGCTTCGGCGATCTGCTCGGGCCCAGGCAATGCCGGCTCGGGGGCGGCGATGGGGTCGACGATCAGGGTGATGCGGCGGTTGCGGGCGTCTTCGGGATGCTGCGGATCGCGTGGCAGCTGGTCAGCAAAGCCCCGAACCTGCGCCACCTGATCCTGACCGATGCCGGCATTCTGCATGAGACGGCGAGCTGCGTTGGCGCGATCCGCGGAGAGCTCCCAGTTGCTGTAGCCATCGACTGTGCTGTAGCGCCGGGCGTCCGTGTGACCTTCGATCGATAGCTTGTTTGGCATTTTGCCAAGCTCCTTTGAAATCAGGGTCAGGAAGCCACGCATTGTTGGGGTTGCGCTGCCGCTCTCAAAGAAGGTGCCGCCGGGTTCTTCCATCAGCTCGATGCGCAGGCCATCCGGGGAGGCGCTAATCTCTACCTGCTTCTTGAGCCGCTCGAAGTTCGGCAGGGTCTGCGCGGAGGCGAGCAGCCGCTCTTTGAGCTGCTTCATGTCTGACTGGGTGACTGGAAGGCTGTTGCCGACGCCGGCCCGACTGCTGCCTTCCATCGCGGAGGTTCCTTTGGGATCGTTGAAGTAGCCGGCCACTGATTTTTTGACGGCCTCGTTGCTGCTGCTGAGAAGCCAAAGGACGATGAAGAGAGACATCATGGCGGTGACGAAGTCTGCGTAGGCGACCTTCCATGCACCCCCATGGTGCCCACCGTGTACTACCTTTTTCTTGCGGACGATGATGATTTCTTCGTTCAGATCGGACATGGTGTCTCCCTATTTCGCCGCTTCGGCGCCCTTCTCACGGCATACTTTTTCGAGTGCTGAAAACTTGGGCCGCACATGCTCGGGGATGGCGCGGCGTCCCATTTCGACGGCGAGGATCGGCGAGGTGCCTTTGATGAACGCCAGCAGCGTGACCCGAAGTACGTGGTAGTAGGCGTGTTTCTCTTCGAGGCTCTTGGTCATGTTCGCGGCGATGGGGCCAATGACGCCGTAGCACAGCAGGATTCCAAGGAAGGTGCCGACGAGAGCGGCGGCGACTTTATGGCCGATCTCGGCCGGTGGACCACCGAGCGCACCCATGGTGACCACGATGCCCAGTATGGCGGCTACGATTCCCAGCCCGGGGAGGGCGTCGGCCATGGAGCTTAGGGCTTGGGTTGGCTGCATAGAGGTGTGGTGATGAACTTCGAGATCCAGCTCCATCATCTGGTCCACGTCGAAGGTTTTGACGCCGCCGGTGACGGCCATCCGCATGGTGTCGCAGATGAAGGCGGAGACGTGATGGTCTTTGACGAAGTCGGGATACTTCGAGAAGATGGGGCTCTTCTCTGGCTCTTCAATGTCGGCTTCGATGGCGATCATGCCTTCTTTGCGGGCCTTACTGAAGACATCGAAGAGCATCTTCAGGGATTCGCTATAGCGCTTTTCCGAGACACTGGAGCCTTTGAGAACACCGAGGACGCCGGTGAACACTCCCTTGAGGACATGGAGGGGGTTTGCGGCGAGTACGGTACCGATGGATGCGCCGGCGATGGTGAGGAACTCAGCCGGCTGGATCAGCACCGGGAGCTTTCCTTTCTCCATCAAGAAACCGCCAATCACAGATCCAAGCACCACAAGGATTCCGATTATCGAAAACACGCTGCACCTCTGAAGAGCCGGTTGAGTTCACCCTCGCCTTCAAGGTTCTTATCGGCGGCGGATCGAACTTGTTGAGAGCTGGAGGTACACGAAAGTTGCAGGTCGCTCGTGGAAAGGAGGGTTGACGCGAGACGAGAGACCACTTTCTTCTTTGCTGGAGTCAGGTGTTGGCGCCTGAACGCCGTCTGCGAGCATTTGGGAAGAGGTCGGCGGACCGCTGCGATAGAATCGAAGCCGTCCTGATGCGATGTCCTTACTGTGGTTACTCCCAAGATCGGGTGGTCGATTCACGCGAGAGCAAGGAGGCGGATTCGATCCGTCGACGGCGCGAGTGTGAGCAGTGCGACAAGCGATTTACGACGTATGAGCGGATCGATGAGATTCCGTACATGGTGGTGAAGAAGGATGGGCGGCGGGAGAAGTTTGATCGGCAGAAGGTGCTGAGCGGGCTGTTGCACTCGTGCTCGCGGCGGCCGATTTCGGCGGCAAAGCTGGAACAGATTGTGGATGAGACCGAGGCGTACGTGGTGGACAGCCCGGAGCGCGAGCGATCCACCAAGGAGGTTGGCGAGATGATTATGGAGCGGCTGCGCGAGATTGATAAGGTCGCATATATCCGGTTCGCCAGCGTGCACAGGGACTTTAAGGATGTGCAGGAGTTTCAGAGTGAGTTGGAACGGCTGAGCGGGAAACGGTAGGAGCAGAGGACAGGCATGAGTGATGCGGTGACAACGCACAAGATTACGTTGATTCCGGGCGATGGCATTGGGCCGGAGGTGACGGACGCGGTAGTGGAGATTCTGGAGGCGGCGGGCAAGCGGAAGGGCGCGAGCTTTGACTGGCACCGCTATGACGCGGGCGCGGACGCGTTCCAGAAGACGGGCGAGTATGTGCCGAAGGCGTTGTATGAGTCGATCGAGCAGAATCGTGTGGCGCTGAAGGGGCCGGTGACGACGCCGATCGGCGGCGGGTTCTCGTCGATCAACGTGACGCTGCGGAAGAGGTTTGACCTGTATGCAAACTTTCGACCGGTGAAGAATCTGCCGGGGCTGGAGACAAAGTATCCGGGGATCGACCTAATTATTGTGCGGGAGAATACCGAGGATTTGTATGCGGGTCTGGAGGTGATGGTGGTGCCGGGGGTGGCGCAGTCGCTGAAGATCATCACCGAGAAGGGATCGACGCGGATTGCGAAGTTTGCGTTTGAGGCGGCGCGGAAGTATGGGCGAAAGAAGGTCCACTCCGTGCACAAGGCGAACATCATGAAGCTCTCGGACGGGCTGTTTCTGGACTGCTGCCGCAAGGTGGCGGCGGACTATCCGGAGATTTCGTATGCCGAACACATTGTCGATAACACGTGCATGCAGCTGGTGATGAATCCATGGCAGTACGACGTGATTGTGACGGAGAACCTGTACGGCGATATTCTAAGCGATCTGTGCAGCGGACTGGTTGGCGGGCTGGGGCTGGTTCCGGGCGCAAACCTGGGCGTGGAGTGCGCGATCTTCGAGGCGGTGCATGGATCGGCGCCAGACATTGCGGGCAAGGGGCTGGCGAACCCCACGGCTCTGCTGCAGAGTGCAGTGCTGATGCTGCGGCATATTGATGAAAGCGCGAGTGCGGATGCGATTCAGACGGCGCTTGAGGCTGTGTATGCCGAGGGCAAGAGCTTAACCAGGGATGTGGGTGGATCAGCGGGTACGGGCGCGTTCAAGGATGCGATGCTGGCGGCGCTTGAGAGTGGAAAGTAGCATCTGATCGGCTGAGTCTGGAGATTTTTGATGAAGAGGCAGGTTGCTGTTCTGTCCGTTGTAATGGCTGGATTGATGCTGGCGGGGTGCAAGCCGGATGCGGCGCTGAAGAAGGGTGAGGCGATCGATGGCGGCACGAAGGCGACGACCTCGGCGCTGCCGGCGGGGTCTCCGGTGGATCCGGCGACGGCGGGATCGGTGACGGGCGTGGTGAGTTTTTCCGGAAAGCAACCGGAGCGGTTACAGATTGATATGAGCCAGGATCCGGTGTGCTCAATGATGGGCGGCCAGAACGAGGCGGAGCAGTATGTAGTGAAGAGCGGCAAGCTGGCGAACGTGTATGTCTACGTGAAGAGCGGGCCGGCGGCGGCGATGAATGCTGCGCCGAGCGGACCACTGACGCCGGTGGTGCTGGACCAGAAGGGCTGCAGGTATGTGCCGCATGTGGTAGCCGTGATGCGCGGCGGCGCGGTGGAGTTTCGCAACTCGGACTCGACGATGCACAACATCCACACGATGCCGACGGTCGTCGGGAATGAGGTGATTGATGTGTCGCAGGGGCCGAAGGGGGCGCCGCAGGTGCGGAGGTTTAATAACGCGGAGGCGATGATGCCGGTGCGGTGCAACAACCATCCGTGGATGAACGCGTTTATCAACGTTTCCGCGACACCGTTTTTTGCTGTGTCAGCGGCGGACGGCAGCTTCACGCTTTCGGGGCTGCCGGCGGGCGATTACACGCTTGGGTTTGTGCACGAAAAGCTGGGCGAGAAGACGGCACAGGTGACGGTGACGGTGCATGGGACGGCGAAGACTGGCGTGGCGTTTGCGGCCGCGAAGTAGCGGGTACAATTCACTGTCTGCCGGCTGGAGGCTGTTCCGATGAAGTTTGAGTTAGTGATTCATGCGCTGCCGTTATGGTTCCTGGTGTTTTCGCTGTTTCTACCGCGAGTAGCGCTGGCGATGGCGTGGCTGCAGGGTGTGCTGACCCCGTTTCACCTGGGCGGAATTGTGCCGTTGGTGATCGCGGTGCTGTTGCCACGAGTGCTGATTTTGTTTCTGATCTATACGGACCAGGGTTTGAGCCTGTGGTTTCTGATTCATCTGGTGGCGGCGCTGATGGTGTGGGGCGGATCCGGTGGG
Source organism: uncultured Acidobacteriaceae bacterium (assembly GCA_964236325.1). Lineage (GTDB taxonomy): Bacteria > Acidobacteriota > Terriglobia > Terriglobales > Acidobacteriaceae > Edaphobacter. The sequence goes on along the minus strand of CAXSEC010000091.1, from coordinate 3,595 downwards.
TACTCGGCTCGGCGGCGGCGACGGCGCGATGACTATTAGCCGCGGTACGACTTGGCTAGAAGATGCCGGGGATGAGGCGCTTCGTCGTCTGTCGATAGCTGGTGTACTCGGCGCCAAAGGCGTGCTCTAGCGCCCGTTCTTCGATGTGAATGCGATAGACAAGCGCGGCTGCCGGACAGATCAGCATGAGGACAAGGCTGACGACGTTGCGCGAGCGCAGGCCAATGGCGAGGAAGATGACGAGCATGCCAAGGTAGGAGGGGTGGCGGACGAAGCGGAAGAGACCGTTGCGGTAGATCGTCTGCGACTCCTTGATGGCGACGTTAACGCTGAAGGAGCGGCCTAGCGAGAGGATGGCGCTCCAGCGGATGACGAGACCGGTGACCATGAGGGCGATGGTGAGGGGTTTGAGCCAGGGCGAGCCATCGAAGCGCGCCACGGGAAGGGTGTCGGCGAGCCAGCTGCAGGCGGCGATGGAGGCGACAATGGTGAGCCAGAGGATGTACATGGAGCCGCGGTCCTGAGTGGTTCCGCTGCTGCGGCGGGTACGCGTCGCGAGGACGAGAGCGACTTCGGAGGCGGTCCAAAGCCAGAACAGGGATGGCCAAAGCGCTGCGATGTGCATGAGGACTCCTGACACGCGTGCTGCTGCGGTGAGTTTACGCAGAGAGGGGCAACGGGGTTCCAGCTTTCGGCGAGACGAGCTGCGGACCTTGGTATTCTTGGGGGATGGAACGACGCAGGGTCGGCATTCTCGGCGCGACTGGCATGGTGGGTCAGCGATTTGTGCAGCTGCTCGAACAGCATCCGTGGTTTGAGATCGCGTGGCTGGCGGCAAGCGATCGCAGTGCCGGCAAGACGTACGGCGAGGCGGTGCGATGGAAGCTGGACACGCCCTTGCCGGCGAGGATCGCGGCAATGACAATGCAGGCCAATGTGCCGGAGCTGGCAGTGGGAGAGCTGCCGAAGATTATCTTTGCCGCGCTGGACGCGGAGGTTGCGCGTGAGCTGGAGCCGAAGTTTGCGGCGGCGGGATGCGCGGTGATCTCGAACTCGAGTGCGTTCCGGATGACGAACGACGTGCCGCTGGTAGTGCCGGAGGTGAATGCAAGCCATCTGCCGCTGCTGGAGACGCAGAGCTGGCGACGGGAGAGTGGCGGGTACATCGTGACAAACCCGAACTGCTCGGCGATTGGGCTGGTGCTGGCGTTGAAGCCGCTCGAGGAGCGGTTCGGGATTGAGAGTCTGTTTGTGTCGACGATGCAGGCGGTGAGTGGCGCCGGGTATCCGGGGGTAGCGTCGCTCGACATTCTGGGGAACGTGGTGCCCTTTATCAAGAATGAGGAAGAGAAGCTGCAGGAGGAGTGCGCGAAGCTGCTGGGGACGCTGGCGGGCGACGAGATCGTGAAGGCGTCGGCGACGGTGAGCGCGCACTGCAATCGGGTCGCCGTGGTGGACGGGCATACGGAATGTGTGTCGGTGAAGCTGAAGACCAAGGCGACGCGGGAGCAGGTGCTGGCGGCCTGGAGTGAGTTCAAGCCGTTTGCGGACGCGCAGCTGCCGAGTGCGCCGGAGCAGCCGGTGGAGTACGACGCTGGAATCGATCGTCCGCAGCCGCGGCTGGACCTGATGCGCGGCAGCGGGATGGCGGCGACAGTGGGGCGACTGCGCGAGTGCAGCCTGTTTGATTGGAAGTTTGTGGTGCTCTCGCACAATACGATCCGCGGCGCTGCGGGGGCGGCGGTGCTGAACGCCGAGGTGCTGGCCGTGACGGGCAAGTTCGACGCGGTGCGGGATCGGACGAGCGGGCTGGTGACGGTGTGAGTACAGCGCGCGAAGACCTGGTCGTGATGAAGTTTGGTGGAACGTCGGTCGAGAACGCCCAGGCGATGGAGCGGACGGCGGCGATTGTGGCGGGGCGACGGGCGCGTGGGCTACGAGCGGTGGTGGTGGTTTCGGCGATGGCGAAGGTGACCGACCAGCTGCTGGCGGCCGCGAAGGCGGCCGGCGGCGGGGACAAGGCGGGAGCGCTGGCGGTTGCGGCGCGGTTGCGGAATCGACATCTGGATACGGCTGCGCAGTTGCTGGAGGAGGCGCGGTTCGCAGCGGTGCATGGCGTGCTGGCGCAGGAGTTTGATGCGCTTGATGATCTGCTGCGCGGGATCTCGGCGGTGGGCGAGCTGACGCCGCGAACGAACGACCTGGTGATCAGTTTCGGGGAGCGCTTCTCGAGCCGCATGGTGGCGGAGGCGTTTGCGCAGCGCGGGCTGAATGGAACGCATGTGGATGCGCGTCTCTGCATGGTTACAGATGCGCACTTCGGCAAGGCGGCGCCGCTCGAAAGGGCGATCGAGAGCCGACTGATGGAGCATGTGGCGCCGCTGTTGGAGGCAGGACAGACGCCCGTGCTCGGCGGGTTCATTGGATCCACGGTGGACGGAGTGACGACGACGCTGGGGCGTGGCGGCAGTGACTACACGGCGGCGTTGATTGGCGGTGCGATGCATGCGGGCGCGATTGAGATCTGGACCGATGTGAACGGCATTATGACCACCGATCCGCGGATCTGCCCGGAGGCACTGCGAGTGAAGACCATCAGTTTTGAGGAGGCGGCGGAGCTCGCCTACTTCGGTGCGAAGGTGCTGCATCCGGCGACGATTCTGCCGGCGGTGCAGAAGAGCATCCCGGTTTGGGTACTGAACAGCCGCGACGCGGAGAATGCGGGAACTCAGATCATTGCCGTGGCGCCGCCCTGCAGCAGCCCGTTCAAGAGCATTGCGGCGAAGAAGAAGCTCACGATCATTGATGTGGTGGCAAGTCGGATGCTGATGTCGCATGGCTATCTGAAGGCCGTGTTTGATGTCTTTGACAAGTACAAGTGCGCGATCGACATGGTATCGACGAGTGAGGTGAGCATATCGCTGACGGTGGACTCGAACGAGCGGCTGCCGGAGATCTGCGAGGAGCTGGGACGAATCGCGGATGTGAAGTATGAGGGCCGAAAAGCGCTGATCTGCCTGGTGGGTGAGAATATCCGCGGGCGCAACGGGATTGCGGGACGGGTGTTTGCGGCGGTGAGCCATGTGAACCTGCGGATGATTTCGCAGGGCGCGAGCGAGATCAATATGAGCTTCATGATTGACGAGGACGACGTAGAGGAGGCGGTGCGGAGTCTGCACCGGGCGTTCTTTACGGAGCCGGATGCATCAGTGTTTGATGTGGACGCACGGAAGGCTGCTGCGGGCGATCTAGCCGCAAGGGCATAAGGGGATTTGTAACGATGCGCGTTCTAGTGCTGGGACAGGGAAAAACGGGAAGACTGGTTGCGGAGGTAGCCCACGAGCGCGGCCACGGCGTGCATGTGCTCGACGCCAAGGAGAACCGCGACGCGATGGCGCTGACGCCGCCGTTTGTGGCCGGGTTCGACGTGGTGATTGACTTCACGACGCCGGAGGCGGTGCTGCAGAACATGCGCGCATGCCTGGCGACGGGGGCGCGAATGGTGATCGGGACAACGGGGTGGTACACCCGGCTAAAGGACATGGAGTCGCTGACGGAGCGGCGGCAGGCAGGGCTGCTGTACGGGACGAACTAT